>JBMDXU010000236.1:0-13130 GCA_048594485.1 Pseudactinotalea sp. | reverse complement strand
GAAGCGGTCGCCGGTGGGCGTCTGCGGGGCGTCGTCGAAGACGTGGCCGAGGTGCGAGCCGCAGCGGGCGCACCGCACCTCGGTGCGGACCATCCCGTGCGAGCGGTCCTCGATGAGCTCGACGGCGTCGCCCTCGCGCGGTTCGTAGAAGCTCGGCCAGCCGCAGTGGCTGTCGAACTTCGTCTCGCTGCGGAACAGCTCGGCTCCGCACGCCCGGCAGGCGAAGACGCCGACCCGCTTCTCGTCCAGCAACGCACCGGTCCACGGCCGCTCGGTGCCCGCCTGGCGCAGCACCGCGTACTCGGCGGGGTCGAGCTCGGCACGCCACTGCTCGTCGGTCTTCGTGACCTTGTCCATGCCCCCATTATCCCGCGCAGATCCGTCGTCGACGCGATCGATCACCCAGAGCGAACGTCGATGTCGTCGATCTCCGGCAGGATGTGCCTCGTGCGCGTCGTCGTCGTGGGTGCCGGGATCGGCGGGCTCGCGCTCGCGCACGGGCTGCAGCGGCTCGGTGCCGATGTCGTCGTCCTCGAACGCGACACCGAGCTGCGGCGCACCGTCGGCCACGGGCTGCTGCTCGATCGTCACGCGTTGGCGGCCCTGGACACGATGCTTCCGGTGTCCATGATGCGCACCCTGGACGCCCTGGGTCAGGGCACGTGGGTCGAGACCGGCTATCGCGTCCTCGACGACCAGGGTCGGCCGATCGCGGACGAACGGCCCGCCGTCGTGCGCGGCGGACTCGTCACGGATCGGGTCACGCTGCGGCTGCTGCTGTCCAGCGGGCTCGACGACGCGCTACGACTCGGGGCCGGTGTCATCGCCGTCGAACGCCATCGCTCGGGTGGCGCCATGGCCCTGCTGGCCGATGGCAGCCGGGTGCGCGCCGATCTCGTCGTGGCCGCCGACGGCGTCGGGTCGCCCATCGCCTCCGGTCTCGCCGGTCGACCCACGTCGAGCCCGACACCCCTGATCGGGTTCGCGGGCTGGACCGGTCGAGATGCGTTGAGCGAGCCGGCTGCGCAGGTCTACGGCGATCGGCCGAGCATCGCCGTCGGACTGGGGGGGCACGGCCTCTACGCCGGCCTGCACCACGCGCTCGACCCCGCCCTGGTGCGCACCTTCTCCTCGGACCCGTTGCACGTCGCGGACGAGCACGTGTGGGGCGCGGTGATGCTCGAATCCGCGCAGACGTCGGCGCTGACCGATCTGTCCGGGGTCGAGCTCGTCGACGGGCTGGTGGCGCTGCTCGAGGAGCGGGACTGGTCGACCGAGCTCGTCGAGATGATCGCCCGGAGCGACCCTGCGACGGTCAGCGGGTTCGGGTTCCACGCCGCGCCGAGCGACGTCACGGCGCTGGCTCCGTGGCAGGCCGGTGTGATCACCGCGGTCGGTGACGCCGTCCATGCGATGCCTCCGACCGGCGGTCGAGGCGCCAGCACCGCGATCCGCGACGCCGAGACCCTGTGCGACGCGCTCGCCGAGGTGATGGCCGGACGTGCGAGCGTGGTCGACGCCGTCGGGCGCTACGAGTCGACGATGCGCGAGTATGCCGCCCAGGTCGTCTTCGAGTCCCGCCGTCCGCCGCCCTGGTCGGTCACACGCGGGGGGACGCGCTGGCTGCCGTCGGCACGTGACACGAGCCTGGCCGCCGCCGCGGTCGCCTGGGCGCAGCGCGAGCCGCGCGCCATCGCCTGACGGCTCTGCGCCCCGCTCAGCCCCATCCGAGCTCATGGAGCCGCGCGTCGTCGATCCCGAAGTGGTGCGCGATCTCGTGGACCACCGTGACCGCGACCTCCTCGACGACGTCCTCGACGTCCTCGCAGATCCGCAGGGTCGGGTTGCGGTAGATCGTGATGCGGTCCGGCAGCGACCCCGCCGCCCACCACTCTCCCCGCTCGGTGAGCGGCGTGCCCTCGTACAGGCCGAGCAGGTCGGGGTCGCCGGCGTCCGCCGGCGGCTCGTCCTCCACCAGCACGACCACGTTGTCGATGTGCGCCGCGAGCCGCTCCGGGATGAGGTCGAGAGCGTCGGAGACGGCTTCCTCGAAGTCCTCGCGCGACATCTCGACCACGCCACCATCCTCACATCCGGGACACGCAGCACCTCGCAGCCCGTCAGCGCACCGACGTGATCGGCGTCATCCCGCGCCGGTTTGCTCCGAGCAGACCCGCTCCCTTATGCTCGTCCAGGTTCTTGGGCAGCTGGCACGTCCGGGCGCTCATGGAGCCCCCATCGTCTAGCGGCCTAGGACCCCGCCCTTTCACGGCGGTAGCACGGGTTCGAATCCCGTTGGGGGTGCCCACTCGTGCAGAATGTGGAACAAGCTTGGCCCCGTAGCTCAGTTGGTTAGAGCGCCGCCCTGTCACGGCGGAGGCCGCCGGTTCAAGTCCGGTCGGGGTCGCGGAACGGTTCTCGTCGGAGCACCGGCGGGTTGCCGCCCTGGCTCTGTAGCTCAGTTGGTAGAGCGTTCGACTGAAAATCGAAAGGTCACCGGATCGACGCCGGTCGGAGCCACCTCGTACGTTCGGCCCTCGGGAGCATCCCGGGGGCCGTTCGTCGTCTCGGCGCGACGACCGACCGGCACCTGTGCCCGGCGCCCTCCACCATGTCGGCAGGCGCGGGGTCGGCACAGGTGGCAGCATGCCTTCCATGCACCTGCGTGACCTCGCCCGCGTCCTCGGGGCGATCGAGACCCATCTCCCGGATGTCGAGGTGCACGGGATCACCCACAACTCCGCCTGGGTGCGGCCCGGCGACGCCTACGTCGCCATCCGGGGCGCGAGGGCCGACGGCCACCGCTTTCTCGCCGACGCCGCCGCCCGCGGAGCCGTCGTCGCCATCGGTGAGGGCGTCGACGGCGGAGCGAGCCCGATCCCCTATCTCACCGTGTCCTCGGCGCGCGCCGCGCTCGCCGACGGCGCATCGGCCCTGGCGGGCGACCCCAGCGCCCGGCTGAGCGTCGTCGGTGTCACCGGGACCGACGGGAAGACGACCACGAGCTGGCTCGCGCGGCATCTGCTCCGTGCTGCCGAGATCCCGACGGGCCTGCTCTCCACGGTGGGCTACGAGCTGCCCGACGGCGCCCTTCGCCACTTCCCGGCGCACTTCACCACTCCCGAGGCACCCGAGCTGCAGCGGGTGCTCACCGACGTCGTCGAAGCCGGGGGACGCGCGGTCGTGCTGGAGGCGAGCAGCCATGCGCTCGCGATGGACCGGGTGCGCGCCATCGCCTGGGACGTGGCGATCTGGACGCACCTGAGCAGCGAGCACCTGGACTTCCACGGGACGGTCGAGAACTACTTCGCCGAGAAGGCCAAGCTCGTCCAGCGCTCGCCGTTCGCCGTCCTCAACGCCGACGACCCGTGGACAGACCAGCTGCTGGGCGTCGCTCCCGAGGAGACGACGTACTCGGCCGAGGGCGGCGACGCCGCCTGGGTCGCCCACGACGTCGCCGAGCGTGCCGACGGGCTCGCGTTCGCCGTCGACAGCCCGCTCGGTCGGATCGACGCGCTGCTGCCGATGATCGGTCGCTTCAACGTCGCCAACGCGCTCGCCGCCATGGCGGCCGCGCACCGGCTCGGGGCGACGTCCGAGCAACTGGTCGCCGGTCTGGGGAGCTTCGGCGGCGTGCCCGGCCGGATGGAGCTCGTGCCGACCGACCCGGCGTCCGACCCCCGGGTGATCGTCGACTTCGCCCACACCCCGCCCAGCCTCGAGAAGGCGCTCGCGACCGTCCGAGCGACCACCCAGGGCGAGCTGTGGGTGGTGCTCGGGTCGGCAGGCGGTCCCCGCGACCCCTCCAAGCGCGCCCCGCTAGGCGAGGTCGCGTCACGGCTGGCCGACCACGCGGTGTTCACCGAGGAGGACCACCGGGACACCCCGCTCGCGCAGATCCTCGCGGAGATGAAGAGCGGCGCACGCGGGCCCGGGACGACCACGAGCATCGGCGACCGCGTCGAGGCGATCCGTCACGCCGTGCTCACCGCCCGGCCCGGCGACACCGTCGTGCTCGCGGGCAAGGGGCCCGAGGACACCCTGGAGCGGGACACCGAGACCATCCCGTGGGACGAGGTCGGCCAGGCTCGCGCGGCGGTGACCGCCCGTCACGAGCGCTGAGCTCCACGTCGTTCCTGGCCGGTTGCGTGGCCGCAGGTCGTCGCCGGCCCGCGCTCAGACGACGCGACGCAGCCCCGGGACGCGCGCGAACGTGAGGGCGACGGCGTAGCTCACCACGAGGACGACGACGACGCGGGCGAGCAGGGTAGGCACGTCGGGTGCGGGGTCGCCACCTCCCAGCCAGCCGGTCGCGGCCAGCACGGCGATGACGGTGAGATGGATGCCGAACACGCCGAGCGTGACGTCGCCGAGCGTGCGACCCACCCGGGCCAGCGGCGGCTCGGCGACCCTGCGCAGGACGCCGTCCGGCGCGAGGAGCGCTCGCCCGACCCCGAAGATCCCCACCGCGCAGAGTGCGACCCCGGCGCCGTAGTAGCTCACCGGTGCGATCGTCGACAACCACGTCGGACCACCCTGCGACCACTGCACGATCACGGTCGCGGCGAGCGTCGCCGTCGAGGCGGCGAGCACCAGGAGCGTCGCTCCGCGTACCCGTACCCCACGCAGGCCCCAGCCCAGCAGGAAGTATCCGAGATAGGGCAGCCACCAGGTGGCCAACGTGTGGACGACGGCGGTCGGCCACCGCAGCGCCGCCGCCACCGCCGTGGCGGTCGTCGCCACAGCCCCGACGACGAGTGCACCGCGACGCCCCCACCGGCGCAGCAGCGGCATCAACAGCGGTGTCACCAGGGCCAGACCCAGGACGATCCAGAGGAAGTAGAGCTGGGTGTAGAGCTCGCCGACGGCCACCCGGCGCAGCACCTCCCCGACACCCGGCCGCTCCCCGCGCAGCAGCCGCAGCCCGAGATACCAGAGGTGCCAGAACACGATCGCCGGGACCAGCCGGGCGGCGCGTCGGCGGAGGAACTCGGCCGGACCTCGGTAGCGATCGGGGTCGAGAAGCAGCGCACCGCTGAGCATGACGAACAGCGGCACCGCGGCGATGGCGCCGATGTCGAGGACGACGGCGAGGCGGCCCACCCACGTCGACCCCGCCCGGTCGGCGACCGCCGTCGAGCCCGTGGTGTGGATCGCCACGACCCCGACGATGGCGAGCACACGCAACCACGAGATCCACGCCGTCGCGCCGGTCGCATCGACCCGTGAGGACGCGACCATCGCGGCAATCTACTCGGCCGTGGTGCGAGTAGGGTTCGTAGCACGGTCAGGGGCGGCACCGCCTCCTGGCACCCCGATGCTCGACACAGCCATGGAGGTGACGCAGTGGCCGAGACCTCGCCACGTCCGGAGGGCGAACCCTCCCTCGGACAGCTCGTCGGCAAGATGACCGAGACCGTGTCAGCGCTCGTCCGCGACGAGATCCAGCTCGCGCAGACTCAGCTCACCGAGAAGGGCAAGGCGCTCGGTACCGGTGGCGCGCTCTTCGCGGTCGCGGGGCTGTTCGGCCTGTTCGGGCTCGGCTGGCTGCTCCACGCCGCCTTCCTCGCCCTCGCGCTGGTGGTGCCCGGGTGGGCCGCCGCGCTGATCGTGGCCGGAGGCGTGCTGCTGATCGCCGCCATCGCCGCCCTGGTGGGCAAGGCGCTGATGAACAAGGCGCCGGCTCCGAAGACCAAGGAGAACATCCAGGCGGACATCGAGGCGTTGAAGGCAGGGGTGAACTGATGAGCGAGCAGCAGCCCGAGACCCGCAAGCGGAGCGCGGCCGAGATCGAGGCCGATCTTCGCCGTCATCGCGAGGACCTCACGAGCACCGTCGATCAGATCTCCGACAGGATCGACCCTCGGCGCCAGGCCCAGGTGGCCGCCGACAAGGGCAAGGCCTTCGTCGACGACGTCAAGGCGGGTGAGCCGCGGGCCGTGCAGATCGCCGGAGGCGTGCTCGCCGCGGTCGCCGGGATCGTCGGCGTCGCGATCCTGCGTCGCAACCGCTGACACCGTCGACCGGGCGAGACCACGGGTCTCGCCATCCGGTCGACCCCTCGTGACGGCGGCCGCGTCGCTGCAGCGGAACAGTCGCCGCAACGGGGTACTCTGGGACCACGACACATTGATCAGACCCGGCTGCGCTACGTCCATCGGACGATGTGTGGGCCGGTCCAAGCGGAGGGGGTCACGCCATGGGGCGCGGCCGTCAGAAGGCCAAGCAGACCAAGGTCGCTCGGCAGCTCAAGTACTACAGCCCTCAGACCGACCTGAGCGCGCTCCAGCGCGAGCTCGGGACGGACTCGGCCGAGGACCGTTGGCAGGTCCCGCCCGAGGATGACGAGGACGACGACGACTGGCAGGACGTCAGCAACCGCTGACCCGCCGTCCTCGACCGCTGCGCCTGATCGTTCCTCTCGTCAGCGGTGCACCAGCGCCCACCGGCACGGTGCGCGTGGACGCTGAATCACCGCTGCGCACGGTCCGGTCGCGCCGTGAGCCCGATCAAGCGGTGCGGTAGTCGCCCAGGAGCCGCACGGCGCCGCCGTCGACACCCTTGGTGCCGCTGACGACGTCGCCGTCGAGGGCGGCGCCGTCGGACGCCGCGACACGTCCGAGCACCCAGGGCGACAAGCCGAGCTTCGCCGCGCGCGCGAGCGCGACGTCGGCGGCGTCGGCCTCGACGACGACGACCATGCCGACACCGAGGTTGAGCGTGTTCTCGAGGTCGGACCACGGCACCGACCCGAGGCTGCGCACCATCTCGAACACGGGCGGCACCACCCAGGAGGCGCGAGCGACGTCGGCGACCAGGCCGGCGGGAAGCACTCGCGCCAGGTTCGCGGCCAGACCGCCGCCCGTGACGTGCGTGAACGCGTGCACACCACAGCCGGGATCGGCCGCGAGGGCGAGACAGTCGGCGGCGTAGACGCGGGTCGGCTCCAGCAGCTCGGCGCCGAGGGTCCGGCCCAGCTCGGGGACGTCGCGGTCGAGCTCCCACCCGGCGTGGGCGATCACGCGGCGCACGAGCGAGTAGCCGTTGGAGTGCAGCCCCGAGCTGGCGAGCCCGATGAGCACGTCGCCGTCGCGGACCCGCTCCGGCCCCAGCACGGCATCGGCCTCGACGACACCGGTGCACGCGCCCGCGACGTCGTACTCGTGCTCGCCCAGCAGCCCGGGGTGCTCCGCGGTCTCGCCCCCGACGAGCGCGGTGCCGGCCACCCGGCAGGCCTCCGCGATGCCGCGGACGATCGCGGCGATCCGTTCGGGCACGACCTTGCCGCACGCGATGTAGTCGGTCATAAACAACGGCTTGGCGCCCACGACGACGATGTCGTCGACCACCATCCCGACGAGGTCGAACCCGATCGTGTCGTGGATCTCCAGCGCCTGCGCGATCGCGACCTTCGTGCCGACACCATCGGTGGAGGTCGCGAGCAGCGGCCGCCGCATCCGGGTGAGCTCGGTCGCGTCGACCATGCCGGCGAACCCGCCGAAACCACCCAGCACGGACGGCCCGTGGGTCGCCTTGACGGCGTCCTTCATCAGCTCGACGGCGAGATCGCCCGCCTTGGTGTCGACGCCGGCGTCGGCATAGGTGATCGACTCGGTCATGGTCCCTCTGTCATTCGTCGTGAGCTCGGCCGAGATCAGGGCCGCAGCAGCGCGCCCTCGCCACCGACGCCCACGGCGAGGCTGGTGAGGCCGTCCTCGGGTGCGCCCAGCGGCAGCTCGTCCTGCGAGAGTGCCGCGGCCGGGCCGTGCTGGTCGACCTGGACGGGGTACTGACCGGTGAAGCACGCGGCGCACAGCTTCGACGCGGGCTGCTCCGTCGCGTCGATCATGCCGTCGATCGAGATGTAGCCGAGCGAGTCGGCGCCGAGCGAGGCCCCGATCTCCTCCGCGCTGAGGCCGTTGGCGATGAGCTCGGCACGGGTGGCGAAGTCGATGCCGTAGAAGCACGGCCACTTCACGGGTGGGGACGAGATGCGGATGTGCACCTCGGCCGCGCCGGCCTCGCGGAGCCTGCGCACCAGCGCGCGCTGGGTGTTGCCGCGCACGATCGAGTCGTCGACGACGACGAGCCGCTTGCCCCGGATCACCTCGCGCAACGGGTTGAGCTTGAGGCGGATGCCCAGCTGCCGGATGGTCTGCGACGGCTGGATGAAGGTGCGTCCCACGTACGCGTTCTTCGTGAGCCCCTGCCCGAACGGGATCCCCGACTCCTGGGCGTACCCGATCGCCGCCGGCGTCCCGGACTCGGGCGTCGGGATGACAAGGTCGGCCTCGACCGGGTGCTCGCGCGCGAGGGTGCGCCCCATCTCGACGCGCGCGGCGTTGACGCTACGCCCCGCGATCGTGGTGTCGGGGCGGGCGAGGTAGACGTACTCGAAGACGCAGCCCTTGGGCTCGGCCTCCGCGAACCGGGTGCTGCGCAGCCCGTTCTCGTCGATCATCAGCAGCTCACCGGGCTCGACCTCGCGCACGAACGAGGCGCCGACGATGTCCAGGGCCGCCGTCTCGGACGCGACCACCCAGCCGCGCTCGAGCCGACCGAGGACGAGCGGGCGGATGCCGTGCGGGTCGCGGGCGGCGTAGAGCGTGTGCTCGGAGATGAACGCCAGCGAGAACGCTCCGCGCACCCGGGGCAGGACCTCCAGCGCGGTCGCCTCCAGCGTGTGGTCCGGGTCGCCGGAGAGCAGCGCCGTGAGGACGAAGGTGTCGGTCGCGCACCGGTCGACGAGGTCGTCGCGCTTCTTGGGGCCGTAGCGCTCCTCGACGAGCCGGACGAGCTCGCCGGTGTTGGTGAGGTTGCCGTTGTGCCCGAGGGCGATCGTGCCCTCCGACGTCGGCCCGAGCGTCGGCTGGGCGTTCTCCCAGGTGCTCGCTCCGGTCGTGGAGTAGCGGACGTGCCCAAGCGCGATGTGCCCCGTCAGCGAGCGCAGCGACATGTCGTCGAAGACCTGCGACACCAGGCCCATGTCCTTGTAGACGAGGATCTGCTTGCCGTTGGAGGTCGCGATCCCCGCCGACTCCTGCCCACGGTGCTGCAGCGCGTAGAGCCCGAAGTAGGCGAGCTTGGCGACCTCTTCACCGGGCGCCCAGACGCCGAAGACCCCGCACTCGTCCTGCGGGCCCTTGTCGTGGGGATCGATCTCGTGGGTCAGTGATCCGTCGCCGCGCGCCACACCCCCATCGTCCCACACGCCCCGAGGCACCGCACCCTCGACGGCGGTGCGCCCCCGAGGCGTGCGGTCAGGCGGGGTGACTGAAGGTGACGGAGCGGGTGGCCGGGTCGGCCGTGGTCAGGTCGGGGTGCGGTGACTGAAGGTGACGGTGCGCGTCGCCGGGTCGGCCGTGGTCAGCCGGACGGTCGTCTGCTCCCCGAGCGGCAGGTCGGTGCCGGTCACCTTCGCGCGCACCGCGGGCTCCGCGACGACCACGGTGCCGCGCTGCTCGGCGTCGCCCTCGCGCGGCTCGTCGACCTCGACGACGACACCCGTGAACTCCTCACCCACGCGGGGGGCCAGCAGCACCGCCTCGAGCAGGTCGACGCACGCCCGCTCGTACCCGGACGACTTCTGGCCGGCAGCCGCCATCAGGCCGGGCAGCTCGGCGAGCCCGTCGTGGACCCAGCGCGGCACGTCGGTGCCCCCGGACGCGGCGATCGCGATCTCGAGCCCGTACCGGTCGACGAGTCGGCGCAGCGGCGCCGTGACGTGCGCGTACTCCGCCGCGATGGCTCCGTGCGGCGAGGACGGCGGCAGGTCGCCGTCGAACGTCAGGTAGCCCGCACCGCGGAACAGCGTCGTCGCCTCCTCGAGGAAGGCCGCGTGAGCGGGCCTGCCGGCGTCGAGACGGCGGAGCATCACCCCGTACGCCTCGTCGTGCGGCCAGTCGATGCCGAGCCCGTGGGCCGCCCGGCGCAACCGCTTCACGGCGCGCGGGTCGGCCTCGGGCAGCGTGCGCAGCACGCCGACGCGTGCCCGTCGCATCAGCTGCGCGGCCGCGATCCCGGTCAGCAGGGAGATCTGCGCGTTCCAGTCCTCGACGTCGAGGGTGGCGCGGTAGTGGAGCTCGTACCGTCCGTCGACCTCGACGACCTCCTGCTCGGGGATGCCGAGCGAGGCGCCACCACGCTCGATCTCGAGCTGCTGGCGCGCCGTGCCGACGTCGCGCAGCAGCTGGAGCATGTCGGGCACGGCGGGGTCGTCGTCGGCCGGGGCACCGTCGAGCGCACGCTGCACCTGCTCGTAGGTCAGCTGCGCGCGGCTGCGCACCCGGGCGCGGGCGACGCTCGCCTCGACGATCTCGCCGCGGGCGTCGAGCCGGATCCTCCACAGGCACGCGGGCCGCAGCTGGTCCGGCAGCAGGCTCGCGGCCCCCTCGGCGAGGACGTCGGGGTGCAGGCCGATGCGCCGGTCGGGGCCGTAGAAGGTCATGCCGCGCTCGTGCACGGCCGCGTCGAGCGCTTCCCCGGGCTCGACGAACGACGCGGGGTCGGCGATCGCGTAGTGGACGAGGAAGCCGTCTCCGTCGCGGGCCAGGTGCAGCGCCTGGTCGAGATCGCGGGCGCCCGGCGGGTCGATCGTCACGAGCTCGAGGTCGGTCGCGTCGGTGTCCGGGAGCGTGACGGCAGCGGCGGCGCGTTCGGCCTCGGCAAGCGCCTCGGGTGCGAACTCGCCGGGCACCTCCAGCTCGGTGCGCAGCCGGTCGAGGGCGGGCTCGACGGCGGCGACGGTCGCGTCGTCGAGCCGCAGGGTCCGGCGCGGCACGGTCAGCGCACCCCGCGCCGGGATCGGCGATCGGCGACGAGCGCGAGCACGCAGCCCATCAGGATCCCCAGCGGGACGAGGATCACCGACATCACCAGGGCGAGCCCCCAGGGGTCGAGATGCCACGGGACGCCGAGGTCGTCGAACTGCGCGAACGGCACCAGCAGGAACGCCGCCACGACGCCGAGCAACCCACCGACCGTGGCGAACCGCCCGTACCGTGGCGCACGGCGCACACGCGCCCGGTCGACCTCGATCTCGGAGCGGTCCAGTGGGTCGGCGCCGTCGCCCTCCGGGCGTTCGAGCGAGCTGCCCTCCTCGGCCCCGCCGGGCGCTGGATCCGTGGCCCGCTCGTCGGCACCGTCGGGAGACCTCTCGAGCGAGCTCGTATCGACGTCGGCGGCGACAGCCTGATCGTCCGAGGTGGGTTCCGTGCTCACTCGGCGACGCTACCCCACCACTTTCGTTGACGAATCGCCCCCAACCCCGATTTCGTTGACGAACTGCCGTCACCGCCCGGCGCTCGCCCGATCGCCGTCGTGACGCCGAAACAGCAACGAAAACCGGGTTGGGGGCAATTCGTCAACGAAATCGGGTGAGGGGGAGGAGCTCGGCGAGGTCGGCGCGCAGCCCGGAGGCGACGACCTGACCCGAGGCGACGGCGTCGTCCCATCCGAGCTCGCCCGTCGCCAGTTGCATCCAGACCTCCATCGAGGTCTCGACGACGTTGGGCGGGGTTCCACGGGTGTGCCGCGGCCCCTCGACCACCTGCACCACGCCCGCGGGGGGCACCCGCACCTCGACCGCGTGCCCGGGCGCCCGCTCGCCCAGCTCCTCCAGCAGATACCGGACCGCACGGATCGTCGTCGACCGGTCGGCCTCCCCCGCCCGCCAGCTCGCGACCGCCGCCTCGCCCTGCTGCGCCGAGATCCGCCGTCGTGCCATGCCGCCATCCAACCAGCCGTGGGAGGGTCGCCCGATACCGCAGACTTGCGCTCATCCCCGAGCAACGGAAGGTTTGAGTGGTGACCGATCTCCAGCCTGCCTCGCCCAGCGGCGAGCTCCTCAACCCCGGGAACGACACCGCCTGGTTCAAGACCGCCGTCTTCTACGAGGTCCTGGTGCGGTCGTTCTACGACGCCGACGGCAACGGGACGGGCGACTTCCGCGGGCTCACCGAGAAGCTCGACTACCTCGCCTGGCTCGGTGTCGACTGCCTCTGGGTGCCGCCGTTCTTCAACTCGCCGCTGCGCGACGGCGGCTACGACGTCGCCGACTACACCTCGATCCTGCCGGAGATCGGCACCGTCGAGCACTTCCGCGAGTTCGTCGCCGCCGCCCACGAGCGCGGCATCCGCGTGATCATCGACTTCGTCATGAACCACACCTCGGACGCGCACCCGTGGTTCCAGGCCTCCCGGTCCGACCCCGACGGCGAGTTCGGCGACTTCTACGTGTGGTCCGACACCGACGACCTCTACAGCGAGGCGCGGGTGATCTTCGTCGACACCGAGCCCTCGAACTGGACCTGGGACCCGGTGCGGCAGCAGTACTTCTGGCACCGGTTCTTCAGCCACCAGCCCGACCTCAACTTCGACAACCCGAACGTCGAGAAGGCGATGCTCGACGCGATGGGCTTCTGGCTCGACATGGGCCTGGACGGCTTCCGGCTCGACGCCGTCCCCTACCTCTTCGAGCGGATCGGCACCAACGGCGAGAACCTGCCGCAGACGCACGAGGTCCTCAAGCGGGTGCGGCGGTTCGTCGACGAGAACTACCCCGGCACGGTGCTCCTGTGCGAGGCGAACCAGTGGCCTGCCGATGTCGTCGAGTACTTCGGTGGCGCCGAGGCGGAGGACGGCAGCTGGATCGGCGACGAGTGCCACATGGCGTTCCACTTCCCCGTGATGCCGCGGCTGTTCATGTCGGTGCGGCGGGAGTCTCGGTACCCGATCAGCGAGATCATGGCGCAGACGCCGTCGATCCCCGACAACTGCCAGTGGGGCATCTTCCTGCGCAACCACGACGAGCTGACGCTCGAGATGGTCACGGACGAGGACCGCGACTACATGTGGTCCGAGTACGCCAAGGACCCGCGCATGAAGGCCAACATCGGCATCCGCCGTCGTCTCGCGCCGCTGCTCGACAACGACATCAACCGGATGGAGCTGTTCCACGCGCTGCTGCTGTCGCTGCCCGGGTCACCGGTGCTCTACTACGGCGACGAGATCGGGATGGGCGACAACATCTGGCTCGGCGACCGCGACGGCGTCCGCACCCCGATGCAGTGGACCCCCGACCGCAACGCCGGCTACTCGCGCTCCACGCCGGGGCGGCTCCACCTGCCGGT
>JBMDXU010000235.1:0-4308 GCA_048594485.1 Pseudactinotalea sp. | reverse complement strand
GCGGTTCTCGTTGACGTAGGCGCCTCCGGCCTCGGTGAGCGAGGCGGTCTTACGACCGTCGACGGGCTCGATGGTGACGAGACCTTCGTCCTCGAGCGACTGCAGCGTCGGGTAGACCGAGCCTGCGCTCGGCGTCCACTCGCCGTTGCTGCGCTCGCCGATGTCCTGGATGAGCTGGTAGCCGTGGCGCGGCCCTTCCTCCAGCAGCAGCAGGATGGCAGCTCGGACGTCGCCACGCGGGCGACCTCGCCGGCGGTGCCCGCCGCGCGGCCCTCCCGGGCCGAAGCCGGGACCGAACCCCGGACCGAAACCAGGGCCGAACCCATGTCCGCGGGGGCCGCGACCGCGCCGCCCCTCGCGCTCGAGGTCGGGGACGAACCCCGGTCCGACAGCCTCCCCGAAGGAAGGTCGGCGACGGCCGCGCTCGTCAGGGAATGTGTCATCTGTGCGTCGCATGGTGATCTCCTTTCTCGACGTGATCTCCTTTCACGACGCACTCACGATATATCGCCGACCTATCGTTGTCAACGGCGGCGACGCGACCTTCAGCTGTGCCAGACCCAGCTCTGCGCGCCGTACGGGTACTCGATCCGGCTGTCGACGTGGGTGAAGCTGGAGTAGCGCAGGATGCCGCTGAAGCCCGACGTCTTCGCGTGGTTCATCACGTCGGTGACCGACAGGCCCGAGACCACGATGTCGGCGGCGATCCCGTAGGTGTGCTGGCTGTTGCTCGCTCCCCCGACGTCGGCGTTGTGGTTGATCGAGCGGAATCCCGAGTTGATCGTGATCGAGCGACCGCCCGCCTTGTGACGGACGGCCTCGAGCTTGTACATGAGCCGACGGACGTTCTCCTGGACGACGGACGCGGAGACCCGCCCGCCGGTGAGCTGCGCACCGTCCTTCGACCAGAACTCGCTCCAGTCGAAGTGAGCCGTGGAGCCGTCGGCGGCCTCCAAGGCGTTGAGGGCGGCATGGGTGTCGGGGCCGGCGACGCCGTCGGCGCCCAGCCCGTAGGCCGACTGGAACCGTTGGACGGCGGCGCGGGTGGCCGGCCCGAAGACGCCGTCGACCCCGACGCGGGTCTGCGTCGGCGAGTCGGCCGCCCATCCGGCCACGCGGATCTGCAGCTCGGTCACGTCCGCACCGCTGGACCCCTCGGACAACGTGCGCGACCACGGGTACGCGGCGGCTGGTCCCGCGCTGACGACGCCTCCGGCTGTGACGAGCACGGGAAGGGCGAGGGCGGTGGTGAGCAGTCGGCGGCGGGTCCAGGTCACGATGATCGTCTCCTCGGCGATACGGCTTCTCGGTCACGAGTGCGCACCGCAGAGGCGACCCCGCGCGCGCTCTCGCCCACGAAAGTAACGAATTGATCACGGTCGTGGAAGGGCGGAACCTTCCTCCCCCGCTCGGCTTCCGCCGGCGCGCGACCCCGACCTAGCGTCAGCGCCATGCCGACCGTCACCGTTCCCGAGGCCCTCCGACTCGCACCCGACGAGCTGGCCTGGCTGCTCGCGCTCAGACCGACGCCGGCCGCCGCGCTCGTCGGCGCGGCGCTCGGAGCCACCGGTGGCGACCCCGAGCGAGCGCCGGCGACCTTGACCGATCGCGGCCTCGCCGGCGAGCGTCGCGGCGAGCTGCTCCCCCGCGGGGACGCGATCGTCGTCGGCGACGCTCTGACGTCGGCACGCGCGCTGGTCTCGGTCGGCACCGACGCGGCGACCGCGGCCCTCCTGGTGATCGCGCCCGACCGCATGCTGATGGTCGCCGCAGGAGGGCCGGAGGGGGTCGAGGTCGTCGGGCTCGACGCGACCCTCGGGGTCGGGGAGGCAGCCGCGGCGATCGCCGCGCGGGTCGGGCCGGGCGCCGTCGTCATGGTGGCCGTCCCCGACGGCGACATCACGAGCGTCCCGGGACCGGACATCGCCACTGCCGTCGAGACGCTGCTGCCATGAGCGTCGTCACTCACGGCGCCGACATCGACGCCCTGCGCGCCTGGTCCCGGGCGAGCGACGAGGCCGTCCAACGCCTCGACGACGTGACCACCCGGTTGGACCGCGCGGTCGGCGACCTGGCGTGGTGCGGTAGCGATCGCCAGCGTTTCGCCGCCGACTGGCAGAGTCGGTTCTCCCCGTCGCTGCGCGCGATCGGCAGCGCGCTCGCCCGCGCGTCCGAGTCCGTCGACCGCCACGCGGACGAGCAGTGGCGGGCGAGCGACGACGGCGTCGGCCGCGGCGGTGGAGGAGCCGTCGTCGGCGACGCCGAGCGCGAGGCCCAGGAGGCGGCGTGGGCCCGCGGTGCCGGCCGGATGGTGCTCTCGACGCTCGGCGCGGCCGTCGGTGGGCCGGTCGGAGCCCTGGTGGGCGCGATCGGCGGGCCTGCGCTCGTCGACCACATGGTCGGCGTCGCCGACGCCCAGGCCGATCGCACCAGCGTCAGGGAGGTCACCGGTCACGGGATCGTCGACGCCGCTCCCGCACGGCCGAGCGACGTCCTCCACGACATGGCCGACATGTACGACCGCGAGGGTCAGGTCCGCCTCGACCTGATCACCGGTCCGGACGGGCGTCAGGTCGCCGTCCTGTACGCGCCGGGCACGCAGGACTGGTCGCTCGACCGGGACACGACGAACCCGATGGGCTCCTACGGGGCGGTCGGGTCGGCGTCGGGCAAGGACACCCCGCTGCGACGCCTCATGCTCGCGGCGATGGACGAGGTGCCCGACGGCGTCCCGATACACATCGCCTCGCACAGCCAGAGCAGCTTCCAGGCGCTCGACCTGGCCGCCGACCCCTACGTCCGCGCGCATCACGACATCGCGTCGGTGATCACCACCGGGGCGGGTGGCGGGAACTTCGACGTCCCCGCGGGCACCCAGATCGTCTCGGTCCGCAACCCCTGGGACCCGGTCACCCGGATCGGCGGGGCGCCGGACCACGCGATCGACGTCACCGGCAGCTGGTCGGGCGATCACCCGCACTCCTCACGCGAGTACGCCAACCTCCTCGGTCGCACCACCACCGCAGAGCTCGACCAGTGGTGGCGCTCGGTCGGCATCGACCCCGGCGCACGCGTGCAGACGCGGGTCTTCGAGGGCACGGTGGCGCCGCGCGACTGACGTGAGGCGCCCGATCAGGCGGGGTCGAGCACCAGGACCGGACGGGCGTGGCCGCCGCGGTCCTCGAGCAGCGCGACGACGTGACCGTCCGGCGCGAAGGCCCCCACGACGCCGTCGACGCCCGACGGCGTCACGCGCCGTCCGTAGCGCAGCTCGGCGGTCTCGTCGTCGGTGAGGTCGCGGGCGGCGAGCACCCGCCGTGCGACGTCCGACATCGACAGCGTGCGGACGCCGTCGTCGGCGATCGCGTCGAGCGTCTGCGCCTCGGCGACGTCGAAGTCGCCGACGGCCGACCGCCGCAGCGCGGTGAGATGACCGGCCGATCCCAACGTGGCGCCGAGGTCGCGGGCCAGCGCCCGGACGTAGGTGCCCGACGAGCACCGCACCACGACGTCGAGGTCGAGGACGCCGGTGCCGTCCGACGCGGTCGCGTCGCGCCGTGCGAGCACGTCGAAGCGGTGCACGGTGACCGGCCGAGCGGCGAGAGCGACGTCCTCGCCCGCACGGACACGCGCGTAGGAGCGCTTCCCGTCGACCTTGATCGCGCTCACCGCGCTCGGCACCTGCTCGATCGGGCCCGTCAGAGAAGCGACGGCGCCGCGGAGCACGACGTCGTCGATCTCACCGATCCCGGGGGCGTCGGTGACGTCGCCCTCGGCGTCGTCGGTGACCGTCGCCTGCCCGAGCCGGATGCTGGCCGCGTAGGTCTTGTCGGCACCCACGAGATAGGTGAGCAGGCGCGTCGCCCGGTTGACGCCCAGCACCAGCAGGCCGGTGGCCATCGGGTCGAGCGTCCCCGCGTGACCGACCTTCTTGGTCCCTGCCGCTCGACGCACCCGTGCGACGACGTCGTGCGACGTCATCCCGCCCGCCTTGTCGACGAGCACGATGCCGTCTCCGACACCCGAGGAGCTCACTCCTCGTCGTCGTCCACCGGCTCGGCCGGCTTGCGGTAGGGATCGGCCTCGCCGGCGTACGTCGCGTTCTCGCGGGCCTTGGCCAGCTCGGCGTCGCGCGCGGCCGCCTCTGTCAGCGCGGCCTCGAGGTGAGCGGCGGTCTCGGTCACGGCGTCGAGCGTGAACTCGATGGTCGGCGTCAGGCGGACACCGGTCTGCTTGCCGACCTCGGACCGGATCAGGCCCTTCGCGGAGGTGAGCGCGGCCGCCGTGTCGGCACGGGCCTGGTCGTCG
>JBMDXU010000234.1:0-18781 GCA_048594485.1 Pseudactinotalea sp. | reverse complement strand
CTCGCGCGCGCCGGTCTCGACCACGACTCCGTGCTCGCGGTGCAGGACGTGCAGCGGCCAGGCCAGCTCGCCGCGCCGCGGGCCGAGCGACGGCCGCGGGCGCGCGAGCAGCGTGGTCCGCAGCCCTCGGGCGCGCGCGGCGGAGGCGATCTCCGATCCCAGCACCCCGCCGCCGACGACGCTGACCTCGCCGTGACGGTCGAACGCCCTCGCCACGGCAGCGGCGTCGTCGCGCGTGCGGAGCACGTGGGCGCCGTCGTCGACCACGGGGCGGAGCCGGTCGGGGACGTCGGCCGCGGCGCCGCTGGCCACGACCAGGTCGTCGTAGGGCAGCGCGGTGCCGTCCACCCGGACGCGCCTCGCGGCGACGTCGATCGCGCCGGCTCGAGCCTCGAGGAGGTCGACGTCCCAGGATCTCAGCGTGGCCTCGTCGACGAGGTCCGCGCAGGAGGGATCGGTGCCCAGCAGGACCTCCTTGGACAGCGGCGGGCGTTGGTAGGGCAGCCCGGGCGACGGCTCGACCAGGACGATCGAGCCGTCGTGGCCCAGCTCCCGCAGGGTCTGCACCACGGTCAGACCACCGATGGAGGCGCCGACCACGACCACCCTCATGGCTGGTCACCCACCCTGATCGCACGGGCCGGGCACAGACCGGCGGCCTCGCGCGCGGCGACGCCGTCACCGATGTCGGTGGTGAGCAGCACGACGATCCCGTCGTCGTCCTGGTCGAACACCTCGGGTGCGGTCAGCGCGCACTGACCCGCCCCGACGCACGCGTCGGTGTTGACGAGAATCGTCGTCACGTCCCGCTCCTCCCGGCTGAGTGCCCGCCGCCGTGACGGGTGTCGACCACGATAGGCGGGCTATTCGGCAATTTGTCGGCGTATCTTGTGTTGTCTGCCGAGGATGTTGAGGGTGCCGAGCGTGGAGAACGATGCGGTGACGTCGACGACGCCGGCACGCCTGCTGGGTCGACGCGAGCTGTTCCCGAGCCTGCGCCAGGCCGGTATCGCGGCCGAGCGCTTCCCGAGGTTCGTCAGCGACACGCTCGACCCGCACCAGCTGGACGTCGTGCTGATGACGTTCGTGCTGGCGGGCAGAGGTGTGCACCAGATGGGGCCGGCGACGCACGAGATCGTCGCGCCGTCGGTGTCGGTGACGATCACCGGGCAGACCCACAGTCTCGTCACCGACGAGGCCGGCCTCCATGTCGTCAACGTCTTCCTCGACCCCGACCTCCACCCCCTGCCCATCCTGCAGCCGCCCCTGGACGAGGCCCTGGCCGCTCTGGTCCCGCTGCCGTCGACCCCCGGTGTGGCGACCACCGACTTCGCGCAGCTGGAGCTGACGCCCGAAGACCGCGTCGAACCCCTCCTCGACATGCTGGTCGCGGAGACCGAGCAGCCGCGCGGTCTCGACCTGATGTCCGCGCTGCGCACCGCGCTGCTGGCGACCTGCGCCCACGCCGTCGTCCGCCGGGGGCTGACGAAGCCGACGGCGTCGAGCACACCGTCCGACGCCCGGGTCGTCGCCGTCCGCGAGTGGCTCGACCAGCACTACCGCGAGCCGCAGACGCTCGCCGGGCTGGCCCGCCGGGCCGGGCTGGAGCGCACCTACTTCTCGGCGCGCTTCACCAAGGTCGTCGGGATGACGTCGAGCGAGTACCTGGCGCGGCTGCGGATCCGGTACGCCGTGGGTCAGCTCCAGACCACGGACGACCCCGTGGCGACGATCGCCAGGCGCAGCGGCTTCTCCGACCTGTCCAACTTCGGCCGGACGTTCCGGCGGCTCATCGGCTCCTCGCCGCGCGAGCTCCGCACCGAGACCCGCTCGCTGCGCTCCCCGGCCGGACGGCGCTGACGGTGACGGTCCGCACGACGGGCCTGCACCCAACCGGCGCGATCGGCGTGGCACGGCACCCGACCACCGCGTGTCGGTTGACGGGCGGGAGCAGGGTCTCGATACTCGACGCGGATTGAAACGTCGCAATACGTCACCGTCGACCGTCGACCGTCGACCCCCCCGAGAGGCACCATGTCCAGTCCTGCGCTCACGCTCGAGCACGACCTCGACGCCGTCGCCCTTCCGACCTCGCGGCCACGGTTGTCGTGGACGCTGCCGACCGGTGCCGCACCCCAGCTCGGCTACGCCGTCGAGCTGACCGATGCCGACGGCGTCGTCTCACGGTCCGAGCACGACGGCGACGCATCGGTCCTGCTCGACTGGCCGTTCGCGCCGCTCGCCTCCCGGGAGCAGGTGCAGGTGCGGGTGCAGGTGCGCAGCGAGCAGGGATGGCAGCCGTGGTCCGAGCCGGTGATCGCCGAGGCGTCGCTGCTGAGGGCCGCCGACTGGCAGGCGCGCATGATCTCCCCGCGCGAGGGCGGCGGACCGGACGACCCCGCTCCCGTGCTGAGCACCGCCGTCGACGTGCCCGCCGACGTCGTCAGCGCGCGGCTCTACCTCACGGCGCTCGGGACCGCGACGGTGTGGCTCGGGGGCCGCCGTGTGGGCGAGGACTACCTGGCGCCCGGGTGGAACGCCTACCGGCATCGTCTCGAGCACCGGGCCCACGACGTGACCGAGCACGTGCAGGCGGCCGCGGGCTCCCGGCTCGACGTGGCGGCCGTCATCGGCAACGGCTGGTACCGGGGCGAGCTGACCTGGGATCTGCGGCACTGCTACGGCGAGCGGATCGGTGTCCAGGCCCAGCTCGAGATCGAGACCGCCGACGGCGTGCGGCACGTCCACGGCACCGACGAGACCTGGCGCGCGGGTGCCACGAGCGTGCTCGCCGACGACCTCTACGGCGGTCAGCGCACCGACGCCCGTGGTGCGGACGTGCTGACGGCTGCCGCTCAGGCCCGGGGCGCCGTCGACGTGCTCGACGACCTTCCCCCGATCGAGCCGGCGCTCGGACCGGACGTGCGCGAGGTCGGGACCGTCTCGCCGGTCGAGAGCTGGATCTCGCCGCGCGGCGCGCAGCTGGTCGACCTCGGCCAGAACCTGGTCGGGTGGGTGCGGCTCACCGTGCTGCGCGCGGACGAGGGGCAGGTCGTGACGCTCCGCCACGCCGAGGTGATCGAGCACGGCGAGCTCGGTACGCGTCCGCTGCGCCGCGCTCGTGCCGAGGACACCTGGACGCTCCCGGAGGTGACGCCCGATGCGCCGCTGGTGCTGGAGCCGACCCTGACCTTCCACGGGTTCCGCTACGTCGAGCTCGCCGGGATCGCGCTGGAGGACGTCGACCTCGAGGCGGCCGTGATCAGCTCCGACCTGGCGCGCACCGGCTGGTTCGAGTGCAGCGACGCCGACGTCAACCGCCTGCACGAGAACGTGGTGTGGGGGATGCGCGGCAACTTCCTCGACGTGCCGACCGACTGCCCGCAGCGCGACGAGCGGCTGGGGTGGACCGGCGACCTGCAGGTGTTCGCACCGACCGCCGCGACCCTGTTCGACGTCCGCGGGTTCCTGACGAGCTGGCTGCGCGACCTCGCCGCCGATCAGCGTGCCGACGGCACCGTCCCGGTCGTCATCCCCGACGTGCTGCCGTCCGACGACGACGCCCGGTGCGCCGCCGGGTGGAGCGATGCGGCCGTCGTGGTGCCGTGGGTGCTGTACGAGCGGTACGGCGACCTCGGTGCGCTGCGCACGCAGTACGCCTCGATGACCGGGTGGGCCGAGGCCGAGCTCGCCGCCGCCGGTGACTCGCTGCTGTGGGACACCGGCTTCCAGTACGGCGACTGGTTGGACCCGACGGCCCCGCCCGAGGACGCCGCGGCCGCGAAGGCGGATCCGGGCGTCGTGGCGACGGCGTACCTGGCCCGGACGCTCGAGCTGGTCGCTCGCACCGCCGCCGTCCTCGGCGAGGACGACGACGCCGCGCGCTACCAGGAGCGGGCGGAGGCCGTCCGGGCGGCGTTCCGCGACGCCTACGTGCGCTCCGACGGGCACGTGCGCAGCGACTGCCAGACGGTGTACTCGCTGGCCCTGGTCTTCGGGCTGCTCGGGACCGACGCCGAGCGCGTCGGCGCGGGGCGGCGTCTGGCCGAGCTGGTCGAGGAGGCCGACGGTCACGTCGCGACCGGCTTCCTCGGGACCCCGGTGGTGCTCGACGCGCTGTGCCTGGCGGGCCGGGCAGATCTGGCCCACCGGATGCTGCTGCAGCGCGGCAACCCGTCCTGGTTGTACCCGGTCTCGATGGGGGCGACCACGATCTGGGAGCGCTGGGACTCGATGATGCCGGACGGCACCATCAACATCGGCGGCATGACGTCGTTCAACCACTACGCGTACGGCGCCGTGGCGGACTGGCTGTACCGCTCGGTCGCCGGGCTGGCTCCGGCTGCGCCCGGCTACCGCGAGATCACGATCGCCCCGCTCGTCACCGGCGACCTGAGCCGCGCCTCGGCACGCGTGGTCACGCCGTACGGCGAGGCCGCGGTGTCGTGGTCGCTCCACGACGGCCGGCTCGTGCTCGGGGCGACGGTCCCGGCCGGGACCACCGCCACGATCTCGCTGCCGACCGACGACGACGTCCCGACCTCGGTCGGTCCCGGCCGCCACACGTTCGACGTGGCCTGGCGCGGCAGCGTCTGACCGGCTGAGCCCCGGCCGCCGGGCTCAGCCGCGGTGCGCCGCGAGGAAGGTCTCGACGGCGTCGCAGTACGCCTCAGGCTGGTCGCGTCGGACGCAGTGACCGGCGTCGGCGATGACGACCTGGGTGACGGCGTCGCTCGGCGGCGGCTCGGACGGGCCGACGCTGTCCCGGTCGGGGACGACCAGCAGCGTCGGCACGGTGAGGGCCGCGACCAGCTCGTCCCAGCTCTGGGCGCCGAGGTGCAGCCCGTCGGAGAGGTACTCGGTCTGCACCTGCGGCTTGCTGAGCGCCCACTCGCGGGTCTCCTCGGCCGACCACGTCCCCTCGGCGATCAGCTGGTCGAGCTCACCACGCCGGACGCGTGCCGTGACCCCGGCGACGAACGTGCCGAACCCGACGCCGACGTCGGCCGGGCTGGGCCCGCCGCTCGCGTGGGCCGGGTCCTCGAGCACCAGCGCCCACACCTTCTCCGGCCGCGCGACGGCGGCGCGGAGCGCGAGCGCGCCCCCCATCGAGTGGCCGAGCAGGGCGACCCGCTCCGGCTGGGCGTCGATGAGGGCGACGACGTCGGCGAGCATGATCTCCGCCGTCGATCCCATCTCCTCGGGCGCGAACCGCGGCGAGGTCCCGTGGGCGCGCATGTCGGGCGCGAGGATCCGCCACTCGTGGCGCCAGCGATCCATGAGGTCGGGCCAGTTCGAGCCGGAGTCGGACAGCCCGTGGAGCAGGATGACGACGGGCGCGTCGTCGGGGCCGGCGGTGTGGATCGTCAGCGGTGAGGGCACAGACCCCGACCCTACGGCGTGTGGAGAGTGTGCGCAGGTGCGATGGACGACGGCGGCCGGCCCGGCGCACGATCGCACCCACCTGCTGTGATGGCCGGGTGAGATCACCGAGCAGGGCGAGGGCCGCCGTCGTGCTGGCGGTGGCGGTGGTGACCGGGCTGGCGGTGCAGCCGTTCCGGGCGCTCGACTGGACCGATCCTGTGGGGACGACCATGTACGCGGCTGCGGCCGTCGGGCTGGTCGGGGTCCTCCTACCGCGGCGAGGTGCGCTGCTGCCGGGGTCGATCGGCACCGGCCTGGCGTGCGTCGTGGAGCTGGTTCAGCTGACCGGGATCCCGGCGCAGCTGGCCGGGTCGGTGCCGGCGGTCGCGCTGCTGCTGGGCACGGGGTTCGCGGTGTCGGACCTGCTCTGGCTGGTCGTCGGCGGGGTGCTCGCCACGGCGGTGCTCGGTGTCGCGACTCCTCACCTCGCCGGGCGTCGGTGACCCTCGGCGGGTTGCGCGGCGTCGGCGGACGGTGCGGGCACCTCTCCCCGCGCGCCGTCGTCCACAATCCAGCCGGTCGTGTGGCGGCGTCACCCGGACCTGTGACTCAATGGGCCGATGGTGGCGACCGCGTATCTCACGGGTCTGGGCAGCTACCTGCCCGGTGACCCCGTCAGCAGCTCCGAGGTCGCGACCCGGCTCGGCGGCGTCGACCAGCGGACCGAGCGGATCCGCCGTCGGATCCAGCGCGCGAACGGGATCCGGTTGCGCCACTACGCGATCGACACCGAGGGTCGCACCACCGAGCTCAACGAGGAGCTCGCCGTCAAGGCGCTGCAGGCCGCGCTCGACGACCGCGGCATCGAGGCGCGGCACCTCGGCATGCTGGCGTGCGCGACGACCCAGGGCGACCTGCTCGTGCCGGGTTTCGCGTCGATGGTCCACGGACGGCTCGGTGGCGGGCCCATGCAGACCCTCAGCGCCAGCGGTGTCTGCGCCTCGTCGATCGCGGCGCTCGACGCCGCGGTCGCGAAGGTGCGTCTGGGCGACCACCCCAGGGCCGCCGTCGTCGGATCGGAGCTGGCGAGCCGATGGCTCCACCAGCGTCGGTTCACCGGCGTCGAGGACCACCTCGACGCGCACTTCCTGCGCTGGATGCTCTCCGACGGCGCCGGCGCCGCGATCGTCGAGTTCCAGCCGCTCCGGGACCGGCCCTCGTTGCGGGTCGACTGGGTGCGGCAGGTCTCGCTCGCGCACGAGCACGAGGTCTGCATGCGTGCCGGCCTGGAGGGCCCGACGGCGCAGGCCGGCCGCACCTGGCAGGACTACCCCGACGTGGCGACGGCCGAGAAGGCGGGGCTGTTCCAGATCCGGCAGGAGACCGCCGTCCTCGGCGAGCTTGCCGCCGCCGGGCTGGCGCAGTTCTCCGAGCTCGTCGACCTCGGCATGATCGACCTCAGAAAGCTCGACCACGTCATCTGCCACTACTCGACGAACGCCTTCCGCGACGTCGTCTTCGACTCGCTCGCCGCCCGCATCCCCGGGTTCGACGCCAGCCGCTGGTTCTCGAACCTCGAGACCCGCGGCAACACCGGTGCCGCGAGCATCTTCATCGCGCTCGAGGAGGCCTGGAGCACCGGGCGGCTGCAGCCGGGAGACACGGTGCTGCTCGCCGTGCCCGAGTCGGGTCGGTTCTCGTTCGGCTTCGCCCACCTCACCGTCGTCGACCCTCGAAGGAGCACACCATGACCGCGACGCTGACCGGCTACGCGCCTCCGGCCCGCGACGAGCGAGCGCTGCTCGATCGGCTCGCCGACGTGTGGGACGACTTCGAGACCCGGCTGGAGCAGGTGCCGATCCTGCAGCGCCTCGCCGCCGGTGAGGTGACGCTCGCCGACTACCACCGGCTCCTGCACAACCTGCGCCAGCAGGTGGTCGACGGATCGCCCTGGATCGCGCGCGCCGCGAGCAACTTCGACATGGACCACTTCGACCTGCGCTCGGCCGCCATCGGCCACGCGCTCGAGGAGCACCGCGATCACCTGCTGCTGCAGCGCGACTACCTCGCCATCGGCGGCGAGCTCGACGTGCTCCGCGCGGGGCGCAAGAACGTCGGCTCGCAGGCGCTGTCGGGCTACATGTTCTCGATCGCGAGCCGCCCGAACCCGGTGGCGGCGCTCGGGGCGATGTTCATCATCGAGGGCCTCGGCGCGAAGAAGGCGGGGGAGTGGGGGCGGCGGTTCGCCGACGTGCTCGGGCTCGCCGACAACCAGGTCCACTTCATGATCTATCACGCCGACGCGGACGTGGAGCACACCGGGACGATGGACACCTTCCTCGCGTCCGACCGGCTCGACGCCGACGCGCAGGACGAGATCGTCTCGTGCGCCAAGGTGGTGTCGCGGCTGTACGTCATGCAGCTCACCGAGCTCGACGAGATCTGACGGGTCCGGCGGTGATGTCACCCGAGTTCGTGCGCTCCGACCCGAGCATGTGGGAGGCGATCTACGCCGACCCGTCCATCCCGCTCGACAAGCCTCTGGTGCGGATGATCATCGACGACCAGCGGCGGTGGACGCGCCGGTGGCTGTACCCGTACGCCCGGTTCCTCTCGCGGGTGCTGGTCGCGGTGCTCTCGCTCCTCAAGCGCGTCGCGCCGGGCCGGTGGATGACGCTGACCACGATGGACAGGTTGTGCGTCGGGTTCCTCCGCACCTTCGTGGCGCCGGACGCCGTCGAGCTGCTCATCCGTCACTTCGTCGTCGAGACCAATCTCGTCAACTTCATCATCCGCAACACCGAGACGACGATGGAGCCGGTGACCCTGCGCCCGACGGCGCTCACGGGGCTGGGGGACAACGCCGTCGTCGAGCACGACGTGAACGTCTACGACGTGCTGATCTCGCTGGAGAAGGTGCGTGTGGACGCACCCGACCAGCTCGACTTCAGCCAGCTGGACGTGCCGCCGCTCGACCCGGAGCGCCGCCACCGCCGGCTCATGCACATGGACATCCAGACCGCGCTGTGCCTGATGAACATCCCGTTCTGCATCGCGCTCGACCTGGAGGAGTTCCGACGCGCGATCCACTCGCTCCGCTTCGACGACTCGTTCCTGGAGATCCTCGCCGTCGTGACCGAGGACGAGACGTTCAAGCACTGGAAGATGGGCGGGCTCAGCCTCTGGATGGACACCAACGTCGACGTCCCCGTGCTCGTCTACCGCCACGCCCTCGTGTGCGAGTACGCCCACGCCCACCTCCGCAAGCTCGCCCGGGCGAGCGGAGCGCAGATCGACTGAGGCGTCCTGAGCGCGATCCAACCGCGTGCCGGGTCCACGGACGCGCAGGAGGCATAGCGTGCGGAGATGGAGATCGAGCTACGTCGCCTGACCGCCGACGACGTCGAGGCGCACAACGCTGGTGAGGACGCCGAGACGATCCGATGGCTCGTCGGTCGGCCCAGCACCGACGAGTCGACGGCGTCGCACATCGCCGTGCTGGCGGACAACCTGGAGCGGGGCGAGGGAAAGATCGGCTACGGCGTCTGGGTGGACGGCCGGCTCGGCGGCTACGTCGACTACGACCCGGGTGTCGGTGACGGCCTCGAGCCGGGGCAGGTCAACATCACCTACGCCGTCCATCCCTGGGCGAGACGACGAGGAGTGGCGAGCGCCGCCGTCGGGCTGCTCCTGGAGGAGATGGCCGAGCGAGGCGTCGGGACGCACGCCGCTATACGGGTGGATCCGCAGAACACCGCGTCCCGCGGCGTCGCCGAGCGGTCGGGCTTCGCGCTCGCTCGCGAGGTGTTCTCCTCGACCGACACCCGCCCCGACGGAACGCCGTCGACCCTGCTCGTCTATCTGCGCGAACTTTCTGCGCGGATCGGGGAACAACACTCCCGTGGCTAGAGTTGAGCCATACAGACTCAAGTTTGTTTGACAGTCGAGTCACAACGAGCAAACGTGAGCGTCACTGACTCAACCCAGCCATCACGAGGAGACACACACCATGGCACGAGCGGTCGGAATCGACCTGGGAACCACCAACTCGGTGGTCTCGACCCTGGAGGGCGGGGAGCCCACCGTCATCGCCAACGCCGAGGGCGCGCGCACCACGCCGTCCGTCGTCGCGTTCAGCAAGACCGGTGACGTGCTCGTCGGCGAGATCGCCAAGCGGCAGGCGGTCACCAACGTCGACAACACGATCACCTCGGTCAAGCGGCACATGGGCACCGACTGGACCGTCGACATCGACGGCAAGTCCTACACCGCCCCCGAGATCAGCGCCCGCATCCTGGGCAAGCTCAAGAAGGACGCCGAGTCCTACCTCGGCGAGCCCGTCACCGACGCCGTCATCACGGTGCCGGCCTACTTCAACGACGCCGAGCGTCAGGCCACGAAGGACGCCGGCCAGATCGCCGGTCTCAACGTGCTGCGCATCGTCAACGAGCCGACCGCGGCGGCCCTCGCCTACGGGCTCGAGAAGGGCAAGGAGGACGAGCTCATTCTCGTCTTCGACCTCGGAGGCGGCACGTTCGACGTGTCCCTGCTGGAGGTCGGCAAGGACGAGGACGACTTCTCCACCATCCAGGTGAAGGCCACCAACGGCGACAACCGCCTCGGCGGCGACGACTGGGACCAGCGCATCGTCGACTGGCTGGTCAAGCAGGTGCAGAACTCCAGCGGCGTCGACCTGTCCAAGGACAAGATCGCCCTCCAGCGTCTGCGCGAGGCGGCCGAGACCGCCAAGAAGGAGCTGTCGTCGGCGACGTCGACGAACATCTCGCTGCAGTACCTGTCGATGAGCGAGAACGGCCCGATCCACCTGGACGAGAAGCTCTCGCGCGCGCAGTTCCAGGACATGACCAAGGACCTGCTCGAGCGGACCAAGGCGCCGTTCCAGAACGTCATCCGCGACGCCGGCATCTCCGTCTCCGACATCGACCACGTCGTGCTCGTGGGTGGATCCACCCGCATGCCCGCCGTGAGCGACGTCGTCACCGAGCTGACCGGCGGCAAGGAGCCCAACAAGGGCGTCAACCCGGACGAGGTCGTCGCCGTCGGCGCGGCCCTGCAGGCCGGTGTCATCAAGGGTGAGCGCAAGGACGTGCTGCTCATCGACGTCACCCCGCTGAGCCTCGGCATCGAGACCAAGGGCGGCGTCATGACCAAGCTCATCGACCGCAACACGGCGATCCCGACCAAGCGTTCGGAGATCTTCTCGACGGCGGAGGACAACCAGCCGTCGGTGCTCATCCAGGTGTTCCAGGGCGAGCGCGAGTTCGCCCGCGACAACAAGCCGCTCGGCACCTTCGACCTCACCGGGATCGCCCCCGCACGTCGAGGGATGCCGCAGATCGAGGTCACCTTCGACATCGACGCGAACGGCATCGTGCACGTGTCCGCCAAGGACAAGGGCACGGGCAAGGAGCAGTCGATGACGATCACCGGCGGGTCGGGCATCTCCAAGGAGGAGATCGACCGCATGGTGAAGGAGGCCGAGGAGCACGCGGCCGAGGACGCCAAGCGCCGCGAGCAGCAGGAGACCCGCAACGGCGCCGAGCAGTACCTCTACTCGACCGAGCAGCTGCTGACCGACAACGCGGACAAGCTGCCCGAGGAGGTCCGCTCCGAGGTGCAGGGCAAGGTCGACGCGCTCAAGACGGCGCTCGCGGGCGAGGACATCGACGCGATCACCACGGCGCAGTCCGAGCTCGTGGCCGCCGCCGGCAAGATCGGTGAGGCGCTGTACCAGCAGGGTCAGGCGGAGGAGGCTGCGGGCGGGTCGGCGACCGAGGATGCCCCAGCCGCCGACGCCGCTGACGACGACGTGGTCGACGCCGAGATCGTCGACGAGGAGGACGAGCGCAAGTGACCCAGCCACCCGAGTTCGAGGGCGAGCCGATCATCCGCGACAAGCGGCGGCTCGACCCCGAGACGGGCGAGCTGCGCGAGGCCGGCTCCGCCGTCGGGGACACCCCCGACGGCGGGGCGCCGCCCGCCGAGCAGCCCGAGGAGGCGGGCGGTCTTGCCGAGGCGAAGGCCGAGGCGGCCGATCTCGCCGACCAGCTCGCCCGCGCCAAGGCCGAGAACTACAACCTGGACCAGCGGTTCAACGCGTTCGTCAAGCGGTCGCGCACCGAGGTGGGCGACGCCCGCACCCGCGGCCGTGAGGACGTCGTCGAGGCGCTGATCGGCGTCCTCGACGACATCGACCTCGCGCGCCAGCACGGCGAGCTGACCGGGCCGTTCGCGTCGATCGCGGACAAGCTCGAGGGCGTCTTGCAGGGCAGCTTCGGGATGGTCCGCTTCGGCGAGGCGGGCGAGGAGTTCGACCCCGTCCGGCACGAGGCGCTCATGCACAGCCAGAGTGCCGAGGCCAGCAGCGAGAGCGTGCAGCAGGTGCTGCAGCCCGGCTACCAGGTCGGCGACCGTGTGATCCGCCCGGCGCGGGTGGCGGTGGTCGGACCTCAGTGACCACCACGACCCACGAGCACGACCGCACCACGAGAGGAGGGCACGACCGATGAGCGGACCCGAGTTCCGTCAGGACTGGATCGAGAAGGACTTCTACGCGACGTTGGGCGTGCCCAAGGACGCCGACGCCAAGGCGATCAAGAAGGCCTACCGCTCGCTCGCCCGGAAGTACCACCCGGACCAGAACCCCGGTGACGCCCAGGCGGAGACCAGGTTCAAGGAGGTCAGCGAGGCCAACTCGGTGCTCTCCGACGCCGAGCAGCGCAAGCAGTACGACGCGCTGCGCGCGATGGCCGGGGGCGGCGCCAGGTTCGCCTCCGGTCCCGGTGGCGCCAGCGGGGCCGGCGGGTTCGAGGACCTGTTCGGCGGCATGTTCGGCGGCGGTGGCGGCCAGACCCGCATGCGCTACTCCACGGGTGGGGGCGGCCAGCCCGACATCGAGGACCTGCTGGGCGGGCTCTTCGGTGGCGGCGGGTACGGCCGCGGGCCGCAGGGGCAACCCCCTCAGAAGGGCCGCGACCTCGCCAGCTCGGCCCGGCTCCCGTTCCGGCAGGCGGTCGCGGGCGAGACGATGAACCTCGTCGTCGACGGACGGAGCACGAAGGTCCGCATCCCGCCCGGCGTCAAGGACGGCCAGAAGATCCGGATCCCCGGCAAGGGCGAGCCCGGTCTCAGCGGCGGTCCGCCCGGCGACCTCGTGGTCACGGTCAGCGTCGAGGAGCACCCGGTGTTCGGCATATCCGGGGACAACCTCACCATCACCGTGCCGATCTCGTTCCCGGAGGCCGTGGACGGCGCCGTGGTGTCGGTCCCGACGCTGGACGGCGGGACGGTGCGTGTGAAGGTCCCGGCCGGGACGTCGTCGGGCGCCCGCCTGCGTGTCAAGGGCAAGGGCGTGCAGACCAAGAAGGGCACGGGCGACCTCATCGTCACCGTCCAGGTCGCCGTGCCGCGCAACCTGCCCGACGAGGCGAGGACGGCGCTCGCGGAGTTCGCCCGAGCCACCGAGGGCGAGGACCCGCGTGTCGGGCTCGTCGAGGCGGCCAGGTCCTGATCATGAGCCGCTACGACAGCCCCGTGTTCCTCATCTCGGAGGCTGCCGAGCGCGCGGGGATGCATGCGCAGACCCTGCGCACCTACGACCGCCTGGGGCTCGTCGTGCCGCAGCGCACGGCGGGCCGTGGGCGGCGCTACTCCGAGAGGGACGTCGACAAGCTCCGCGAGATCCAGCGGCTCTCGCAGGAGGATGGTGTCAACCTTGCGGGCATCGCCCGCATCTTCGAGCTGGTGGAAGAGAACGAGCGGCTGCGCGACCGGCTCGAGCAGCTGCTCGGCCTCACGGGCCACCGGCCCCGCGTCTTCACCGCCTCGCCCTCGGGCGACATCATCGCCCACCCCCCGGGGGCCAAGATCCGCCGGACGAGGACGTCCGGCGCCGTCGTGGTGTGGAGGCCGACGACGGGCTGAGCCGGTCCGCTCCTCTGACGCCGTCGCGACGGATGGGCAGCTGTGTCCCGACCGCTTGTGCGCCACCCCAGGGTGCGGTGACTAACCTGGCCACCGCCGTGCGCAGGGTGCGGCGGGGAGGAGCACCTGTGGACGGCGGCGGCGGCGCGAGCTGGGTGGTGGTCCTGCTGATCGTGCTGGCGTTCGGCGCGGGCGTGGGGATCTTCTTCGCGGTGCGGCGTCATCGGTACGTGAGCGCGCTGCGCGAGCGTGGCTGGCAGTTCGAGTCCAACCCGAGCCCCGCCGTCGCGAACGGCCTGCTCGTCCCGCCGTTCGGCGTGGGCTTCCGGCGCGACACCGACGAGCACGTCACCGGCCGTACCCGCGCCGGGATCGACTTCCAGGTCTTCGAGTACGGCGGGGCGAACGATGCTCGTGTCGTCGGGATGCCGGTCGGGATCCCGCTCCCGGAGCTCGTGGCGCTGGGTCCCGGGCAGACGCGGCCAGGTGTGGCTGTGCCCGAGCAGGGCGCGCTCCCCGGCGGCGGTGTCGTCCTCGGCGCCGACCCGGAGTTCACGCAGGAGTTCCTGCGCATCGCGGGAGGTGCGCTCGCCGGGTTCGCGCAGACGCACCCCCTCAACCTCGCGATCGACGGCGACCAGCTCACCCAGGTCGGCGCACCGAAGAAGCCGGACGAGCTGGAGGCCACGCTCGAGGCGCTCGCCCCGATCGCCGCGGCCCTGCAGGCCGCCGTGCCCCAGCTCGAGCAGTTCCGGCAGCCCGCTCCCCTCATGCGGCTGGGCTTCTACCACCGGCCGTCCTGGTACTACCTGCCGACCGACGACGGCCTGCTCGCCGTCGTCGAGCACACGACGACCGGCATGAACCATCGGACCACCGACGTCGTCCACGGCGAGTTCTTCCCCGGTGCCTTCTTCGTGGCCTTCACGCACCACTGGCAGACGCAGCGCACCGAGACCTACACCGACGCCAACGGCAACACCCAGACGCGCACGGTGACCGACAACCACTCCGAGGTCATCCACGAGGTCACGCTCCCGTTCGGGATGCCGGATCTGACGGTCACCAACGACAGCAAGCTCCGACGGCTGTTCGGCGGGCCGTCGCTGGACTTCGAGCTCGCCGAGTTCAACAAGCGGTTCGACGTGTTCTGCTCCGTCCCGAAGTTCGCCTACGACGTGCTCCACCCGCGCCAGATCGAGTACCTGATGGCCGTCGGAACCATGCCGTTCTCGATCACCGGCAACCGGGTGCGCCCGCGCAGCGGCACGCACTCGCACGAGGCGATCGCGTTCGAGCTCGACGTCCTCGCCGGCTTCTTCGCTCGCGTCCCGGCGTTCGTGTGGCAGGACCTCGGGGTGCCGCAGCCGCCGCTGCGCCTGCGTCCCGACGGCTCGATCGAGATGCTGGCCACGACCCGGGATCGGTGATCGACAGCGACCTCGGCGATCGCACCCGCCGTGCGTCGGCGATCACGCGGAGGTCCGTCACCAGACGTGATGCACGTCACATACCGTGCCGCGTCATGGATTGGGTCGTCCGACGTCTCTTGGGCATGACTGCTTCGACCACCCTGCGGCGTACGACCCACGCCGACGCGACGGACCTGCTCGACTCGATCCGGTGCGACCTCTGCGGGCGCCGTGTCGCCGACGTCGACGCCCACCAGGCCGTGTGCCTGGAGCACGAGCTGACCATGTTCGCGATCGGCCGCCGAGCCGGCTGAGCATCACGACGACCGGGCGCGTGGGCCGCTGGGGAGCGGTCCACGCCACGGGCTGATGTCGTCCGGGACGGCGACATCGGAGAGGCCCCGTCGCTCGTGCAGCGACGGGGCTCTCTCTTGCGATGATGCTTAAGCAGGTTATATAATGGCGTGATGATAGCGAACGACGGCGGGCCAAGTCCGGTGGAGCTCGACGTCGGTCGACTGGGCAACGCGTTCGACCGCACCTCTCGGCTGCTGCGTCGGTCCGCGCTGCCGGGCGACCTCAGCACGGTCGCGGCCTCGACGCTGTACACGCTCGTGCACCAGGGGCCGGCACGGCTGACCGCGCTCGCGTCGGCCGAGCACGTCACCCAGCCGGCGATGACGCAGGTGGTCGCGCGGCTCGAGGCGGCCGGGCTGGTCGTGCGCGGCGCCGACCCCGACGACGGTCGCGTCGTCGTGGTCTCGGCGACCGACGCCGGCCGCGACCTGTCGGATCGTCGACGCGACGGTCGGGCGGCCGTGCTCGCCGATCTTCTCGCCCAGCTGCCGGACGACGACGTCGCCCGGCTTCACGAGGCGATCCCCGCGCTGGAACGTCTCGTCGAGCTGGGCGAGCCGGCACCGCACCGCCTCACCCCCTGATCCCGCACCCTCCCGAGGAGCTCCGCATCACCGTGCCCACCACCAGCCTGTTCCGTCAGCCCGCCGCCGTCTGGGCGGTCGCGTTCGCCTGCGTCATCTCGTTCATGGGGATCGGGTTCGTCGACCCGATCCTGCCCGCCATCGGGGAGCAGATGGACGCCACGCATGCCGAGGTCGAGCTGCTGTTCACCAGCTATCTGCTCGTGACCGCGGTCGCGATGCTCGTGACCGGCTGGGTCTCGAGCCGGATCGGCGGCAAGAAGACACTCGTGCTCGGTCTCGTGCTCGTGGTCGTGTTCGCGGCCCTCGCGGGGACGTCCGACTCGATCGGGGCGATGGTCGGGTTCCGCGCCGGGTGGGGCCTGGGCAACGCGCTCTTCATCGCCACCAGCCTCGCGGTGATCGTCGGCGCCGCGAGCGGGGGCGTCGCGGGGGCGATCGCCATCTACGAGGCGGCGATGGGCGTCGGCATCGCCGTCGGGCCGCTGCTCGGCGGGGCCCTGGGTGCGGTCAGCTGGCGCTGGCCGTTCTTCGGGGTCGCCGTACTGATGCTGCTGGGGCTGGTCGGGACCGCGCTGTTCGCGCCGGACACGCGCACCAGCAGCACGCCGCTGCGGTTGTCGGCGCCGCTCGCCGCGCTGCGTCACCGTGGTCTGCTGATGCTGAGCCTGGTGGCGCTGCTGTACAACTGGGCGTTCTTCACGGTGCTCGCGTACGCACCGCTGCTGCTGGGTTACGGCGCGATCCAGCTCGGCCTGATCTTCTTCGGGTGGGGGCTGCTCGTCGCGATCTTCGCGGTCGTCGTGGCTCCCCGCCTGGAAGCCAGGTTCGGGCTGGTCCCCGTGCTCGTCGGCACCTTCGTGGCGTTCGCGCTCGACATGGCGGTGATGGCGATCTGGACCGATGTCGCCGCGGTGCTCGTCGCGACCGTGGTCATCTCGGGCGCCTGCTCCGGGCTGAACAACGCGCTCGTGACGCAGGCGGTGATGGAGGTCGCGCCGGTCGAGCGTCCCGTGGCCTCGGCGTCCTACAGCTTCGTCCGGTTCTTCGGGGGTGGTCTCGCGCCGCTCGTCGCGGGCCTGCTCGGTGCGGCGGTGAGCGTGCACCTGCCGTTCGCGGTCGCCGTGGTCGCGCTCGTCCTCGCCGTCGCTCTGCTCATTCGTGCCGGTGACCTCATCACCGCGGCGGTCCGGGAGGCCGCGTCCGAGCACGTCGAGGTGCTGCCCGAGATCGTCGGCGACTCGCCCGCCGTCCCGGTGGTCCTCGGGAGCCGTACGGCCACCTCGGGCTGAGCACGTCGGCGTCGGTAGATTGACGGCATGAACGGGCGTGTGATGTCGGTCAACATCGGCTCCGCCGTGCCGAGCGCCGCGACGTCGACCCGAGCGACCGGGATCGACAAGCACCCCGTCGAGTCGCTCCAGGTCCGCGACCCCGGCCCTCGCTCCGAGCGCGTCGGCAGCGGGGTGGTCGGCGACTACATCGGCGACCTCCGCCATCACGGGGGTACCAGCCAAGCGGTCTACCTGTTCGCGCGCGAGGAGCTCGACCACTGGGAGGGCGAGCTCGAGCGACACCTGCCGCCGGGTGCCTTCGGCGAGAACGTGACCACGTCCGGGCTCGACGTCGACGCCCTGCGGGTGGGCACGCGCCTGCTGGTCGGCGACGTCGTCGAGCTCGAGGTCCGGGTGCCGCGCGAGCCGTGCGCCACGTTCGCCGCTCACATGGGCGTCCCCGGGTGGGTGCGCCGCTTCGCCGCCCGCGGTCGCACGGGCGCCTACTGCGCCGTGCTCACGCCGGGCGAGATACGGCCGGGCGACGCGATCGCCGTGACGGACGAACCGGACCATGACGTGGACCTGCCGACGGTCTTCCGGGCGTCGATGGGAGATCTCGCTCTCGCCCGTCGAGTGCTCGACGCCGGGGTCCTGGTACCGCCGTACGACGGCGAGATGGCGGCGATGCTCGAGCGTCGCCGCGCCTGATGCACGGCCGGGTGGTGCTGCGGCGGATCAGGCCTCGTCGACCTGGACGGTGATCGAGTAGTCGTTGCCGTCCACCGAGTCGATCGTGACGGTCGCGCCGAGCTCGTCGCCCCCTGCGGTGAGTGTGCAGTCGACGGTGTTGCCCTCGACGATCTCGACGTCCTCAGAGCCGCAGTCCATGCTGTCCGGCCGCTGACCGACCTCGTCCTCGAGCGCGTCGGAGGCGAGGTCGGCGATGTCGTCGGCGGATGCCGTCGGTGTGCCGGAGGAGCAGGCGCCGAGCGCGACGAGAGCTCCGGTGGCGAGGGCGAGGGCGGCGGCGCGGCGGGCGGTCGTCGATCGGTTCATGACCGGCACCCTAGCCGCGAGTGCCAATCACGTGTGTCAAGGCAGGTCGGCGAGCCAGCGTCCGCACAACGACGTCCAGGCCGACGCCGCGTGCTCGGCGGCGAGCCCGATCCCGTGAGGTCCGTCGGCGAAGGCGTGCACCTCGTGCGGGACGCCGTTCGCCGCCAGTGCGGATACCAGCGCATAGGTGTGCTCACCCACGAGGACGCCGGCGTCGGCGACGGTGTGCCACAGGAACATCGGCGGGGACGACGGCGTGACGAGGCGTTCCAGCGATGCCGCCTCCCGCTCCTCCCGCGGGGCGTCGGGGCCGAGCAGGTTGTCCTGCGAGCCCACGTGAGTGCGGCCGACCATCGAGACCACGGGGTAGCAAAGGATGGCGAGGTCAGGACGCTGCTCGGGGGTGCTGTCGGGTGCGAGTGCGGCGTGGCCGGCCAGGTGGCCCCCGGCGGAGAAGCCCAACACCCCCACGCGCCTGGCCCCCGCGGCTCGCTCCGCCGCGATCTCGGCGCGGACGTGCTCGAGCGGCAACGGCCCGAGCGGTGTCGGGTGCGTCGACGCCGTCGGGTAGCGCACCACGCGCGCGTCCCAGCCGAGCGATCGCAACCACTCCGCGACCGGCTCGCCCTCGTGGTCGGCCAGCCCGTGGTACCCACCCCCCGGGAGCACGAGGATGTTGCCGGGCGCGGATGTGCTGCTGGTCATCAATCGTTCCCTCTCTCCGCCGAGATCGTAGTTGCGCGGGGGGGGCGGGGGGTCACGACGACGCGACAGGCGCCGCACGACC
>JBMDXU010000233.1:0-2952 GCA_048594485.1 Pseudactinotalea sp. | reverse complement strand
CGCCGACGATCCGGTTCACCCCGGTCGCGGTGGCCGCGGCCTGCTCGAGCGCCGACGCCGGGTCGAGCAGGAAGGCTCTCGCGGCGACGACGCCGAGGACCCCGCCCGCGAGCACCCCCAGCACGGCGAGCACCCGGCTCGCACGCCCCGAGAGCGCGAGCACCAGACCGGCGACCACGACCAGCAGCGCCGCGGCCGCCACCCCCGGTGCCGCGTCGGTGCCGTTGACCGCGATCGGCGTCGTCCCGGACGTGGTGGCGGCGCTCGCCGTCGCCCAGGTGGGCAGGGTGAGCGCGAAGAGCACCAGACCGAGCCCCGCGACCAGACCGACCGCCTGGCCCCGCCCCAGGGCGCCGCGCCACCTCATCGCCCGACCCGCGTCACGGTGTCGTCAACCGCGCGGCGAGCTGGATCGCGCGCACCGCGGCGGCGGCCTTGTTGGCCGTCTCGACGTACTCGGTCTCCGGGTCCGAGTCCGCCACCAGCCCGGCGCCGGCCTGGACGCTGGCGCGACCGTCGGACACGACCGCGGGACGGATCGCGATCGCGGTGTCCATGTCACCGGCGAGGTCGAAGTACCCGACGACGCCCCCGTAGACACCCCGTCGGGTCGGCTCCAGCTCGTCGATCAGTGCGATCGCCCGGGGCTTCGGTGCACCGGACAGCGTGCCCGCGGGGAACGTCGCCGTGAAGACCTCCAAGGCGGTCGCCTCCGGCGTGAGCTCGCCCTGCACCGTCGAGGACATGTGCATGATGTGGCTGAACCGCTTGATCGCCATGAACTCGACGACGGCGACCGTGCCCGGTACGCAGACCCGGCCGAGATCGTTGCGGGCGAGGTCGACGAGCATGAGGTGCTCGGCGCGCTCCTTGGGGTCGACCAGCAGCTCGTCGGCGAGCTCCTTGTCGTGCGCCGGTGTCTCCCCCCGTGGTCGCGATCCCGCGATGGGGTAGCTGGTCACCGCGCGACCCTCGACCTTGACGAGCGTCTCGGGGCTGGAGCCGACCACCGAGAACCCGTGCTCACCGCCGTCCGGCAGGTGGAGCAGGTACATGTAGGGGCTCGGGTTGATGGTGCGCAGCACCCGGTACACCTCGAGCGGGTCGGCGGGGCAGTCGACGTCGAGGCGCTGGCTGAGGACGACCTGGAACACCTCGCCGTCGACGATCGCCTGCTTCGCGGCACGCACGGAGTCGGTGAACTCCAGGTGCGCGGTGCGCTGCTTGACCTCCGGCTCGGGAGCGCCGTCGTCGAGGCTGCCGAGCACGGGGGCCACAGGCGTCGACAGCGCGGCGACCATCGCGTCGATCCGGGCGACCGCGTCGGCGTGCGCCTGGTCGACCCCCGTGTCGCTGTCGTTGCCGTTGATCGCGTTGGCGATCAGCCACAGGTCGCCAGAGCGGTGGTCGACGGCGACCATGTCGCCGATGAGCACCATGCTCAGCTCGGGCTGGTCGTGCTCGGACGGGGCCAGCCGCGGCAGCGTCGGTTCCCAGTGGTGGACGATGTCCCAGCCGAGGGCGCCGACGAAGCCGCTGGTCAACGGGGGCAGCCCGTCGATCGCGGGGGTGTGCAGAACCTGGAGCGCCTCGCGCAGCACCTCGAGGACGTCGCCGTCCCGGCGCACGGAGACCGGCACGTCGCCGGTCCAGGCGGCCCGACCGTCCGGGGTCGCGTGCAGCCCCGCCCGGGCCGAGACCCCGACGAAGGACCACTGCCCCCACGTGCCGTCCGAGGAGGCCGACTCCAGCACGAACGTGCCCGGTCGCCCCTGTGCGAGCCGCCGGTACAGACCGACGGGCGTGACGTCGTCGGCGAGCAGCCGCCGGACCACCGGGATCACACGACGATCGGTCGCGAGCTCGCGGAAGGTCGGCAGGTCGGGCCACGTCGCGCCCCAGGGCACGTCGCTGGTGGTCACCCTCATCGCGGCCCCTCGGTCACCGGGAGCGGTCCGCCCGCGTCGAAGCAGCTGCGGGCGCCGGTGTGGCACGCCGGCCCGACCTGCTCCACACGCAGCAGCAGCGCGTCGCCGTCGCAGTCGAGCTCGGCTCCGCGCACGAGCTGGATGTGGCCCGAGGTGTCGCCCTTGCGCCAGAGCTCCTGCCGGGAGCGCGACCAGTAGGTGGCGCGTCCGGTGGTCAGGGTGCGGTGGAGCGCCTCGTCGTCCATCCACGCGACCATGAGGACGCGGTCGTCGGCGACGTCCTGGACGACGGCGCACACCAGGCCCGCGCTGTCGCGGCGGAGACGGTCGGCGATGCTGGGGTCGAGCGGCACGCCGTCGATGGTAGTTGCGGAGCGTTCGGTGGCCGCGCCGCGCCCACCCGTCGAGCTCAGGAGCTCTGCACCACCCACGAGGCGTGCAGCCGCGCGTACCGGCCGCCGAGAGCGACGAGGTCGGCGTGGGTGCCGACCTCGACGACGCGGCCCGCGTCGACGACGACCACGAGGTCGGCCGCCTCCGCGGTCGAGAGCCGGTGCGCGATCGCGATCGAGGTGCGGCCCGCCGTCAGCCCGACGAGGGCGTGGTTGATGCGCGACTCGGTGGCCGGGTCGACGGCGGAGGTCGCCTCGTCGAGGACGAGCACGTCGGCGTCGGCCAGGTAGGCGCGTGTGATGGCGACGAGCTGGCGCTCACCCGCCGAGAGCGCCTCGCCCCGCTGCCCGACATCGGTCGCGAGCCCGTCGGGCAGGGAGGCGACCCACTCGTCGAGGCCGAGCTCGTCGAAGGCCGCCGCGACACGCTCCTCGCCGAGGTCGTGGCGTCCGTACGCCGCGTTGGAGGCGATGGTCCCGGTGAAGAGGAAGCCTTCCTGCGGGACGACGACGACCCGTTCGCGCAGGTCCTCCAGGGCGACGTCGCGCAGGTCGACGCCGTCGATCCGGACGACGCCGGACGTCGGGTCGGCGAACCGCGTCACGAGCCGCGCCAGCGTCGTCTTCCCCGA
>JBMDXU010000232.1:0-21460 GCA_048594485.1 Pseudactinotalea sp. | reverse complement strand
AGGATCGCGCGGGCGGGGATCACGGCGTTGACATCGGTCCACGCGGCGCCGTCCCACGACTCGCCCGAGCGAGTGAGCAGCGAGTACCGGTCGAGCCAGTAGTTCGCCGAGATGAACAGCACGAACAGACCGGCCAGGACGGCGATGTGAACCCGCGCGGGGCGGCTGATCCGCTCCCCCGGCCCGGCCACCTGCAGACCCCCGTAGAGGTAGTGGGTGGCGAGCGAGACCACCGCCGCGAAGAACGTCACCGTCATGAGGAACGAGACGACGAACCGCAGGAACGGGAGCGTGAAGACGTAGAAGGACAGGTCGAACCCGAACTGCGGGTCGGTCTGGCCGAAGCTCTGCCCGTTGAAGGCGAGCAGCATCGACTGCCACTGCGTGCTCGCCGCCGACCCCGCGAAGAACCCCGCGATCAGCGGACCCGCGATGAACACCACCCGACGCAGCGGCTCGAACGTCTCGCGGTACCGGTCGAGATCCTGCTGCTGCGGCGTCGTCGGCACGTACATCGGCCGGTGCTTGTACGCCTGGGTGAGGTTGAGCCGGATCGCCACCGCCATCAGAGCGCCGGCCACGAGGAAGAGCGCGGCGCGTGCGAGCCACTGGGTGCGGATCACCTCGACGAAACCGACCTGGTCGAACCACAACCACTCGGTCCAGAACCGCGAGAACACGAAGAACGCGATCACCACACCGGCGACGACGATCAGGGTGGGCATGAGGGCGCCGCGGCGGCGAGTGGCCGGGCGTCGTTCGGCGGAGATAGAGATCACCTCGTACTCAGGGCGCCGTCACACGGCGTCGACAGGGTGGGACGAGTCAGGCAAGAGCGAGCAGCACCGCTCGTCGGAGCAACGAGCAGGACGCACCGAAAGTTTCCCACACCTGGATGGGGCTGCGACCATGGGCCCGATGACGACCGACGACGACACCCCGGCCGGCCCTGGCACCGATTCCGGACCCGCCCCGCTGCTCGACGCGGCGACCGAGGCGCTGCGGCTCGCGGTCGTCGACATCGAGCGACACGTCGCCCGCGGAGGCTGGGACGCGCCGGTCGCGGTGTTCGCGCTCTTGCGCACGGCGGACGCGCTGCGACGCACACCGGACATCGCCGCCCAGCTGCCTGCCGAGGCGGTCGCCGCGGCCGAGCAGGACGCCCATCACCTCACCTCGATCGAGCAGGAGGGGTTGCCGCCGTCGGCCGATCTCGAGCAGCTGCTGGCCCAGCTCGCCTGGCCCGACGGCGTCGACGGCGCCGCCATGGTCGTGGAACGGATCGTCGTGCCGCCCGAGGCTGAACGGCCCGGGGCAACCGTGGACGACCTCATGGCGCACCCGGAGCGCCAGGACGTCCGGATCGCCGTCGGCGTGCTGCGCTCCGGGCCGTCGTGGTGCGCTCTGCGCACCAGGAAGCACGACTCCGACGACGCCGTCGGCGGTTCCCCCGATGCCGTCCCCGGTCTGGTCGAGGCCCTCCGCGCGACGTTCGAGGCCGACGTCCCGGGCTGACCGGCGGAGCCTGGACGCTCAGCAGGTCGGCAGCGCGGCGATCGCCGCAGGATCGCCGCTGCCGATCGTCTCGACGGCGTCCCGCGCGTCCTCAAGCGTGCTGATCTCGACCACCTGCAGCCCGCCCGGCACATGGCCGACGACCTCGGAGCAGTTGTCGGTCGGGGCGAGGAAGAACTCGGCACCGTCGGACCGCGCGCCCGCCATCTTCTGCTGGATGCCCCCGATCGGGCCCACCACACCGCCCAGGCTCATGGTGCCCGTGCCGGCGATGATCTCGCCGCCGGTCATCTCACCCGGGGTCAGCACGTCGACGATGCCGAGCGCGAACATCGTGCCGGCGCTGGGTCCTCCGACGTTCTCGATCTGGATGTGCACGTCGACCGGGTAGTCGAACTCGCCGTTGAGGAAGACCCCGAGGAGGCTGCCACCGCGCCCGTCGTCGCCGGTGACGATCGACAGGTCCGTCTCGGCGCCGTCACGATCGACGGCGAGCGTCACCTCGGTGCCGGGCGGCGTCGCGGCGAGCACCTCGGCCAGGCGCTGGTAGGTGTCGATGTCGACCCTGCCCTGCCCGGCGTCGATCGCGGTGAGCACGTCGCCGTCGGCGACGACACCGTCGGCACCGGTCCCCTCGGCCGACCCGACGATCGTGAGGACGGCGGGGACGTCGTAGCCGAGCTCGGTGAGGGCGGCGACCGTCGCGTTCTGCTGCGAGCTGACCATCTGCTGCGTCGACTCGGAGTCGATCTCCTCCTGGGTCTGGCTGGGGTCGTAGAACGTCTCGATCGGCGCGACCTTCGTCGTCGGGTCGAACCACCCCCGGACGACGCCGGTCGCGTCGACGGGATAGCGCGGGCCGCCGGCCGTCGTCACCGTCGTCATCAGCAGCTCGCCCGACGTCGGATAGGTCGGGGTGTCGTCGTCGACCTGGATCAGCGGGACGTCGTTCGTCTCGCCGAGCGTGTCGAGCGTGGGACCGGGAGCCTGCACCCCGAACGGCACGGGCACCAGCATCATCGTGATGAGGAGCACGAACGTGACCGCGGCGGAGGCGGCCATCGTCACCAGCCGTGGGGTGATGCCCCACGCAGCCATGCGCGATCGCGATGGTGTGGGGGTGCGGCCGATCGATGCCATGCGGGCCATTGTCACCGACGCTCCTGGACGGTGCCGACGCGGCCGGCGACGGCGGTCCGTGCGCCCTGAGCGAAACCTCGTCGTCGGGCCGGTCCGGGCCGGGTCGGTGCCGCGTACGGTGAGCCGATGGACGCCGACCGCGAGCAGTGGAGACGGATGCTCGAGTCCGTGCTGGGACCCGAGGCCGCCGAGGAGGCGATGCGCGCCCTGGAGGCGAGTGGCGCCGACCCGGCCGAGTGGGCCAAGGCCTCCGGGCTCGGTGCCAACCCGCAGGCGCTCGCGGCCGCGATGGCGCAGATGCAACGCATCCTCGCCTCCGACGACGGCGGCGAGTCGGACTGGCGCTTCGCCCACGACGTCGCGCGCCAGGTGGCGCACACCGGCGGCGACCCCGCGGTGACCGCGGCCCAGGCCGACAAGGTCCGCGCCGTTCTCACCGTGGCCGACCTCTGGCTCGACGCCGCGACCGACCTGCCGCCGTCGGGCGGACCCCACGTCGCCGCCTCGCGTGCCGAGTGGGTCGAGCGCACGTTGCCCACGTGGCGCGCGGTGGCGGACCCGATCGGGGTCTCGGTGGCCGAGGCGCTCGCCGGTGTGCTCGAGGACCAGCTCGGTGACGAGCCGATGCCGGGGCTCGCGGACGCCACCGGCGGGATGAACCTGGGCCGGATGATCACCAAGCTCGGACGGCTCGGCTTCGCGATGCAGGTCGGCCAGGGTGCCGGCACGCTCGCCCGCGAGGTGTTCGGCGGCACCGACACCGGCCTCCCGCTGCTCCGCGAGCCCGGGTTGCTCCTGGTGCCGGCCAACGTCGAGGCGTTCGCCCAGGGTCTGGACGCCGAGCCCGACGAGGTCTGGCACATGCTCGCCGTGCGGGAGGCCGCGCACGCGCGGCTGTTCGCCCACGTGCCGTGGTTGCGTGCGCACCTGCTGGGAGCGGTCGAGGCCTACGCGCGCGGCGTCGAGATCGACGCCGAGCAGATGGAGGAGGCGATCCGCTCGATCGACCCGACCGATGTCGAGCAGCTGCGCGGCGCCCTCGGGCAAGGCATCTTCTCGCCGCAGCGCACACCCGAGCAGGAGCGCGCGCTCGTGCGTCTGGAGACGGCGCTCGCGCTCGTCGAAGGATGGGTCGAGGAGGTGACGGCGGCCGCCGTCGCCCCCCACCTGCCCCACGCCGTGCCGCTGCGTGAGATGCTCCGCCGTCGCCGGGCGGCCGGCGGACCGGCCGAGGACACGTTCCGCCAGCTCGTCGGGCTCGAGCTGCGGCCGCGCCGCGCACGCGACGCCGCTCGCCTGTGGTCGATCGTCGCGCGCGAGCGTGGTGTGAGCGGCCGCGACGAGCTGTGGGCGCAGCTCGACCTGTTCCCCACCGCCGACGACCTCGACGCGCCCGAGCTGTTCGGCGATCGTCGCGCGGACGAGACGGAGATCAACGCCGACCTCGACGCCGCTCTCGAGTCGATCCTCAACCAGGCGGACGACCCCGACGCCCCCCGCGAGAACCCCGAGCGGTAGCGCTCGCGCCGGACGACTACTCCGCGTCGCCCTCGAACCCGTCGATGTCGGACGGGTCCGTGCTCCCCTCGGCATCGCGGAACGCGACCCCGTGGAGGAACCCGCGCGCGCGTTCGGTCTGCGGGAACCGGTCGACGATCGCCCAGAACTGCGGGCCGTGGCCGGGGACGACGAGGTGCGCCAGCTCGTGCAGCACGACGTAGTCGATCACCCAGGACGGCATGCCCTGGAGCCGGTGCGAGAGGCGGATCGACCGTTCCGACGGCGTGCAGGAACCCCATCGTGCACTCTGGTTCGTGACCCAGGCGATCGACGACGGCCGGACGCCGGCAGGCAGGTAGGTCGCCGCGAGCCGATCCGCGCGTCGGGTGAGATCGCTGTCGCTCGGCCGGCGCCGCCGGTCCGACGCCTCGATCCGCTCGACCATCCGCGCGACCCAGTGCTCTTCCTCGGCTCGAGTGAAACGAGCGGGGATCGCGACGACCAAGCGGCCGTTCTCGCGGAACGCGGAGACCGTGCGGCGGCGGCGAGCGCTCCGGCGCACCTCGACGCCGAGCGTCGAGGTGCCCTGCGCGCTCGCTGCTCCTCGGTCCACACGCCGAGTATCTCAGCGGCCACCCGCACGAGCGGCTCGTGCCCACCGGCCTGTGGACGTCGTCGGCCGGGGTGGTGCCGTCCACAGCCCCGGCGTCCACAGCCGCGGTGGATCGCCCGCCTGTCCACAGCCTGCCGGTCCGGCGCCCCACGTCCGCACGTCGCGTGCCACGCTGCCGCGATGACGGGCAGGTACTGGCGACCCGGGGTCCGGGTCTTCTGGCGTGGGCCGGGTGTCTCGCAGATCGCGGTCGACCCGCGCTGCGCGGCTGTCGTCGACGAGCTGGACCCCGTGGCCCAGGCGTTGCTCGAGCGGTTGCCCGAGGTCGGCACGGAGGCCGATCTCAACGCCTTCGCCCGCACCCTCGGCGTCGGGCGGACACCAGTCCGCACCCTGCTCGACCGTCTCGACGACGCCGGGTACCTGCTGCACGAGCCGCCGCTGGTCGACACCGCCGACGAACGCTACTGGCAGCACGCCGCGCTGGCGGGGGCCGCCCGGCCGCTGGCCAGACGCGCCGCCCATGTCCGCCTCGAAGGGCTGGACCAGCTCGGCCTACGACTGGCTCGCGTCCTCGCGCAGGCGGGTGTGGGGCGGCTGGAGCTCGTCGACCCCGGCGTGGTGGAGATCGACGACCTCAGCGGAGACGGCTACCGCCCGACCGACGTCGGCCTCGTGCGCCGGGAGCGCGCGCTCGCGCTGGTGCGTGCGTCATCGCCGATGACGGCGCTGTCCGCGGCCGCAGGCACCCGACCGGATCTCGTCGTCATGGTGCAGCACGGCGCCGTCGACCCGGTCCGCACCCGTCCGCTGATGCGCGATGACGTGCCGCACGTCGTGGTGCTCGTCCGCGAGATCGACGTCGTCGTCGGGCCGCTGGTCCGGCCCGGTCTGTCGCCGTGCCTGCGGTGCCTGGACCTCGTCCGCTCGGACGAGGACCCGCGATGGCCGGCCGTCGCCACCCAGCTGACCACGGTGCCGCCGTCCGGGACCGAGGCGACGCTGTCGTGGCTGGCCGCGGCGATGGCGGCGCACCAGGTGCTCGCGCACGTGGACGGCCGTGGCGTCCTCGTCGATGGTGCGACCCTGGAGATCAGCGCGACCTACCCGTTGCCCCGCTACCGCGAGTGGGCGATGCACCCCGAGTGCGGATGCTCGGCGCCCGCCCTGTCCGGCGCGGGTGGCGAGCCCGTCCGGGAGCACGCGAACGCCGCCGTCGTGAGCGGGAGCGGTGAGGCTCCCGATCACGACGACGGCGTGCGACCACGACCTGCCTGAACCGGCAGGCGGCCGGACGTCACCGGTCAGGCGGCGTTCCAGCGGGCGGCGTCGTCCTTGCGGGGCCGGCCACGTCCGCGCTTGCGAGGCACGACGCGACCATCGATGAAGACCTCACCACCCCAGACACCCCACGGCTCGGAGCGCTCGATGGCGCCCTCGAGGCAGGTGGCCTTGAGCGGGCACTCGACGCAGAGCGCCTTGGCTCGCTCGACGTCGTCGCCGCGCTCGGCGAACCAGAGGTCGAGGTTGGTGATGTCCTGGCACGGCAGGGATCCGGGCTCGATCTGCGCGGTGTCCGTCGTGGTGGACGACGGCCAGCTCGTCGCCGACCCGGGGAAGGTGTCGAAAGGTGATGTGTACTGCACGGGGTGCTCCTGAGGCACTCGTTCGGTCAGCCGGACTGGGCCGGGTGATCGACTGGGGTGGTCGCCGTCGATGGCGAACGGTCAGTCGGTCAGCCGCGGACCCGGGGGCTCCGCGGCTGACGCGCGAGAAGACGCGTCAGGAAGCGGAGCCGGGGGTGGCGCTACGGGCGATGCCGCTCACGCCGCCGGTCGGGATGAAGCGCGGATCGCGCGCACCCCGGGTGCGGATACCTCGATCGAGGTAGACGTCGCCGGCAGCGGTCGGCAGGCCGTAGGCCTGGAACTTGTTCATCACAGCAACTCCACCTCCTTCGATCGGGGACCCTCGTGCTGGCTAGGCCAGGTCCGGACTCACAGAACGTCGACGACGCTACACCCCCCTCTCGAGGCGCCCAACCCTTTTATCGAGATTTCTTTTCCGGGCGTGCCCGGCGGTCGACGCCGAGCCGTCGACGGCGTCGCTCGCGGCTCAGCTGCGCGGTGTCTCGCCTCGCACGACGGCGAGGATCTGGGCGCCGTACGCCTCGATCTTCGTCGGCCCGATCCCTCGCAGGATGGCGAGCTGGCGCAGATCGCGCGGTTGTGCGGCCGCGATCGCGACCAGGGTCGAGTCGTGCACGACGGTGAACGTCGGCTTGCCCTGCTGCTTCGCGAGATCCGCCCGCCACGCGCGTAGCCGCTCCATGAGCTCGGCGTCGACATCCTCGGGTTCGGCCGATCGGCTCCTCGGCTGCACGTGGGCACCGCGTGCGGAGCGACGCCCCGGGCGCTCCTGCGGCCAGATGCCGTCGAGGAATCGTGACCGACGACGTGACCCGCGCCCGCCCGAGGATCGCGACCGGGCGAACGAGAGCTGCAGATGGCTGCGCGCCCGTGTGATGCCCACGTACAGCAGCCGGCGCTCCTCGTCGATCGCGTCGTCCCCGTCCGCGAGCGAGATCGGCAGCAACCCCTCGCTGACGCCGATCATCAGCACGGCGTCCCACTCCAGCCCCTTGGCGGCGTGCAGCGACGCCAGCGTGACGCCGTCGATCGTCGGGGCGTGCTGCGCCGCCGACCGCTCGAGGAGCTCTTCGACGTAGCCCTGCATGTCCGCGCCGCGGGAGCGCTCGAGCTCGTCGGCGAGCTGCACGAGCGCGTTGAGCGACTCCCAGCGCTCGCGCACGGCGCCCCGTGCCGCGGGCGGCTCGTGCTGCCAGCCCACACCGGTGAGCACGGCGCGGACGTGCTCGGGCATCGTGCCCTCCATCTGCGCGCGGGCAGCTCCGCGCAGCAGCACCATCGCCTCGCGCACCTCGGCGCGCGAGAAGAATCGCTCGCCGCCACGCACCAGGTAGCCGATCCCTGCCTCGGCGAGCGCCTGCTCGATCACCTGCGACTGCGCGTTGGTGCGGTACAGCACGGCGATCTCGGAGGTCGGCACGCCCTCGCGCTGCAGCGCCGCGATCCGGGTGGCGACGCCACGCGCCTCGGCCTCGTCGTCGTCGTAGTCGATGAACTGCACCGGCGGTCCGGCCGCCCGCCCGGCGACGAGCTCCACGGCCGCCGAGGACCGTGCGCGGCCGGCCCGCGCGAGCACGTCGTTCGCGAGCCGCACCACCTGCGGCGTGCTGCGGTAGTCGCGGACGAGGCGGACCACGGCCGCCGACGGGAACCGGCGTCGGAAGTCGGTGAGGTAGCGAGGGCTGGCTCCGGTGAAGGAGTAGATCGTCTGCGAGACGTCGCCGACGACGCAGAGCTCGTCGCGATCGCCCAGCCACAGGTCGAGCAGCCGCTGCTGCAGCGGGGAGACGTCCTGGTACTCGTCGACGACGAAGTGCCGGTACTGCCCGCGCACCTGCGCGGCGACGTCGTCGCGCTCGGCGAGGATGCCGACCGTGAGCAGCAGCACGTCCTCGAAGTCGATGACGCCGCGCTCGGACTTCGCCTCCTCGTAGACCGACAGCAGACGGGACACCGTGGTGAGGTCGTGGCCGGCGGCCTCGCTGCGACCGGCGGCGACGGCGGCGCGCACGTAGTCGTCGGGGGTGACCATGCTGACCTTGGCCCACTCGACCTCGGCCGCGAGATCGCGGATCGCGATCCTGTCGACCGACAGCCCGAGCCTGCCGACCGCCTCGGCGATGAGGGGTGCCTTGTGCTCGGCGATCCGTGGCACCGTGCCGCCGATGGCCTTGGGCCAGAAGTAGGACAGCTGCCGCAGGGCGGCCGCGTGGAAGGTGCGGGCCTGGACGCCGCCGACACCCAGATCGCGAAGCCGTGACCGCATCTCGCCGGCGGCCCGGGCCGTGAAGGTCACGGCGAGCACCCGCTGCGCGTCATACCGACCGGTGAGCACTCCGTGGGCGATCCGGTAAGTGATCGCGCGCGTCTTGCCGGTGCCCGCGCCGGCGAGCACGCACAGCGGACCCGTGAGCGTCGTCGCGACCTCGCGCTGGTCGGGGTCGAGGGCCTCGAGCAGCTGCTCGACCGTCGTGGGCGGGGAGGCGGACATCGCCCGCGATTCTCGCAGGGACCGGTGACACCCCGGCGTGTCGCGGAACAACCGCCGTCGAGCGCCGGTTCACCCCACGTGACCACGACGACGCCGGAGCCCGGCACCCTCCTCATGTACTCGACGACCTGGTGCGGCTACTGCCAGCGCCTCAAGGCCCAGCTCGGCGCCGCCGGCATCGCGTACACCGAGGTGAACATCGAGGAGCACCCCGACGCGGCGTCGTTCGTCGAGTCGGTCAACGGTGGCAACCAGACCGTGCCGACCGTGGTGTTCCCGGACGGCTCGGCGGCGACCAACCCCTCCCTCAAGGAGGTCCGGGCGCGCCTGGGCTGATCCGCTCAGCGGCTCTGCCACTCCAGCACGGGCCACTCCCCGCCGTACCACTCGGCGATGAGGTGGTGCGCGATCGACGTCGCACGCGGGAGCCGGATCTGCCGGTCGGCGATCAGCCGGGTGAGCTCGTCGCGGGCGACGAACATGGCCTCGGTCACCTCGACGCCGTCGGGGCGGGGCTGGGTGGTGAGCGCGCGACCGCGGAACCCCAGCATCAGCGACGCCGGGAACGGCCACGGCTGCGAGCCCGCGTAGACGACCTCGCCGACCTCGATCGCCGTCTCCTCGCCGACCTCACGACGCACCGCGGACTCGAGCGACTCGCCCGGCTCGACGAACCCGGCGGGCACCGAGAACTGCTTGTCCGGCCAGCCGACCGCGTGACCGAGGAGGAGCCGGTCCGCCTCGTCCGTGATCGCCATGATGACGGCGGGATCGCTGCGCGGGTACTGGGCGGCGCCGTCGGCACTGCAGCGCCGCTCCCAGCCCGCGAGCGCGATCGTGGACGGTGCCCCGCACCGAGGGCAGAACCGGTGCGTCGCGTGCCAGTTCGCCATCGCGATCGCCGTCGTGGCGAGCCCGGCGTCGCGGGCGCTCAGCTGCCAGCCGACGTCCCGCACGTTGATGCCCGACGGCGGACCCTGCGGGTCGTCCTCGGCCCGCCCCGGGGGGTCCGGCGGTGGGTCGCCGACGGGGGTGCCGATGTCGGCGACGTACAGCACGTCGTCGTCGGCGCCCAGGTACACGGCCTCGACACCGGTCTCGACGGCGTCCGCGAGCTCGAGACCGTCGTCCCCGCCCGCGACCCGTCCCTGGCGCACCCGCACGACCCTCGTCCGCGCATCGGCGAGGATCGTCTCGATCCCGCTCTCCCGCCGTCGCGCATCCCGGTCGACGGCGCTCCTGCTCAACGGCAGCGCATCAGAGTCCACGACAGCCCAACCTAGGGCACGACCACGACGTCGGATCCCGGCAACCGACCCTCCCGCTCGGTGTCCACGTCGTCGGCGCGGCGCGTGTCGGCGCGCTCGTGGGGCTGGGGCGGGTCGTAGGTTGGGCGGGTGCCCGAGCAACCGCGCACCCCCCTCGCGCTCGCAGCCCTCGCCACCCTGGCCCGACCGGGGCTGGACGTCGTCGCGACCCAGCCGCCCCGGGACCCGGGAGCCGACTTCGACGTCGTCGGCATCGTCGACGCCGACGGCGAACGGTGGATCGTTCGCTCGCCGCGTCACGACGCCGCCGGAGCTGCGATGGAGGGCGAGGTGGCGCTGCTGGAGTCGCTCGCCGACGCCGTCGACCGTGGGCAGCTGCCCTTCGACGTCCCGCGTCCCGCCGGCTTCGCGCCCCTGCCCGAGGGTGGGCGGGCGATGCTCTACCCCGAGCTCGTCGGCGCACCGCTGGACGTCGCGTCGCTGACGCCGGGATCGCCGCTGCTGCGGAGCGTGACGCACGCGATCGCGGCGCTGCACGAGCTGAGCGGGGCGGTCGTGCGCACCGCCGGGCTGCCCGACTACGACGCCGAGGGCTACCGGCAGCGGCGGCTCGCCGAGCTCGACGACGCCGCCCGTACGGGGCATCTGCCCGCGCGACTGCTGCGGCGCTGGGAGCACGCGCTGGAGGACGTGGCCCTCTGGCGGTTCGCGACCACGCCCGTGCACGGCGATCTCGCCGCCGAGCACGTGCTCAGCGACGGCGCGTCCGTCGTGGGCATCGTCGACTGGTCCGACGCCCGCGTCGCCGACCCCGCCGACGACCTCGCCTGGCTGCTGTCCTCGATGACCCACGAGGCCGCGGACGCCGTCGTCGAGCAGTACGCGACAATCCGTGAGGGCGCCGTCGACGATGCGCTGGAGGCCCGAGCGACGCTCGCCGGCGAGCTCGCGGTGGCGCGATGGCTCATGCACGGGGTCCGGGTCCGCTCGGACGAGGTCATCGAGGATGCGATCGACATGCTCCGCGAGCTGGACGACGCCCTCGCCGACGCCCCGCCCATCGGGCGTGTCGAGCCCGTCGTCGAGGACTACGTCCCGCCGTCGTTCGAGCCCGGCAGCGGCCCGGACGTGCCGATCGACGAGGACACGGTCTCCGCCGATGGGGACCCGGACGAAGCCGAACCCGACGAAGCCGAACCGGACGACAGCCCCACGACGGAGCTCCCGATCAAGGACTGACGCAGCGGTCGGAGCCGTGCCCCGACCGAGCGATCCGCCCGGCGGCGACCTGGCGTCCGCGGCGCTCAGGCGACGGGTGTGGCGACCGTGGCGAGCAGGTCGGTGACTTGGGTCGGATCGACGTCGTCGGCCTCGATCGTGACGTTCGCCGCGACGTGGTGGAACGACGCCCGCACGTGCTCCAGCGGGACGTCGGCGTACCGCGCCCAGGCGAGCCGGTAGAGCACGAGCTGGAGGCGGCGCGCGCGGAGCTCGTCGGGGTCGCGGGGCGGCGGGCCGGTCTTCCAGTCGACGACGTGGAACCGGCCCTCGCCGTCGTCGAACACGGCATCGATCCGGCAGCGGACGGTCATCCCGCCGACGGGGGTGTCGACATCGGCCTCGACGGCGACCGGCACCCGGTTGGCCCAGGGTGACGCGAGGAACGCGGCGATGAGGTCGTCGAGCTCGGACTCCGTGCCGACCTCGACGTCGTCGGCCCCGGGCAACGCGTCGGTGTCGAGCAGCGCCTGCGCGCCGAAGTGCCGCTCCACCCAGGCATGGAAGCGTGTGCCTCGCCGCGCCTCGACGCTCGGCCGGCGCGGCACCGGGCGCCGACGGTCGCGCAGGAACCGGTCACGATCCGCGCCGAGGGCGACGACGGCGGACGCGGACAGGTGGACCGGCGCCGGTGCCCCGGCTGCCAGCGAGGAGTCGCGCTCGGCCAGCAGCAGCTCGGCGTCGCGCCACCACCCGCGTGTGGTCTCGTCGGCGACCGGGATGACGTCGCGCAGGGCCGCGAACCGATCGATGGCCGCCGAGGGTGCGAGCGGCCACGGCCGTGCCGTCACCTGGTCGTGCGTGGGGTTGCTCGTGTGAGCGCTCGCCGCCGGCCAGTCGTCGGCGGCGACCGCACCTGCCTCGATCAGCTCGGTGAGGAACAGCGACGGCGTGCCAGCGGTCTTGGCGTCACGCCAGAAGCAGCCGAGCAGCAGCAGCTCGTGCCGCGCACGGGTGAGGGCGACGTACGCAAGCCGACGCTCCTCACCGAGCGCCCGGGCGCCCTCACGCTCCTTGAAGTCGTCGAGCAGCGCGGCGAGCTCCTTCGGCGTACCGGCATCACCCAGGTGGAGGCGGGGCAGGTGACCGGCATCTCCCCTGAGCTCGTACGGCAGCGACGAGGCTCCGGTCAGCCATCCGCTCGCGCGCCGCGCGCCCGACCTGGTGGGCGCGGTGGTCGGGAACGTGCCCTCGACCAGCCCGGGCACCACGACGACATCCCACTCGAGCCCCTTCGAGGCGTGCACCGTCATCAGCTGGACCGCCGTCGGGTCGGGCTCGGGCTCGGTGGTGTCGAGACCGCGCTCCTCCTCCAGCGCGGCGTCGAGCCAGGCGAGGAACGCGCCGAGGCTCCGTTCGGTCGCGTCACCGGCGAAGGAGGCGGCGACCGAGACGAGCTCGTCCAGGTTGCGGCGTGCCTCCCCCACCGGGCCCGGCCGCTGGGCCGCCACCTCGATGTCGAGATTCAGCAGCTGCTCGGCGGTCGTGACGAGCTCGGGCAGCGACAGATAGCTCAGCGCGCGCAACGTGCGCAGCGCCCGTGCGAGCCGCAGCAGCCTGCCGCGCGCCACCTCGGTCAGCTCGCGACCGCGCGGATCCCGCCAGCCCGCGGGCGGGAGCTGATCGACCGCCTCCACGATGCTGGCGAGCTCCGCGGGCTCCCGCACCACGTCCTCGCGCACCACGTCCTCGCGCTCGGGCGTGCCCGCGGAGCCGGCCCCGCCGTCGTCCTCGGCCCGGCGGCGACGCCGCGCCTGGCTCGACGCCCACTCGCCGAGCGCCAGCAGGTCGGCGGCGCCGAGGTTGACCGACGGGCCGGTGAGCAGGCGCATCAACGCATCACCGCGACCCGGGTCGTGCACGACGATCAGCGCCGACCAGATGTCCGCGACCTCGGGCGTCTGCAGCAGCCCGGCGATGCCGACCACCTGGACCGGGATCCCGCGGGCCTGCAGCGCCGTCGCGATGGGAGCGAACTGGCTGCGCTTGCGGCACAGCACGGCCGCACTCGGCGGCACCCCGCCCGGTCCTGTGTCGCGTCGCGCGGCCAAGTGGTCGGCGATCGCCGCTGCCTCGTCGGCGGCGGTCTCGACGAACCGTGCGGTGACCGACCCCGGACCCGCGTCCGGCTTGCTCCGGAGCAGCGGCACGTCGCCCGCCGCGACGGCGCGCAACGGCGCGGCGACCGCGTTCGCCGCGCCGAGCACCGCGACGTCGTTGCGCCACGCCGTCGCGAGGGTCGCCGTCGGCGCAGGGTTGCCGTCGAGGCGATGGAAGGTCGTCGGGAAGTCGAAGAGCGTGCCGGCCGCGGCTCCGCGCCATCCGTAGATCGCCTGGTGCGGGTCGCCGACGGCCGTCACCGGGTGGCCACCGCCGAACAGCGCCGCGAGCAGCTCGACCTGGGCGATCGAGGTGTCCTGGTACTCGTCGAGCAGCACCACCCGGTACCGGCCCCGCTCGCCTCGCCCGACCTCGGGCGCCGTGGCCGCGATGGTCGCCGCGAGCCTCACCTCCTCGCCGAAGTCGATGAGCCCCAGCTCGCGCTTGCGGCGGACGAACGCGTCCACGAGGTCCATCAGCTGCGCCCGCGTCCGCATCGCGCCCGCCGCTCGCGCGGCGTCCGACGAGGCCGACGGGCCGATCGCGTCGATCTGCCGCGCCAGCGCCTCCAGGGAACGCTGAGCCTCCTGGGGTGAGACGCCGTGCTCGTTGAGCTCGGACTCGAGCGCCGTGATGCCGTCGACGAGCGTGGCGGGCTTGTACCCGGTGTCGATGTCGTCGGGCCAGGCGGTGACCAGCGCGTCGGCGATCTGGAACCGCCCGGCCTCCCCCACGTGGACGGCGTCGGGTGGCAGGCCCAGCCTGAGCGCGTGGTCGCGGACCACGGAGCCTGCGTAGGAGTTGTAGGTCGCGACACGAGGTCGGTCGTCGGTGTCGATGCGCGCGCCTGCCGCGCGCACCTCGCGGAGCCGGTGCCGGACCCTCTCCGACAGCTCGGCGGCCGCCTTGCGGGTGAACGTCAGGCCGAGCACCTCGCCCGGGGCGACGAAGCCGTTGGCGAGCAGGTAGACGACGCGGGCGGCCATGGTCGCGGTCTTGCCCGACCCGGCCCCGGCGACGACGAGCATCGGCTCGAGCGGCGCCTCGATGACCCTGGTCTGCTCCGGTGTCGGCGGCGGCGACCCGGTGACCTCGGCGATGCGGGCCGCCGTCCACGTCTGGCTCATCCCTCGACCACCCGCGCCCCCTCGGGCTGCACCGGGCAGGAGGTGCGGAGCTGGCAGTAGCCGCACATCGGGTTCTCGCGGCCGTCGAAGCGCACCGACGTCATCGTGCGCACCGTCTCGGCGACCAGCTGGCGAGCCCATCCGGGGTCGGCCGCATCGGCCAGCGGCGGCTGGTGCCGCAGCGTCGCGCCCTTCGCGCCGGTACCGAGGTACACGAGCGATCCACCTTGCGGCGGCTGGTCGCCGAACGCCCCTTCGGCGACGGCGAGCTGATAGGTGCCCAGCTGCGCGTGGGTGTCGGTGTCGGCGACCGACGGCGGCGACGCCCCCGTCTTGAGGTCGACCACCCGTGGCCCGGCGGGGGTGGGCTCCACGCGGTCCATCCGCCCGCGCAGGACCGCCCCGGCGACCGGCACCTCGAACGCGCGCTCGACGTCCACCCGCTCGGGGTGCTCACCCAGGTACTGGGCGAGCCGCCGCACCATCTCGTCGGCTCGGCGCCGTTCCTGCCGCGACACCCAGGCGTCGTCGAGCCCCAGCTCGTGCCAGCGGCGGTCGAGCTCGGCGGCGAGCTGGTCGTGCGTGCCGTGCGGGAGCGCCGCGGCGATCTCGTGGACGAGGTTCCCCACGTTCTGCGCCTGCGAGCTCGGCCGACGCCCGCCCGCGGTGCTCAGCACCCAGTGCAACGGGCACGCGACCGCCTTCTCCACCGACGACGGCGTGACCGGGACGGGACGGTCGACGTCGTAGGCGGGCTCCGCCGTCGACGGCACGAGCTGGTCGGGCCACCACGCCGGGTCGGCGTGCTCGACGCCACGTTCGCGCAGGTGCGCGAGGACGGCGGACGCCGACGCCGCCCTCCCCGGCGGGCCGACGAGCGCCGCGCGGAGCTCGCCGACGAGACCGCGCAGGTCGAGACCCGCGGTCACGGCGGTGACCCGTGGCAGGGCCGCGACACCGTCGGCCCCCGGGGGCAGCAGGGCCTCGTAGAACGCCGACGGGCGGGCATCGGTGTCGAGGACGGCGGTGAGCAGCAGGGATCGGCGTGCGCGCGAGCAGGCCGAGACGAACGAACGGAGCTCATCCGCGAGCACCTCGCCACGGGCGGTGCGCAGCGTCTCGGCGAGATCGTGACCGGTGCGGCGCAGGCCGGGCTCGCGCGCCGTGGCGATGTCGGAGAGCTGCTGAGCGCCGAGCAGGGTGTCGCGGATGCGTAGGTCGGGCCAGGCATCCTCCTGCAGCCCGGCGACGACGACGACGTCCCACTCGCCACCCGCCGCGCTCGCGGCGGTGTGCACCGCCACGGTCTCGGAGTCCTCGCCGCGCGCGGCGAGCGAGTCGGCGGCGAAGTCCTGGGTGGCGAGGTGCTCGAGGAACCCGGCCGGCGCGGCACCGGTGGTGCGCTCGGTGAACTGCTCGGCCGCCGCGAACAGGGCCACGACGGCGTCGAGATCGGCGTCGGCGCGGTCGGCGGCAGCGCCGCCGGAGAGGGCGCGCGCCTGCCAGTCCTGAGCGAGCGTGGTGGCATCCCACATCGCCCAGAGGATCATCTCCGTCGCGCGGGCATCCTCGGCGAGCGCGGCGCGACCGGCTGCCAGCACCCCGGCCACCGACTCGGCCGCTCGTCGCAGCCGCGGCGGGAGCTGATCGAGGACGCCGCGCTCGGGCGTCTCGAGGAGGCGCGGCAGCAGCTCGTCCGAGGGGCGAGCCGCGTCGTCGAGCTGACGCAGCACCCGCCGGAGTGCGCGCAGCGAGACGGCGTCGAGCCCTCCCAGCGGCGAGAGCAGCAGCGTGGTGGCAGCCTCGGGGTCGAGCGCGTCCTCGACGACGCACCGCAGCGCCACGAGCAGCGGCCGCACGGCGGGCTCCTCGCGGAGCGGCCGGTCGGGTGTGGCGGCGGCGAGCGGGACGCCCGCGGTGCGCAGCCCGCGCCTGACCTCGCCCACACGCGCGCCGGTGCGCACGATCACCGCCATCTGCGACCACGGCACGCCGTGCCGCAGGTGCGCCACCCGCAGCTCGCGTGCCACCGCCGCGACCTCCTGCGCGGTCGTCGGCAGCAGCAGGTGCCGCACGGGCTCGAGCGCCAGCGCCGGGACCCGTTCGGGCGCGGGCTCGGCCTGACGACGGCGGTCGTCGCCGAGAGCGGGCAGCGACGCCGTCAGAGAGGCGACCGCGCGTCGCAGTGACGGCTCGTGGCGATGGCTGCGTCGCAGCACGTGGGCGGCGGCACCGAGGGCGCCCTCGACACTCCCCCACGCCCGCCCGGCGGCATCCAGCAGCGACGGCTGGCCGCCTCGGAACGCCTGCACGCCGCGGTCCGGGTCGCCGAGGACGGCGACGCCCGCCCCGCTCGGCCCGTCCGCCAGCGTCGTGAGCAGTCGCGCGGTGGCGAGGGTGGCGTCCTGGAAGTCGTCGTGGAGCACGAGCGACCATGCAGGCCGCGTCTCGGGCGAGACCTCCTCGTCCCACGTGCGCAGCGCGACGACCGCCTGATCGACGATCGTCGCGGCGTCGTACCGGGCGCCGCGATCGGGGGTGAGCTCCCCGAGCGCCATCACGTCGCCGTACTCGGTGAGCAGACGGCCCGCGGCGCACCACTCCGGCCGGTCGTGCTGCCGACCGAGCTCCTCGAGCGCGGCCCCGTCGAGCCCGGCCTCGGCCGCGCGCATGAGCAGGTCGCGGAGCTCGGCGCGGAACGCCGGTAACCGCAGTGTCTCGGGGCCGATCCGATCCGGCCAGTCGATCGGGACGCCGTCGCCGGACAGATGCCCGGCGATCAGCTCGGCGAGCACGGTGTCCTGCTCGGGGCCGGAGACCAGCGTCGGTGCGGGCTCGCCCCGGTGGCTCGCCCGCAGCCGCAGGATCGCGTACGCCAGGGACGCCGGGGTGCGGACCAGCACGCTCCCGGTGGTGCGGTCCAGACGGCGCGCCAGCACGTCGCGCAGAGCCCCCGCGCGCTGCCGGGTCGGCACGAGCAAGAGCGCCTGCTCGGGCGGCCGGGTGCGTGCGAACGCGACGAACGTCGCGAGCGCCGTCGTCGTCAGCCCCGTCCCCGGGGCACCGAGCACCACGTGATGACCGCCGCCGAGGACCGCCGCCACGACCGCCTCCTGGTCGCCGTCGAGCTCCACGTCACGCGCGGCGAGGGTGGTCGAGGTCACGATGCTCATCCGACCACACGGCTCCGACACCGTCGTCGTCGCACCGAGTCGCCCCACCGCGGGACGGCGCTCAGGCGATGCTCACGGGAACGGCCAGCCGTTGGGGAGGCAGCCCTGGACGGAGATGCTCTGCTGGACCATCACGGGCGCGACCTCGCCCTCCCCCGGGCAGGACTCGTGCGGGTGGCCGAGCAGGTGCCCGACCTCGTGGTTGACGAGGTACTCGCGGTACTCGGTCATCGTGCCGCCGGCGTCGAGGAACGCGTCGGCGCCGTGCACCCAGCGCTCGGCGTTGAGCGCCGCATGCCCGTAGCGCCCGCACGACCATCGTCCGTTGGTCGCGAGCGGGGCGCACATCGAGTCCACCGTCGCCGGTGTGGCGAGCACGACGCGGATGTCGGCCTCGTCGTCGGTCCGCTCGAACCGCACCGAGCCGTCGGCGCCCCACCCGCGTGGGTCGTTCAACGCCGTCATGACGAAGTCCGCGAAGGTCTCGCCGTCGATGTCGAGATCGGACTCGACCTCTACCCGCACCGTCATCACCGGAGCGTCGCCGTCCGGCGCGTCCGCGGACCCCCGCACGACCTCGAGGTCGCCGGAGCCGGCGTCGGGGACCTCATCCCCGATCACGCCGGCGTCGCGATCGGCCCGCTCCTCGGGCGTCAGGGTCGGGGACGCCGACGTCGGTGGCGCGTCGGACGTCGGTGCCTGCTCCGACGTCGGCAGCGCGGTCGTGGGGTCGGTCGTCGTCGGGGGCGCGCTGGTCGCCGTCGACGACGGCGTCGCGCCACCGGAACCCGTCAGCCCGAAGACCACCGGCCCGAGCACGATCCCCACGACCAGGGCGAGGGCGAGCACCGCCACCGCCGCCACTCGTCTGGACATGCGTCCATCGTGTCACTGGTCCGTGCCTACGATGGGCCACAGCAAGGACAGCGCCATCACGCTCGTCCAGGACTGCCATCGAGAGGACCTGACGTGGAGATCACCATCGGCGTGCGCGACATCGCGCGCGAGCTCAGCATCGAGGTCTCCGGCGACGCCGATGACCTCGCCTCGGAGGTCTCCGCGGCGCTCGCCAAGGCCGCCACGGGCGACACCGCCGCGACGCTCGACCTGCTCGACACCAAGGGCAACCGGCTCATCGTCCCCGTCGCCGCGCTCGCCTACGTGCAGATCGGCGCCCAGGAGCCGCGTCGGGTCGGGTTCGGGACCGCCTGACCGGGGCGATCCGACCCTCATCCTCTCGACGGCGGCCCTCGCCCTGGCACTGACGCGAAGGCGTCGCGCGTCGTCGGGCACCTGAGCGCGCCATGGGCGCGTAGAATGGTGGTGACCAGGCTGCCCGGTCGCCCTTGTTCATCAGCATGAACGGCACGCCTTAGTTGACAACGGTCGAGCTCGCTCGACCACGACCTTGCGCGATCGGCTGCCACCACCGGGCGACGCCCGCGCGGCCGTCAGGCCGAGGCAGTCGCCGTGAACGAAGGCACACATGACCTCCTCCCTCGAGGGCGTCGTCGAGCAGACCACCGAGGTCGAGCTCGCTGACCCCCACGCCGAAGTCCCTGCGACGTTTGCCGACTTCGGCGTCTCCGAGCCGATCGTCCGCGCACTGAGCGAAGTCGGCATCACCCACCCGTTCCCGATCCAGGCGCTGACCCTCCCGGTCGCGCTCGGCGGGCACGACATCATCGGCCAGGCCAAGACCGGCACCGGCAAGACCCTCGGCTTCGGCATCCCGCTGCTGCAGCGCGTCATCGGCCCGGGCGAGGACGGCTGGGACACGCTGCCCGACGCCGGGAAGCCGCAGGCGCTCGTCGTGGTCCCGACCCGCGAGCTCGCGGTCCAGGTCGCCGGCGACCTCACCACCGCGGCGCGCCACCGCAGCGTGCGCGTCGTCCAGGTCTACGGCGGCCGTGCCTACGAGCCGCAGATCGAGGCGATGCAGCGTGGCGTCGAGGTCGTCGTCGGGACCCCCGGCCGCATGATCGACCTGCTCAAGCAGCGCCACCTGGACCTGTCGAAGACGAAGGTCGTCGTGCTCGACGAGGCCGACGAGATGCTCGACCTCGGGTTCCTCCCCGACGTCGAGACGCTGCTCGCGGCCACCCCGGCGAACCGCCACACGATGCTGTTCTCGGCCACCATGCCCGGCCCGGTGGTCGCGATGGCCCGCCGCTACATGAGCCGGCCGACGCACATCCGCGCGCAGGACCCGACCGACCAGGGCTCGACGGTCAAGGCCGTCACCCAGTTCGTGTACCGCGCGCACGCCCTCGACAAGGTCGAGATGCTCGCCCGCCTGCTGCAGGCCGAGAACCGCGGCTTGACCATCGTGTTCACGCGGACCAAGCGGACCGCCGCCAAGGTCGCCGACGATCTCACCGAGCGCGGCTTCGCGGCCGCGGCCATCCACGGCGACCTCGGCCAGGGCGCCCGCGAGCAGGCGCTCCGCGCCTTCCGCAACGGCAAGGTCGACGTGCTCGTCGCGACCGACGTCGCCGCCCGCGGCATCGACGTCGACGACGTCACGCACGTCATCAACTACCAGTGCCCCGAGGACGAGAAGACCTACCTGCACCGGATCGGCCGCACCGCGCGCGCCGGCAACACGGGCATCGCGGTCACGTTCGTCGACTGGGACGACTTGCCCCGCTGGCAGCTCATCAACACGCTCCTCGACCTCGGCAAGCCTGAGCCCGTCGAGACCTACTCCTCCTCGCCGCACCTCTACACCGACCTCCACATCCCCGAGGGCACCAAGGGCCGGCTCCCGCGCAGCGAGCGGACCCGCTCGGGCCTGGGCGCCGAGACGCTGGAGGACGTCGGCGAGACCGGCAAGGGCGCGGGGCGCCGCGGCCCCTCCGGCGGCGGCCGTGGTGAGAGTCGCGATGCGGCCCCGCGCGGCGAGGGCGGCCGTAACCGCCGAGGCCGTGGTGGTCGTGACGACGCGTCCCGTCCCGACGGCGAGTCCCGTCCTGACGGCGGCTCCCGGTCGTCCGAGGGCGAGGCCGGCGAGGGCTCGCGGAGCGAGGGCGCCCCGCGCCGTCGTCGTCGGCGCCGCCGTGGCGGCAGCTCCGGCGGTGGCGAGGGCAGCCAGCCCGCGCCCGCGTCCCAGGACTGAGACCCGTCGCCGTCGGGGATCGCTCCCCCGACCGCTGGCCGCGACGACGGCCCCTCGTAGGGTGACGCCGTGACCTTCCTGCCCGACCGGCCGCCGTCGCCGGCGCGCGTGCAGGTGCTCGCCGACCTCGTCGAGCTCATCGTTGCGACCTACCCACGGGACCGGGTGATGATCGGGATCGACGGACCCGACGGCGTCGGGAAGTCGACCCTGTCGGCTGAGCTGCGCGCCATCGCGCCGCACGTCTCGGGACGTGAGGTGCTCGGCGTCGGAATGGACGGCTTCCACCACCCCCGGGCCGTCCGGTACGCGCGCGGCCGCGACGCCGAGAGCTACTACCGCGATGCCTTCGACCACGCATCCTTCCTGGCCAAGGTCGCCGAACCGTTCCGCGCGGGTCGCGAGATCGTTCCGGCGGTGCACGACGTCACGACCGACGAGCGGGTGTTCCCCGACCCGATCGAGCCCGCCGAGAACGCGGTCCTGCT
>JBMDXU010000231.1:0-2975 GCA_048594485.1 Pseudactinotalea sp. | reverse complement strand
ATCGCCTCCTTCGGGGCGTCGCGGAATTTGATATCGGGGTTGAGCGTGCGGGCCTTGAGGGCTCCTGCGGTATCGGACCGGCCGCGGCCGCCCGGCCGCGGCGAGCACAGCGTGGCACCGGGCACCGACAGCCGCAGGGCTTCCGCCCACCCCCGGCGAGAGCAGGAGTTCCGCACGCCCGCACCACTCGCCGAACAGGCCTTTCTCCCCGCTCACGCTGCCGATACCGCGCAGAACCACCTGTTCGCGTACCGGGGGTCAGGGCAGGGGTGCCAGCACCTCGACGCGGTTGCCGTGGGCGTCGGCGGTGTGGAAGCGCTGGTAGCCGTCGAAGGTGTCGCGTTCGCGCCAGTCGACGTCGAAGCCGAGGGTGTGGAGGCGGTCGGCGAGCGGCTCGAGATCGGCCGCGGCATCCAGCAGCACGGCCGGGTGCGCCTTGAGCGCGGGCGCGAACGGGTCCTCGACGCCGACATGGATCTCGGTGACGACGACGCCCTCGGCGTCGTGGCCGCGGAACCAGGCACCGCCCTTCGCCTGCAGGGCGATCGGCTTGTCGACCTCGACCAGCCCGAGCCCGTCTCGGTAGAAGCGGCGAGCGCCGTTCTCGCCGTCGGGAGGGCAGGCGACCTGGACGTGGTGCAGACGCATCAGTGGCGGAGCTCGTGGTAGCGGCTCACGAGCGCGCGCGTCGAGGCGTCCTGCTCGGCGAGGGCGCCGTCGTCACCGGCCACGGCAGGCGCGATCTCCAGCGCCAGCTTCTTGCCGAGCTCCACCCCCCACTGGTCGAAGGAGTCGATGCCCCACACCGAGCCCTGCACGAACGTGATGTGCTCGTACAGCGCGACGAGCTGCCCGAGCACCGACGGCGTGATCGCCGGGGCGAGGATCGACGTCGTCGGCCGGTTGCCCGCGAACGTGCGCGCGGCGACGACGGCCGGGTCGGCGCCGTCGCCCATCTCCTCGCCGACCTCCTCGGCGGTCTTCCCGAACGCGAGCGCCTTCGTCTGAGCGAAGAAGTTGGCGAGGAAGAGTCCGTGGACGTCGACGCTCGGGCCGCCGTCGGTCGGGCGGTCCTGCAACGGGTGAGCCGGGTTCGCCGCCGCGATGAAGTCGGCGGGGATGAGGCGCGTGCCCTGGTGGATGAGCTGGTAGAAGGCGTGCTGGCCGTTCGTGCCGGGCTCGCCCCAGAAGACCTCGCCCGTCTCGTAGCCGACCGGGGTGCCGTCGCTGCGGACCGACTTGCCGTTGCTCTCCATCGTCAGCTGCTGCAGGTACGCGGCGAAACGGTGCAGGTACTGGGCGTACGGGAGCACCGCGTGCGTGTGCGCGCCGAGGAAGTTGACGTACCAGACGTTGAGCAGCCCCATGAGGACGGGCACGTTCTCGTGCAGGTCCGTGGTCGCGAAGTGGACGTCGACGGCGTGGAACCCCGCAAGCATGTCGGCGAAGCCGGCGGGTCCGATCGCGATGGCGAGGCTGAGCCCGATCGCGGAGTCCATCGAGTAGCGACCGCCGACCCAGTCCCAGAAGCCGAACGCGTTGGCGGGGTCGATGCCGAACGCAGCGACCTTGTCGAGCGCGGTCGAGACGGCGACGAAGTGCTTGGCGACCGCCGCGGTCCGGGCCTCGTCGGTGTCCTCGAGGGCGCCGCGCTCGGCCAGGCTGTGCCACAGCCACTCGCGCGCGAGGCGTGCGTTGGTCAGCGTCTCGAGGGTGCCGAAGGTCTTGGACGCGACGATGACGAGGGTGGTCTCGGGGTCGAGATCCTTGGTCGTCTCGGCGATGTCGGTCGGGTCGATGTTGGAGACGAACCGGCACTCGATGCCGTCCTGGACGAACGGCTTGAGCGCCTCGTACGCCATCACCGGGCCGAGGTCCGAGCCGCCGATCCCGATGTTGACGACGGTCTCCACACGCTTCCCGGTGACGCCGGTCCACTCGCCGGAACGGACCTTGTCGGCGAAGGCGTACATGGAGCGCAGCACCTCGTGGACGTCGGCGTCGACGTCCTGGCCGTCGACGTGGAGCGCCGGCTCAGCGCCTTCCGGACGACGCTGGGCCGTGTGGAGGACCGCGCGGTCCTCGGTGGTGTTGATGTGCGCGCCGGAGAACATCGCGCCGATCCGCTCGCGCAGATCGACGTCCTCGGCGAGCTGGACCAGCCGCGCGAGGGTCTCGTCGGTGACGAGGTTCTTGGACAGGTCGACGTAGAGGTCCGCCAGCTCGAAGCTCATCCGTGCGGCGCGATCGGGGTCCTCGGCGAACCAGCCGCGCAGGTCGGGCACGAGATCGGCCTCGTGCTTGCGCAGGTCAGCCCAGGCGGGCGTCGTGGTCGGGTCGATCGGTGCGCTCACGGTGACTCCAGACTGTGCCTGAGAAGAGATGCCCGCTCACGATAGCCGCGGCTCACCACAGCCGCGTCGGCGCCGACGCGGACGCGCGTCGGTTCGGTGCGCGAGCCGCATCAGATCGAGCTGCGCCGCCACCAGTCGGCCTGCCAGCGCATCCGTGCCGGGGCTTCCTCTCGTTGCTCCGGTGTGTAGGCGCTCGTCTCGTCCTCGATGAAGACCGCCGTGTCGTCGAAGGTGGCGGCGACGGCGGCGGGGAAGGCCGCGCGCTCGGCGTCGGTGGCGCCGTAACCGTGCAGGATCGCCTCGGCCGCGATCAGGGCGGCGCGCTCGCGACGGGCGCGGTCGCCGCCGTCGGGCCGCGGACAGCGGGCACTGAAGAGCAGGGTCGCCGGGTCGTACAGCGGTGAGCCGGGGGCGCAGCACTCCCAGTCGATGAGGCCGACCGGGGTGTCGCCGTCGAAGACGACGTTGCCGTAGTGGACGTCGGCGTGGTTCCAGACCTCGCCCGCGAGCGGGAGCGGCCGGAACGGCTCTGCGCCCGCCGGGGGGACGAAGCCGCGGGTCGCGTCGTGGACCTGGCGGGTGAGCGCGGCGATCCGGCCGAGCATGGCGGCGTTCGCCTCG
>JBMDXU010000230.1:0-18221 GCA_048594485.1 Pseudactinotalea sp. | reverse complement strand
GGGATGTTCAGACCCGCGCCGAGACCGAAGTTGGGGTCGAGCAGCGCCTTGAACGCGATCGAGATCGCCGCGGCGCTCAGCAGCAACGGCACGAAGAACACCACCGCCATCACGGCCCGGTACCGCTGGTGCCCGGCGATGAAGACCCCGAGCATCATGCTGATCGGGGTCTGCACGGCCCAGGACAGCGCCATCACGACGAAGGTCTTCCAGAGCGCGGAGTACAGCCCGGGGTCGACCAGCACCGACGCCCAGTTGGCCACGCCCGCCGGCATCACGACGCCGATGCCGTCCCAGCTCATGAAGGACAGGTACAGCACCCCGATCAGCGGGATGACGCCGAACCCGACGAACATCACCACCGCCGGGATCGTCATCCACGCGAGCGACCCCGTGCGTCGGCCCCCGCCGGACCTCGGCTGCACCCGAGCCCCGGGCGCGACCGTCACTGACCGAGCACCGCGTTCATGTTGTCGGCGAACTGCTGCGGTGTGATCGCCATCCCGAACAGCTGCTCGATGTTGTTGAGCAGCTCTTCGGCAGCGGACGGCGACAGGGCCTGGTCCCAGGACTGCTCGAAGTTCGGTGCCTGCGAGGCGATGTCGTAGACGAACTGCAGCCACTCGGCGTCCTCGGAGCCGGAGAAGGCGCTGTCGGAACCGTTGACGATCGGCACCGCCCCGTTCTCGACCCACGCCTTCGTCTGCGCCTCGCTGTTGAGACCGGTGAGGAAGTACCGCTTCGCGATCTCCTTGGCCTCGTCGGTGGCGTTGGCGTTGAGCGCGTAGTACGAGGACGGGTTGCCGACCGAGTTCGCCGGGTCACCGGCGCCGCCGTCGACCGGGGGGAAGTTCATGTAGCCGAGGTGCCCGCCGGTGACGAAGTCGCCGCCATCGGCCTTCATCGCGCCGTAGGTCCAGGCTCCGTGCAGCATCATCGCCGCCTTGTCGGTGTAGAGCAGCGCCTGGTCGGCGTTGGAGTCGGCGGTGATCGACTCGAAGCCATTGATGAAGCCGCCGGCCTCGATCAGCTCCTGCATCTTCGTCAGCGCGTCGATCGCCGCGGGGGCGGACCAGGCATCGGGCTCGGCGTCGTAGATGGAGCGCCAGAGCTCGGGGCCGCCGATGCGGTCGAACAGGAACTCCAGCCACATCATGTTGGTCCAGCGGGACTGCCCGCCGAGGGAGAACGGCGCGATGCCGGCGTCGTTGAAGACGGGTACCAGAGCCATGATGTCGTCCCAGCTCGCGGGCGGCTCGGCGCCCACCTGCTCGAACAGCCGCTTGTTGTAGAACAGCACGATCGGCGAGACGTTCTCGCACGGGACGGCGTAGATCTTGTCGTCGGTGGTCGCCGCGGCGAACGCCGACGCGAACAGCGAGTCCTTGTAGTCGGCGTTCTCCGCGAACCAGTCGGTGAGGTCCTCGACCTGGGAGTTCTTCACGTAGTCGCGCAGGCCTCCGCCGCCCCAGGTCCAGATGATCGTCGGCGCCTGGTTGGCTCCGATCGCGGTGCGGATCTTGGTCTTGAAGGCGTCGTTCTGGAACGCGGTGAGCTCGAGCTCGCCCTCGTCGCTCTCGTTGAAGGCGTCGACCGAGTCGGTGCGGATCTGCTCACCGGGCGTGCCCGTGAGGATCCAGATGCTCGCGGCACCCGCGGCGGTCTGACCCGGCCCGGACGAGCCGCCGCAGGCCGTGAGAGCGCCTGCCGCGAGAGGAGCGAGCCCCGCGAGCGCGAGGAAGGTCCGTCGAGATGCTGCCTGCTGAGCCATGTGGAACTCCGTTGCTCCATGCCGCCCCGAGGCGGCTCTGCCTCACGCGGTCTCCCGCGCCGCGGGCACCTGGCCCGCTGCGAATCTGCTCCGAAAACTTTCGGAGCAATCTCCGTAAGTGAAAGGTAGGTCGCGCGGTCGAGGTGGTCAAGAGTGACGGCCCCGCGGACGGTCACGATCTCGTCACGACGTGCAACGGGCGCTCACACGGCGACACAGGGGCAGCATGAGAACGCGACGACGCGCCCTGGGCATCGCGGCCCTGGGATCGGTGATGCTGAGCGCTGCGTGCAGCACGCAGTTCGGACCGCCGCTGGCGGCCGGCCCCGGCGGCTCCGTGCCGCTCGAGCAGTTCGACTCCTGCGCCGACCTGCTCGCGCACCTGCAGGACGAGGCGTCCGACCGAGTGACGGCGTGGGGTCTGGTCGGCGGCGGCTGGCACGGTCCCGTCGAGGACACCGCCGGCGTCGACAGCGCCGAGGCGAGCGGCGCGGCCGGCGGGAGCGCCGCCGACTCCTCCTACTCCGGCACCAACAACCAGGTCGAGGGCGTCGACGAGGCCGACGTCGTCAAGACCAACGGCGACGTCATCGTCACCACGGTGAGCGGGAAGATCCGGGTGGTCGACGTGACCACCGGACAGGTCGTCTCGACGATCGCGGTGCCCGGCATCAGTGAGGGCATGAGCGCCGAGCTGCTGCTCGACGGCGACGACCTCGTCGTGCTCGCCACCCAGTGGGACGCGGCGGTCGACTGGGCCCCGGGCGGCGGCTCGGGCGCCGAGCGGACCTCGCTGGTGCGTGTCGACCTCGCCGACCCGGCGAACCCCGAGATCGTCGGCTCCACACGTGTCGAGGGCAGCTACCGGTCCGCTCGGATGATCGACGGCACCATCCGGCTCGTCATGGTCAGCTCACCCCCGGGTCTGCGGTTCAGCTATCCCGAGGACGGCTCGATGAGCTCCGAGGCCGACGCGCTCGAGGCGAACCGGCAGGTGATCGCGGAGAGCACGATCGACGACTGGCTGCCCCACCGTCAGTCCGTCGACGCCGCCGGCAACGGCGGGTCGCCCGAGCTGTTGCTGGACTGCACCGCCATCGGCCGCCCCGGCGACTTCGCCGGGTTCTCGACCGTCTCGGTGGTGACCCTGCCCGACGGCGGCGACGCCACGCCGTCCTCGGCGGCCGGTGTGCTCGGGACCGGTGAGACCGTCTACGCGTCCACCGATCGCCTGATCGTCGCGACGAGCCCCTGGATGGCGTGGGACGCGGACGGCGACCTCGACGCCGATGCGGCCTCGACGGCTCGCACCGACCTGCACGCGTTCGACATCACCGACCCGGCCCGCACGACCTACGTCGCCTCCGGCCGCGTCGACGGGTGGTTGCTGAACCAGTCCGCGATCGACGAGACCGACGGCGTCGTCCGCGCGGCCACGACGCTCACACCGCCGTCGTCCGGGGACGCCCAGTCGTCCTCGCTCGTGGTGCTCACCGAGGACGGTGACGAGCTCGTCGAGACGGGCCGGGTCGACGATCTCGGCGTGACCGAGCAGATCTTCGCCGTGCGGTACCTCGGACCGGATCTGGCCGCCGTCGTCACCTTCCGGCAGACCGACCCGCTCTACCTCGTCGACACCTCTGACCCGACCGCCCCGGTCGTGACCGGCGAGCTCAAGATCCCCGGCTACTCGGCCTACCTGCACCCGCTGAGCGGCGACCGCCTGCTCGGCATCGGGCAGGACGCCACCGACGACGGGCAGACCACCGGGCTGCAGGCGTCGCTGTTCGACATCGCCGACACGTCCGACCCCCAGCGCGTCGGGCAGGTCACCTGGCCGCACACGTCGTCCCCGGTCGAGTGGGACCACCGGGCGTACCTGCAGTGGGAGGACCGGGTCTACCTGCCCGCCGAGACGTACGACTGGGAGGCCGCCGAGGAGGGCACCGGCAAGCCGGAGATCGGCATCGTCACCGTCGACCTCGCCGACGGCACCGTGACCGAGGGCCCGCGCATCGACACCACGGGGACCGGAGACGCGTGGTCGGGGAGCATCGTGCGGGTGCTGGTCGTGGGCGACGACCTCTGGGCGGTCGGCTACACCGACCTGTTCCGCTTCGACCTCGACACCCTCGACGGCGGCCCCGTCACCCCTCTCTGATCTGTCGGTCTTCTGAGACATCGCCACCCGTGTCCGACGAGGCAGACAGCTCGGGAACGACTCACGAGGTTGGGAGATCCGGGTTCGTCAGGGCCAGGGCGTGGAGCGACGCTCGGCTCCACCGGTCACGCGTTCGGGGGACGGGAAGCGACCGTTGCTGAAGCGCCGGACCGCGGTGAGCACGTCGATCTCGTCGGCGTCGAGAATGCTGAGGAGGACGGCGGGCTGCGGCGTGAAGAGGCGGGAGGGGACGCGCCACGTCCCGGTGCTGTGGCCTCGTGCGCGCGCCGCCGCCGGGGTCAACCGATAGACGAGGTAGCGCTGGCGGACGTCGTTGAGCACGTAGACATCCTCGATCTCGACCCAGGTGGCCGACTCGCCGCCGTCGCCGAACACCTCGATCCCGCCCGCGTCGATGCGCAGCTCGAGTGGGCGTCGGACACCGGTCAGCAGGTCGAGCAGCCGGCCGGAGCGGCCGGGCAGCTGGACCGAGCGTGCCAGGAAGACGTCATCCTCAGTCATCGCACGAGCTCCTCTCCAGGGGACCGCCACCGTAACCACCCACTCTCCGGTCACGCCACGGGGAGATCTCCTCGGAGGTCGGCGACGCCGTCGAGGACGTGGGTCGGGCGCTCGAGCGGCGGCAGCGACGAGGCCTCGGCGGCGGTGGAGTCGCCGGTGAGCACGAGGGCCGTCGCCGCGCCGGCGGCGTGGCCGAGCGCGATGTCGGTCGCGAGCCGGTCACCCACCATGAGCACACGAGCGCGGTCGACCTCGACCCCGGCGAGGGCGAGCTCGAGCACGACCGGGTCGGGTTTGCCGAACGTCCGCTCGCACGTTGCGCCGGTGCTGGCCTCGATGGCGGCGACGATCGCGGCGGCGTCGGGCTCGCCGCGGCCCCCGGGGTAGGGGCAGAACCGGTCGGGGTTCGTGCTCATCAGGCGTGCACGACCGTGGAACCAGATCGCGTCGAACGCGATCTGCAGCTTGGCGTAGTCGAACGCGCGGTCGTAGGAGGCGAGCACGACGTCGATCGTCGCCGGGTCGTCTCCGACGGCGATCCCGGCGTCGGTCAGCGCCGTCACCACGGGGTCGGGGGCGATCGGGAAGACGACGGCGTCCGGCGCGTTGGCCAGCAACCACCGCACGGTCGTGGTGACCGGGGTGACGATCTCGTCGAGAGTCGCGGGGATGCCGAGCCCGGTCAGCTTGGTGACGTACTGGTCGGGCGAGCGGGTGGCGTTGTTGGAGACGAAGCGCACGACCGCGCCTCGCTCGCGCAGCGCCGCGACGGTCTCGACCGCGCCCGGCAGGACCTCGTCGCCGAGGTAGAGCGTGCCGTCGAGATCGAAGGCGTACGCGTCGTACATCGGCACCGGCACGCCCACACGCTATCCGCCCGGCCCGCGCCGGTGATCCCGCCGGGCTATGCGCCCGTGGCGGCGAAGGCCGCGATCCTCGACAGCGCCTCGGACACGGCCGACTCCCCCGCCGCGAACGACAGGCGGACGTACCGGCCGCCGTCGACGCCGTCGAAGTCGGTCCCCGGGACCAGCGCGACACCCTGCTGCTCCAGCAGGTCGCGGCACCACGCGACCGCATCGGCGTGGCCGACCAGCGGGACCGCGCCGTAGAGGTAGAACGCGCCGTCGGCGGGAGCGACGGGACCCCACCCGAGCGCCGTCGCACCGTCGAGAGCGACCGCACGCGTGCGCGTCATCGCGGCCAGGCGCGCGTCGGCCTCCGCGTAGGACTCCTCGGTGAACGCCGCGAGCGCGGCATGCTGAGCGGGAACGGGCGGGCAGAGCGCGAGGTTGCCGGCGAGGGCGTCGACGGCGTCGCGCAGGTCGTCCGGCACGAGCGCCCACCCGAGGCGCCAGCCCGTCATCCCCCAGTACTTGCTGAACGACGAGACGACGACGGCGTCGCGGTCGAGCTCCCACACGCTCGTGCCACGCGGGTCGACGGCGTCCGGCGTCGGGTAGGTGAGGCCGTGGTAGATCTCGTCGGACACCAGCCGCACACCGTGAGCGGCGCACCACGAGACAAGGGCCGCGAGCCGCTCCCGCGCCACCATCGACCCGGTCGGGTTGGCCGGCGAGGCGAGCACGAGCCCGGCGAGCGGACCGACCTCCTGAAGGTCCGCCGTCGTCGGCTGGAACCCGGTCTCGGGTCCCACACCGATCTCGACGACCTCGCAGCCCAGCGAGGCGAGGATGTTGCGGTAGGCGGGGTACCCCGGGCGGGTGAGCGCGACGCGGTCGCCGGGCTCGAACGCGGCGAGGAACGTCAGCAGGAACGCGCCGGAGGAGCCCGTGGTGATCGCGACTGCGCCCGGGTCGATGTCGAGCCCGTACCACCGCCGGTAGTGCCCGGCGATCGCCTCGCGCAGGGCCGACATCCCGAGCGCCGGGCTGTAGCCGAGCGGCGCGGCGCTCTGGTGCAGCGCCGCCGCAGCCGTTTGCACCGCCGCCGGCGCTCCGCCGGACGGCTCCCCCGCGCACAGCGAGATCACGTCGCGACCGGCGGCACGCATCCGCGCGACGGTGTCGAGCACCGTCATCACCGCGAACGGCGGCACCTGCGACCGGCGGGACGGACCGCGCGACGTGCTCACGTCCACCAGCGTAGAGACGAACCGGGCGGGGCCGCGGTCAGGGCGCCGGTGGCGCGGCGGAGGCGACGAGCACCTCCCAGAGGTGCTCGATGTGGGCGGCCATGTCGAGGTCGCGGTCGTAGAGCCACTGCACCTGCAGACCGTCGGAGAGCGCGAGCGCGATCGTCGCGGTCATGTCGGGGTCGAGCGCCTGCGGCATCACACCCGCCTCCTGACCCTCGCGGATGAGCTGGGCGATCGCGACGCGCATGAGCGCGAACCGTTCCTGGAAGTAGTCGTGCGCCGGGTGGCTCGGGTCGGCGGCCTCGACCGACATCTGCGCGTAGAGCATCACCAGCCCCGGGACGGTCGCGTTGTGCCGCAGGCTCCCCGCGAGCCGCTCGTCGACCGGGACGTCGACCTCCTCGGCGGCGTCCATCTCGTCACGGCGGCGCAGCACCGCCGTCAGCAGCTCGTCCTTGCTCCCGAAGTAGTGGAGCAGGCCCGTCTGACTGAGCCCGACGGCGTCCGCGAGGTCGCGCACGGTCGTGCCCCGATAACCCTCACGAGCGACCACGTCCAGGGCGATGGACAGGATCTCTTCGCGCTTCTCGACGCCCTTGCGGTACGCCCCCCGAGCCGGCATGGCGACAGGCTAACGGCGGTTCACCGGGCGGCAGGGCCGTGTCATCAGATCGTGACGAACGCGCCGGGAGGTGGACGGCGGCCTCCGACCGGCGCCCTACCCTGCTGCCATGGACGGCGTCGCGTGAGCTCGTTCGCACCGCCGGCACCGTCCGCACCGTTCCCCTGGCGGCCGGCGGTCGCCCTCGTGCTCGTCGGGCTGACCCTGCGAGCCCCGATCACGTCGGTCGCGGCGGTGCTGCCGGAGATCCGTGGCGACCTGCAGATCAGCGCGGCGACGGCGGCGCTGCTCACGACACTGCCCGTGCTCGCGTTCGCCGTCGCCTCGGCGCCGATGACCTCGGTGGCGCGACGCGCCGGTGTCGACCGGGTGCTGCTGCTCGCCACGCTCGCGCTCGCGGCGCTGACGCTCGTGCGCCCGTTCACGCCCCTCGGGATCCTGCTCGCCACGACGGCGCTCATCGGGGTCGCGATCACCGCCGGCAACGTGCTCCTGCCGGCGATGGTCCGGCGCGACTTCGCCGCCCATCCGGGCCCGATGACCTCGGTGAGCGTCGGGTCGCTGACCGTGGGCGCCGCGCTGTCGGCAGCCGCCACGGCACCGCTCGGTGCGGTGCTGGGCTGGCAGTGGGCGTGCGCGGCCTGGGCCGGGATCGCGGTCGTGGCCGCGGCCGTCCACCTGACGACACCCCGCGCACAGGCGCCGGCACCGCTCGCCGCCCCGGGCGAGCGCGGCTGGACGTGGCGGCGGCCGGCCGCGTGGGCGCTCGGCCTGTTCTTCGGCCTGCAGGCCGGCAGCTACTACGGCGTGACCGCGTGGCTCCCGACGATCCTGCCGACCGTCGCCGACATCGCGCCGCACGCGGCCAACACCGCGGCAGCGGTGTTCCAGCTGCTCGGGATCGCGGGAGCGCTCAGCGTCCCCCTGATCGTGACCCGCGCGGCGTCCCGCCGCGCGGCGGCGCTGCTCGTCGCCGCGACCTGGCTCCCGCTCGGCCTCGGGCTCCTGCTCGCGCCGGACGGCTACCTGCTGTGGCTCGCCGTCGCGGGGTACGGGCAGGGCGGCTGCTTCGCCCTGACGATGACGCTGCTCACCGTGCGCGCCCGCGACGCCACCGCCGTCCGCGACCTGTCCGGGATGATGCAGACCGTCGGCTACGCGATCGCCGCGACCGTCCCGGTCGCCTTCGGCGCGCTGCTCGACGGATCGGGACCCACGGCCGTGCTCGTCGCCCTCGCGACCATCTCGACGACGCTGCTCGCGCTGGCCGGTGTCATCGGCTCGCGCCGCCCGATCGGCCCGGCCCGGCCCGCCTGACCGCCGCGCCGGAGCGAGCGCCGCTCACGCCTTCGCGCGGACGGCTGCCTTCTCGCTGATCGGCTCGAGCCCGCTGGCCCGGAGCCGGCGGTAGTAGTCACGCGCCTCGGCCTGGCGCCGAGCCTCGACACCGGTGCCGATGGTCGCACCGACAGCCTCGGGGCTGTACCCGAACGCCTCGACGAGGTCGAGGGCGTACGGGCGGAGCCGGGTGAGCAGGCGGTTGATGTAGGACGTCACGGTGCGGGCGCGCTGGTTGGAGATGCGCCCGTTGACGACGTACCACGCCAGGTTGCGCTCGATGGTCACGAGCCCGAAGAGATCGCGGAGCCAGGTGAGCACCTTGCGGGTGTCGGCGTCCTTGATCGTCGGGAGCGCCTTGGTGAACGCCTCCCACTGGAGCAGGTCGCCGTGAGCCCGCGCCGCCTCGATGAGGTCGTTCTGGTGCGCGTTGAACAGCTCCGCGGCGCGTTCGGGTGAGGCGTGGCGTGCGGGGCGCAGGCCGTCGGCGATCTCCTCGATCATCGTCTCGACCCGCTCCTCGAGCAGCTCGCGCTGGACGGCGGGGTCACGGATCTCGAGGGCCGAGCGGGCGGCCGAGCCGAAGTCCGCGATCGACTGCGCGGCCCGGCGCAGCGGGGTGCGGTGCAGCGTCATGTCGACGGCACGGTCGGCGACGTAGCGCGCGGTGCCGGCGACGTCCATCCGCGCGATCGAGCGGCCGTAGTCGGTCAGCAGGCGCTTCCCGACGAGCTGCAGCAGGACGTTGTTGTCACCCTCGAAGGTGGCGTACACGTCCATGTCCGCGTGCCAGCCGGTCATCATGTTCTCGGCCATGTAGCCCGCGCCTCCGCAGGCCTCGCGCGCCTGCTGCACGGTCTCCAGGCACAGCCAGGTGGTCAGTGGCTTGCTGGCGGCGGCGAGCGTCTCGAGGTCCTCGCGGTCGGCGTCGGTGTCGTGCTCGCCGGAGAACACCTCGTGGAAGCGCTGCAGCAGGTCGTTGTGCGCGAACTGGGCCGCGTAGGTGCGCGCGAGCAGCGGGAGCAGCCGCCGCTGGTGCCGCTGGTAGTCGAGCAGCACGGTCTCCGAGTGCGGGTCCGCCGCCGTGAACTGCCGACGCTCGGAGCCGTAGCGGATCGCGGTCGCGAGCGCCATCTTCGAGACCACGTTCGCCGCTCCGGAGAGCGAGACCCGGCCCTGCACGAGCGTCCCGAGCATGGTGAAGAAGCGTCGCCCGGGGCTGTCGATGGGCGAGCTGTAGGTGCCGTCGGCGGCGACGTCGCCGTAGCGGTTGAGCAGGTTGATGCGCGGCACCCGCACGCCGTCGAACGCGAGGCGGCCGTTGTCGATGCCGTTGAGACCGCCCTTGAGGCCGTCGTCCTCGGACGACACCCCCGGCAGCAACGCACCGGCGCGACCATCCGGGCCGATCTCGCGGATCGGGGTGTAGAACGCGTGGACGCCGTGGTTGACGCCGTTGGTGATGAGCTGGGCGAAGACGACGGCGGCGACGCCGTCCTTCGCGGCGTTGCCCAGGTAGTCCTTCCACGCGGCGCGGAACGGCGTCTGCAGCACGAACTCCTCGGTGGCCGGGTCGTACGTGGCCGTGGTGCCGATTGCCGCGACGTCGGAGCCGTGCCCGATCTCGGTCATCGCGAACGCACCGGGCGTCGTCAGGTCGAGCGCGCCGGGGAGGAAGGCGTCGTGGTGCCGCTCGGTGCCGAGGTGGAGGATCGCCGAGGAGAACAGGCCCCACTGCACACCCGCCTTGATCTGGAGCGACGGGTCGGCGACGGCGAGCTCCTCGAAGCGGGCCAGGCTGCCGCCGTGGTCGTCGTGACCGCCGAAGCGCTCCGGGAAGGCGCGCTGCACGGCCTGGCGGGATACCAACGCCTTGGCCTGCTCGAGCACACGCTCGCGGTGCTCGGGGTAGCTGAGCCCGAGGACCCGGCGGAACTCGGGCTCCGTCGACAGCGCGCGGCTGCTCCGGCGCAGGTCGGCCCAGCGGCCGTCGAGGGCGTTGTTGACGGCGGCGACGTCGACGGTGAGGGTGGCCGTCTCGGTGACCGGCGGGGTCAGCGTGGTGCTCATGAGCTCGCTCCGTTGCTTCTGATCCGTGAGGTGGAACCTGCGCCGCGCCATAGCCAGCCTGCGAGCAGGTCGACCATGACGTCGGGGTCGTGACGTCGTTCCGGCGGGGAGTTCAGCCAGGACTCGCCCGCGCCGCGGACGAAACCGACCATCCCGGAGGCCCAGAGGGTCGACAGGTCACCCTCGGGGTCCGCCTCGGCGAGGATCTCTCGCAACGGCGTGGCCACGGCCTCGGCGACGGTGACGAGGAAGGTCGACAGCTGGGCACCCTGCTGCGCGGTGACGAACCGGTAGACGTTCGGCGAGTGGGTGAGCGTCCCGACGTAGATCTCGACCATGGCGCGCATGCGCTCCTGGGCGGAGCCCTGCTGCCGCGCGGCCGCGGCCAGCGCATCGGCGATCTCGTCGAGGACCGACTGCCCGACGGCGGCCTGCAGCCCGGACTTGTCGGTGAAGTAGCGGTACACGATCGACTTGCTCGTCCCCATGGCGGTGGCGAGCTCGTCCATCGAGAGGTCGGGGCCGCAGCGGTTGACGGCCTTGCGTGCCGCCCTGCTCAGCTCGGCCCGCCGCTGCTCGCGGTGGGCGGCCCACCGCCGGGAGCGCCCGTCGCCCGACTCGGCGTCGTCGGGGTCGACAGGGGCGTCGACGTCGAGCGCGGGAGCCGTGGGCGAGGTCACGTACTGAGAGTATCAGGTACTATCGGTCTCAGTAAGTTACCGAGCCCGCGGGATGTCCGCCGCGGGTGTCCCGCAACCGGAAGAAATCAGATGGCGACGAAGAAGAGCGCGTCCAGCCCCGAGCAGCACGGTCCCCGACGCGCGGCGGTCGTCGGCGCCAACCGCATCCCGTTCGGCAAGGCGGGCGGCGCGTACGACTCCGCCTCGAACCTCGACATGCTGACGGCGGCGCTGTCCGGCCTCGTCGCACGCTTCGGGCTCGCGGGTGAGCGGCTCGGCGATGTCACGGCCGGCGCCGTGCTCAAGCACTCCCGCGACTTCAACATGACCCGCGAGGCGGTCCTCGGCGCGAGCCTGTCGCCGCAGACGCCCGCCTCCGACGTCCAGCGCGCGTGCGCCACCAGCATGGAGGCCACCTGGTCGATCGCGAACAAGATCGCCCTCGGTCAGATCGAGGTCGGCGTGGCGGCGGGGGTCGACTCGACCTCGGACGCCCCGATCGTCGTGAGCGACCGGCTCCGCCGCACCCTGCTGAAGCTCTCCCGCGCGAAGACGGTGCCGCAGCGGCTGCAGCTGCTCGCCGGGTTGCGCCCGGGCGACCTCGTCCCCGTCGCACCCGACGTCGCCGAACCGCGCACCGGCCTGTCGATGGGCGAGCACCAGGCGCTCACCACACGCGAGTGGGGCATCACCCGCGAGGCGCAGGACGAGGTCGCGCTCGCGAGCCACCGCAACCTCGCCGCCGCGTACGAACGCGGCTTCTTCGACGACCTCCTCACGCCGTACCGGAAGCTGACCCGCGACGAGTCCCTGCGCGCCGACACCTCGGCCGAGAAGCTCGCCTCGCTCAAGCCGGTGTTCGGCACCCGGGGTCCGGACGGACCGGCCGCCGCGACGATGACGGCGGGGAACTCGACGCCGCTGTCGGACGGCTCGGCCGCCGTCCTTCTCGCGAGCGAGGAGTGGGCGGCCGAGCGCGGCCTGCCCGTGCTCGCGCACGTGGTCGATGCCGAGGCCGCCGCCGTCGACTTCGTCCGCGGCGAGGACGGCCTGCTCATGGCGGGCGCCTACGCGGTGCCGCGACTGCTGCATCGCACCGGTCTCACGCTCGACGACTTCGCCTTCATCGAGATCCACGAGGCCTTCGCCTCGGTCGTGCTCACCACCACGGCCGCGTGGGCCGACGAGGACTTCAGCCGGCGCAAGCTCGGCCTGCCCGCGCTCGGCGAGATCGACCGCAGCCGGCTCAACGTCGCCGGCTCCTCGCTCGCGGCCGGCCACCCGTTCGCCGCCACCGGCGCCCGCATCGTCGGCACCCTCGCCAAGCTGCTCGCCGAGCGCAAGGCCGAGCAGCCCGACGCACCGGTACGCGGACTGATCTCCGTCTGCGCCGCGGGCGGGCAGGCCGTCGCGATGATCCTCGAGGCAGCCTGATGGCCGACACCTACCTCGACCTCGTCAACTCCGGGGTCACGAAGCAGATCGCCACGAAGCTCGGGCTGCCGCGCCCGGCCAGGCTGCGACGCACCGACCCGCGCAAGGTCGACGTGCCGCTGGCGCCCGGTCCGGTCGTGGTCGTCGGCGAGGGTGGCGAGGCGGATACCGTCGCGAACGCACTGCTCGGCTGGGACCTCGACGTGCGCCGCCACGTCTCCGCCGGCACGAAGGTCGGGGGCATCGTGCTCGTGCTGACCGATCTCACCGACCCGACCCAGGCGAGCGCACGCGTGCTCGCGACCGCGGGCATGCTCCGCGACCTGCTGCCCAGCGGCCGCGTCGTCGTGATCTCGCGCGCCGCCACGGCGCAGACGGCGCCCGCCGTCGCCGCCGCCCGCGCCGGCGTGGACGGGCTGGTCCGCTCGCTCGGCAAGGAGCTCCGTGCGGGGGCGACGGCGAACGGCGTCGTCCTCGACGACGGCGTCGCACCTGACTCCCCGGCCGCCGTCGGGACGCTGCGGTTCTTCCTCTCGGCGCGCAGCGCGTTCGTCGACGGGCAGCTGCTGCCGGTGTCGGGCGAGGGTGCCGCCCCCGAGGACTGGGCACGACCGCTGCAGGGTCGCGTCGCCGTCGTCACGGGCGCGGCGCGCGGCATCGGCGCGTCGATCGCGCGTGTCCTCACGCGCGACGGCGCCCGGGTGATCGGCGTCGACATGCCGAGCGCGGGTGAGTCGCTGAGCACGGTGATGAACGAGGTCACGGGTGTCGCCCTGCAGCTCGACATCACGGCCGACGACGCCGCCGAGCGCATCAGCTCGCTCGCTCGCAGCCGCTTCGGTCGGCTCGACGTCGTCGTGCACAACGCCGGCATCCTGCGCGACAAGCTGCTCGCGAACATGACGCCCGAGAAGTGGGACGCCGTCATCGCCGTCAACCTCGCCGCGCAGCTGCGGATCAACGAGTCGCTGATGGCCCAGCCGGACCTGTCCCCCGAGGGGCTGCACCTGGTCTCGCTGGCGTCGACCTCGGGCATCGCCGGCAACCGTGGGCAGACCAACTACGCGTTCTCCAAGGCGGGCGTCATCGGCGCGACCCGGTCGCTGGGCCACCTGCTGGCGGCCAGCGGCGGGACCGCGAACGCCGTCGCGCCCGGCTTCATCGAGACCGACATGACGGCGTCGATCCCTCCGGTCACGCGGCAGGTCGCCCGTCGGCTCAGCTCGCTGCAGCAGGGTGGTCAGCCCGTCGACGTCGCCGAGGCGATCTCGTTCCTCGTCTCGCCGCAGGCGGGCGGCGTCAACGGGCAGGTGCTGCGGGTGTGCGGCCAGAACCTCGTGGGACGCTGAGGCCATGACCGAGGTCCGGCTCCCCGAGATCCCCTCGCTCGGCGCGCTCTACGCGCAGGCGGTCGGGCGCACCGCGCTCGCGATGGTCGGCGGCCGCCCGCCGACGACGCTGCCCGACGTGCGCTACCTCGTCGAGGGCGCGCACGCGGACGCCGAGCACCTCGCCGCCTACCAGCACCTGCTCGGCGAGCCGGGCACCGACGTGCTGCCCCCGGGTTACGTGCACGTGCTCGCCTTCCCGCTCGCAATGGCGGTCATGGCGCGGCCGGACTTCCCGCTGCCGCTGCTCGGCATGGTGCACCTGGCGAACGCGGTCGAGCAGCGGAGCCCGCTCACCCTCGACGACACCCTCACCGTGAGCGCCTGGTCGCAGCAGCTGCGGACGCACCGCTCCGGCACGGCCGTCGACCTGGTCGTCGAGGTGCGCCGAGAGGGCTCGGACGACGTCGCGTGGCGCGGCGTGTCGACGTATCTCGCGAAGGGCCGCACGATCCGCGGGCTCCCCGCCGCCCCGGAGCAGGAGCGCCACGAACCGACCCACCCCGCGCCGACCGGCCGCTGGACGCTCGGCGCCGACGTCGGCCGCCGCTACGCGGCCATCTCGGGCGATCGGAACCCGATCCACATGGCGTCGCTCGCGGCGAGGCTGTTCGGGTTCCCCCGCGCGATCGCGCACGGCATGTACACGGCGTCGCGCGCGCTGGCCACGATCGGCGCCGCGCGCGGGGACGCGTTCCGGTGGAGCGTCGAGTTCGGCAAGCCCGTGCTGCTGCCGGGCACTGTGACGTTCGGCGTCGCGGCCACCGACGGCGGTCGCACCTACGCCGGGTGGGACGCGAGGACCGGCAAGACCTACTTCTCGGGCACGATCACCCCCCTGTAGCGGGCACGGCCTGCCAGGCTGGCGCGATGGCTCAGGCGGGACACCCTCGCGAGTGGCTCGCGAACGCCGGCGGGCGGCTGGGCGAGGCGACCGTGCTCGACGACTGCGTCGCGCTGCTGGGCGGTGCGGACCCTGCCGAGGTGACGGTCTCGCTCGACGATCTCGGCGGGGTGGGCGCGGCGGCCTACGTCGTCGGCGCGGACACCGACTACTGGCCTCGGGTCTGGGGCGCCCGCGGGTTGCGGTACGTCTGGGACGACGGCGCCGGTGGGGACGGAGCCCGCCGGGCTCTCGTCGCCGGGCTCGCCGACGAGCACTGGCGGGTGCGTGAGATGTGCGCCAAGGTGGTCGCCCAGCACGAGGTCGGCGAGGCGGCCGACGCCCTCCTCGACCTGCTCGACGACGAGGTTCCACGGGTACGGGCGGCGGCCGCTCGGGCGGTCGGCACGGTCGGCGAGCACGAGCACCTCGCGGCGCTGGAGGGTGCCACGCAGGATCCCGAGCCCGCCGTCGTCGACGCGGTCGAGCGAGCGGTGAGGACCCTGCGCCGCCGCATCGACGCGGTCTGATCGGGGCCGGCGCCGGCGGGCTCGCGCCCGGCAGGTGCAACCGCAGGGTTGCAGTTCGACGGTCACCGAACTAGTCTTTCTGCAACATTCGAGTTGCAGGAGGAGTCATGGGTCTGTCCGAGATCGATGTCGACAACGCCACCGTGACGAGGTCGGTGGACATCGCCGCGCCGCGCGGCGTGGTGTGGGCGGCGCTGACGACGCCGGCGCAGATCGCGCAGTGGTTCGGTCAGCGTGCCGAGTTCCCGGACGGTGTGGACGAGGGCGCGACCGGTGCCTTCGGATGGGACGGCGAGGGTGACTTCCCGGTCCGGATCGAGATGTACCGGCCGGTCGAGGAGTTCGCCTTCACGTGGGGCACCCCGGGTGAGGAGCTGCGCGCGGACAACGCCACCACCGCGACCTTCACGCTCACGGACGACGTCGACGGCGGCACACGGCTCGTCGTCGTCGAGTCCGGCTTCGACGGGCTCGCCGGTGGTCTCGAGCGCCGCGCCGCAGCGCTGCGCGACAACGCCCGGGGCTGGAACTCCGAGCTCGACGAGTTCGCAGTCCTGGCGGCCTCGCTCGTCACGGGCCGGGATCCCGTCGCGGACATCGATGCCGGCACCGTGACCCACACGGTGCTCGTCCAGGCCGGGATCGAGCGCACCTGGGAGGCCGTGACCGCCGAGATGGGTCAGTGGTGGGGGCACCCGACCTCGTTCCCGCAGGGTCTGCACCAGGGCGCCCTCGGGACCTGGGCGTGGTCCGAGCACGACCCGTTCCCGCTGCTGGTGGAGGTGTACGAGCCGCCCACCAGGTTCGGCCTGCTGTGGGGCGAGATGGGCAGCACCGAGACACCCAGCGGCGACGCGCGCGTGCTCTTCACGCTCGCGGCAGCCGGGCCGTCAGCCACCCTCGTGACCGTGCACGAGTCCGGTCTGGGCGGCGCGGACGTCGCGGCGCGCCGGGCGGCGATCGAGAGCAACACCGAGGGGTGGTCGATCGCCATGGCGGGTCTGGCCGCTCACGTGGGGGGCGCGGCATGAGCACGCCGAGCACGGACGTCGTCGAGATGTGCTCCGCGCTCGCCGACGGCAGCCGATGGCAGATCCTGCAGCTGGTCGGGGGCCGCGCGCTCTCGGCCTCCGAGCTGGCCGAGCAGCTGCCGATCAGCCGACAGGCGATCGCGCGGCACCTGAGTGTGCTGGCGGCCGCGGGTCTCGTGGAGCCCGAGCACGCGGGTCGGCAGCTGCGCTACCGCGCGGTCGGTGGCCGGCTCAGCGAGCTGGCGCACCATCTCGACACGATCGGCCGAGGCTGGCAGGTCCGCCTCGAGCGTCTGCGCGACCTCGCCGAACGAGCCCACCAGCAAGGAGAGCAGGCATGACCACCACCCAGCCGTTGCCTCCGGTCGTGGACCGCGAGACCTGGCAGCGCGAGCGCGACCGGCTCCTCGTCCAGGAGAAGGCGCTGATGCGTCTCAAGGACGGGGTCAGCGCCGCCCGACGGCGGCTGCCGATGGTGCAGGTGCGCGCCGACTACCGGTTCGAGGGCCCCGACGGCTCGCGCACCCTGCTCGAGCTCTTCGACGGCCGATCCCAGCTGATCGTGCAGCACGTGATGTTCGCTGCCGACTGGGACGAGGCCTGCGACGGATGCGCGATGATGACCGACCACATCGGCCCGCTCGCGCACCTGCACGCGCGCGACACCTCGTTCGTGATGGTCTCCACCGCACCCGTGACTTCGTTGGTCGGCTTCGCCGAGCGGATGGGCTGGCAGCTGCCCTGGTTCTCGTGCGGTGCCGACACCTTCAACCAGGACTTCGGCGCCACCGACGCCGAGGGTGGCGAGCAGCAGGCCGTCTCGGTGTTCCTCACCGACGGCGAGCGCGTCTTCCACACCTGGTCCACCTACGACCGCGGCGAGGAGCCGTTCATGGTCGTCTTCGACCTGCTGGACCTCACGCCGTACGGTCGCCAGGAGACCTGGGAGGACTCCCCGGAGGGCTGGCCGCAGGACCCGCCGTACGCCTGGTGGCGGCTGCACGACAGCTACGGCGACCGGGACGGCTGCGCGCATCACCCCTGAGCGTGCGCCGTCGCGTGCCTCCCCGGTGCGCGAGACTGACGCCCGGATGCGCCGTGGCGTCGGAAGGGCAGGAGCATGCGCAGGATCGGGATCGTCGGCCTGTCCGACCCTCGCCACGTCCTCTACCTCGACCCGCTACGGCGACGGCGGGCGGGGATCCGGGTCGCCGGGCTGAGCGAGCCGGACGACGACCAGCGTCGCGGCGGCGCCGACCGCCCCGAGGTGGCCACCTTCCGCGACCACCGGGCCCTGGTGGCGCAGACGACGCCCGATCTGCTGGCCGTCTCCGGTGGTGACGTCGACGCCGTCGTCGACGGCCTGGCCGCCGGTCTCGACGTGATCGCGACCGCGCCGCTCGCGCCCGACCTCGACGGCGTCAGGCGCGTCCGCGACGCGCTCGCCGACGCTCGTGGAGAGCTTCGTGCACTGCACCCGTGGCGGGGACGCCCCGGCACGACGCTCGCCCTCGAGCTGCTCGAGGGCGGCACGGTCGGCGAGATCGACGGCGCCGTGCTGGGCATCGAGGGTGGCTTGTCGACGGCTGATCGGCGCCGTGCGCTCGCCGACGGCGTCGATCTGTTCCTCTGGCTCACCGGCGGTGAGCCGGCGTCCGTCGACGCGGGGACGCCGTCGGACGACGACGGCTCG
>JBMDXU010000023.1:0-11255 GCA_048594485.1 Pseudactinotalea sp. | reverse complement strand
GTCGCCGCGGCCGCGATCGCCCCGGTGGGTGCGTGGATCAACTGCTTGAGGAGCAGCGCGCTGCGCAGCACCTCCTCGCGCCACGGACCCTCGTGGACCACCGATCGCGACCAGCGTTCACACGCGTCGGCCGTCCGGTCCACACCCGCGTCGACGAGCTCCGGCGTCGGCACGAACCGGGGCTCGCGGTCCGTGGTCGACAGCCCGAGCAGATGCCGGGATCCCGGCCCCGTGACGTACCCGGCCACGACGCGCCGCGGCTCGACCCGGACGCCGTCGTCGTTCAGGGTGCGCACCGCGATCATCAGTCCGTCCACCCGCAGCACCGCGCCGTGCAGGGTCTGCGACACCCAGGGCGAGACGGCGTTGAGCGCGGTGCCGGGCTGCACCACGGCGCGGAGCCTCACGCGGCCGCTGACGCCGTCGATCCGCCGGGCGAGCTCCGCCCACGGGAGACGACCCGCGACGCCGACGTTGAGGGCGTCGGTGACACGCGCCTGCCCGTCCGCGGTGGTGAACGTCGTCTCCAGCACGTTCGTGCCGGGCAGGTATCGGCGGACGACCGTGTACTCGTCCTCGGGCTCCAGGCCGACGAAACCGCCGTCGACGGCGTCGAGGAGAGCCGCGAACGCGGGGACGGCATCCAGCTCCGGCAGCGGCAGCCAGTCGATCCGCCCGTCGGTCGCCACCAGCGCGACGGTGCGACCGTCGCCGATCGGCGCGTAGCCGCGCAGGTCCAGGTAGCCGTCGGCGTCGCGCGGCCCGCCGGCGCCCGCGGGACGACCGTCCGCCGTCGATGTCACGGAGTGGGCATCCCCCCGTTGACGTGCAGCGTCTCGCCGACGACGTAGCTCGACTCGGCCGACGCCAGGAACACGTAGGCCGGCGCCAGCTCGGCGGGCTGCCCGGCGCGTCCGAGCGGCGTGCTCTGACCGAACTCGGGCAGCTCGTCCGTGGGCTGGCCGCCGGCGGTCTGCAGCGGCGTCCAGATCGGGCCCGGTGCCACCACGTTCACGCGGATGCCCTTCGGCGCGAGCTGCTGCGACAACCCCTTGCAGAAGGTGTTGATGGCCGCCTTGGTGGTGGCGTAGTCGAGCAGGTTCTCGGACGGCTGGTACGCCTGGATCGAGGAGGTGGCGAGGATGCTCGCCCCGGCGGGCATGTGCGGGACCGCGGCCTGCACCATCCAGTACAGCGCGTACACGTTCGTCTTGAAGGTCTCGTCGAACTGCTCGGGCGACAGGTCGGCGATGTCGTCGACGTACTGCTGCTTGCCGCCGTTGCAGACGAGGATGTCGAGACCGCCCAGCTCGGCGACCGTGCGCTCCACGGCCTTCGTGCAGTAGTCGCGGTCGGTGAGATCGCCCGGGATCGCGACCGCGGTTCGCCCGGCGTCGGTGATCAGGCCGACGATCCGGTCGGCGTCGGGCTGCTCCTCGGGGAGGTAGCTGATGGCGACGTCGGCGCCCTCGCGTGCGAAGGCGATCGCGGTCGCGGCGCCGATCCCGGAGTCGCCTCCGGTGATGAGCGCCTTGCGCCCGGTCAGGCGCCCGCTGCCGCGATAGGTGTCCTCGCCGAGGTCGGCGCGGTCCTTCATGTCGGCGTCGAGCCCGGGACCCTCCTGCGAGATGGCCTTCGTCTCGATGTCGGCGTAGAGGCTGGTCGGGTCGTGCATCGTGTACTGGTCGCGGGTCATGTCAGCTCCTTGCTGGATGGGCGGGGCCGGGATCGGCCCCGGTCGTGCTGTCGGTCCGGTTCGAGCGTCATCCCTTGATCGCGCCGATGATGACTCCCTTGGTGAAGTGCCGCTGGATGAAGGGGTAGACGAGCAGCACCGGCACGAGCGCGAGCACCACCACGGCCATGCGCAGGGCGAGGCTCGCCGGCTCGGCGACGTCCGTGACGCCCGCCGGTGCCAGGGAGCCCGGCAGCTCGACGCCCTCCAGCACGTACGACCGCAGCACGAGCTGCAGCGGCCACTTCGCGCTGTCCTGCAGGTACAGCAGCGCGTTGAAGAACGCGTTCCAGTAGCCCACGCCGTAGAAAAGGGCGACCACGGCCAGGACAGCGGTGGACATGGGGACGACGATGCGGCCCAGGATGCGGAAGTCGTCCGCGCCGTCGATCCGGGCGGCGTCGAGGATCGCGCCGTCGATGCCCATGAAGAACGACCGCAGGATCAGCACGTTGAAGGCCGAGACGGCGCCGGGGAGGATCAGCGCCCACCAGGAGTCGATCAGACCGAGCGAGGAGACCACGAGGTAGGTGGGGATCAGGCCGGCGCTGAAGAACAGGGTCAGCACGAACACCATGAGCAGCGGCCGGTGCATGACCGAGCCGCTGCGGGACAGCCCGTACGCGGCCATCGCGGAGACGACGGTGGAGATCAGGGTGCCGACCGCCGTCACCCCGATGCTCACCAGCGCCGCCCGGGTGACGACACCACCGGCGAGGATGCTGCGGTAGGCGGAGAGGGTGAGGCCGTCGGGGACGAGCACCATGCCTCCGGCCTCGGTGATGGTCGCCTCGCTCGAGAGCGAGGTCAGCACCACGGTGTAGAGCGGACCGAGCACGAGCAGGCCGATGACGGCGAAGGTGACGACCTTGCCCGCACGTTCGAGGGCACCCGGTCGCCCCTCCCACGAGTTGCGTCGCGGCACCCTCTCCTGCTGGACGACGGTCGGCATCTCCTCCCGCACACCTGCACCGGTCATCGGGTCGCCTCCCTGCGGTAGATCCCGTCCTCACCGACGGCGTGCGCGAGCCGGTTGGCCAAGAGCACCAGCAGCAACGAGACAACACCCTTGAGCAGGCCGGCGGCCGCCGCGTAGGACCAGTCGCCCGCCACCACGCCCTGGAAGTAGACGTAGGTGTCGAGCACCTCGGCGGCCCCGGTGCCGACGGCATCACGCTGCAGCAGCAGCTGCTCGAAGCCGACGGTGAGGGCGTCGCCGAGCCGCAGGATCAGGAGCAGCACGATCGTCGGACGGATCGCCGGGAGCGTGATGTGCCAGATCCGGCGCCATCGTCCTGCGCCGTCGAGCGCAGCGGCCTCGTACTGCGCGGGATCGACCGTGCTCAGGGCCGCGAGGAAAATGATCATGCCCCAGCCGGCGTCCTTCCAGACGGCCTGAGCGGTCACGAGGAACAGGAACGTGTCGGGGTTCGTCATGATGTCGACGGGTTCGAAGCCCGCGCCGCGCAACAGGTGGTTGACCAGCCCGGCTCCACCGAGCACCTGCTGGAAGATCGTCACCACGAGCACCCACGAGAAGAAGTGCGGCAGGTAGACGATCGACTGGATCGTCGTCCGCAGCCAGGGCGTCATGATCGAGTTGAGCAGCAGGGCGAGCGCGATCGGCAGCGGGAAGAAGAAGACCAGCTGGATGCCGGTGATCGCGAGCGTGTTGCGCACCGCGTCCCAGAACGACGGCGTCGCGAGCACCCTCATGAAGTTCCACCACCCCACGTAGGGGCTGTCGGGGATGCCCACGTACGGCGAGTACTGCTGCCAGGCGATGACGTTGCCCGCGAGCGGCAGGTAGACGAACAACCCCAGCAGAACGATCGCGGGGGCGACCATCACCAGCAGTCGCCAGTCGCGCCGCAGCCGGGTCGCCAGCGTCGCTGGCGGTCGCGGGGCCGGGGCGGCCGCGGGCGTCGATGCGTCGCGGCCGACCTGCAGGGTCCCGGTCACTGGATCTGCTCGAGCACAGAGCCGAAGTACTCGCGCATCCGGTCGCCGCCGGCGTTGCGCCAGGTACGGACCTCCCGGTCGAGATCGGAGAGGGGTCGCCGACCTCGGATGATGTCGGCCTCGAGGTCGTAGAGCGGCTGGTCCAGCGCGGTGAACTCGGGTGGCCGGATCACCTGGTAGCCGTAGAAGGGGCCGTCGACGACGTTCTCGACCTCCGCGGCCATCCACGCGCAGTATCGCGGCACGAAGTCGGGGTTGCCGAAGTCGTACTTCGCCAGCGGGCCCGTGACCAGCGTGGACAGCACCCCCGGCTGCTGCTCCGCCAGGGCCTCGGTCGGCACCGGCACACCCTGCTCGTCGCGCTCGAAGTGCACACCCTCCACGCCGAAGTTGAGCAGCTCCCACTCGGCCGACCCGAACGGCGCGGCGAGATAATTCGCGATGCCGAGCATCTCGGTGATCCGGTCCGGGTCCGAGCGGCGCAGGAAGCTGAAGAAGTTGGCGGGCGAGCCGCGGTAGCGCATCGACTCCTCACCGGTCGCGGACAGACCCGCCAGGGGCGCGACGGTTCCGCCCGTCTCCGACAGCGTCGACGACATCTCCCCCCACGCCCCGACGCCGTCGTAGTGCAGGGCGACGGCGCCGGAGGTGAACCGCTGCTTGGCGTCTCCCGATCCGGCGACGGCGTCGGGGTGCGCGAGGCCCTCGGCGAAAAGCTGCTGCTGGAACGCCAGGGCCTCGCGGTACTCCGCGGTCTCCCACCGATACTCCAGGGCCCCGTCCCGCACCCGCCAGTCCGGCGGGACGGCGAACATGAGGTTGGGGACGCCGACGCTGAGGTCGTTGCACGCCCACCGGTTCTGGTCGGGGTCGGTGAGCTCGCGCGCGACGGCGAGCAGCTCCTCGGCCGTGCGCGGCGCCGGGAGGTCGAGCTGCTCGAGGACGTCCGAGCGCTGGTAGATGGCGTCGGTGACGGTCTCGCCCTGCACCGGGAGGCCGTAGAGCCGGCCCCGCAGGATCCCGAACTGCCACGCCGGCGTCGGGAGGTTCGCCAGGTTGGGCCATTGGTCGACGTTGTCGCCGGACAGCCACGGCGTCAGGTCCTCGAAGAGCGCCTCCGCGGCCAGGTCGAACTGCGGCGGCGGGTTCCAGCCGAAGACGGAGACCCAGTCGGCGACGTCGTCGGGCGAGGCGAAGACGGCCGCCTGCTTGTCGCGGTAGTCGTTGCCGGTGGTCATCTGGTACCGCAGCGTCGAGCCCAGCGACGCGTCGAGGGCGCGCGTGAAGTCGTTGTCGAGGTCGGAGCGCACGGCGCTCCAGGTGGGCACCATCGCGGTGATCGTCAGACCCGCCCCGGGGACGCCGTCGACGGTCCGAGGCCGGTCGCTCGGATAGCGCGTGTAGCCGGGCGTCGAGCCGTTGACACCCTCGATGTCGGGTGTGATCGCCTCGATCGGTGCGTACCGCGGCAGCAACGAGGAGACGTCGGACGGGAAGTTGGCCTCGGCGAGGGAGGTGGGGTCTCCCGCCACGCACCCCGCGAGCCCGGTCGCGCCGAACGCACCTGCCGCCGCCAGGAAGTGGCGTCGGCTCACCACGATTGCATGCTGCTGGACACGGGCGTCAGCTCCTGCCGTCGACTCCGACGCGGAACGTCCGCACCGGCCTCCTGAAGGCCGCGTCCGTCTCGTCGAGCGAGCGCTGCAGGGCCGACACGTTCGGCGAGCGGAGCACCCTCAACTTCAGGAGCAGCCGCCGGGCCGGGGTCTCGACTCGGTGACAACCAAGGTCAGTTATACCCCGCGTTCGGTGGACGCGAATTTGTCCACGGGTTAGATTAAAGCCGTCCGCCATACCGATCACCGACGACCGGCCAGGAGAAGATGACGATGACGTCGACCGCAGACCAGAGCACGCCGCCGAACCCGCCGGCCGGTGTCCCCCGGCGAGAGGTGCTCAGGGCGGGCGTCGCCGCGGGTGTGGGGATCGGTGCCGCAGGGTCGGTGATCGCCGCCGACGGCGCCGTGGCGCGTCCGGCCGGCTCCGGCGGTGCGGGCGGGGCGAGCGGTCCGGGCAGCAGCCCGAGCCCGGCCTACACCTTCCGCCTGGATCCCGCCCGGCGGCACCAGCGGATCGAGGGGTTCGGCGCCTCCGGGGCGTGGTGGGCGCAGAACCTCGGGACCTGGTCGCGACGGCGCCGCGAGGAGGTCGCGCGGCTGCTGTTCTCGCGCAAGGACGGCATCGGGCTGTCGCAGTACCGCTACAACATCGGCGGTGGCCTCGACGACACGATCACCGATCCCTGGCGGACCGCCGAGACCTTTGAGACCGGGCCCGGGCGCTACGACTGGAGCCGTGACAAGGGCGCTCGCTGGTTCCTGCGCGCCGCGGCCGACCACGGCGTCGAGGACCTCATCGCGTTCGTCAACAGCCCGCCCCGGCGGCTGACCGCGAACGGGCACACCTACGGCGCCCCGGGAACCTCGAACCTGCCGGCGGAGAACTACGACGAGTTCACGCGCTACCTGCTGGACATCGTGAGGCACTTCCGCGAGCGCGAGGGCATCCGCTTCACGTGGATCAGCCCGATCAACGAGCCGCAGTGGGGCTGGGACGCGCCGGGGCAGGAGGGCTGCCACTACGAGCCCGCGCAGGTGCGCGACCTCACCCGCACGGTCATCGAGGGCTTCTCGCGCAGCGGGCTGCGCACGAAGGTCTCCGCGCCGGAGTCCGGCGAGTACAAGGCGCTGTACTCCGAGCAGGCGTACGTGGACACGCTGCTGGCGGACCCGGTGATCGACGCCGGCCTCGGCGAGATCGCCGTCCACTCCTACTGGTCCACGGACGAGCAGCGCGCCCTGGCCGCCGAGCACATGCAGTCGTTCCCGGACCACCACCTGGCGATGACCGAGTGGTGCGAGATGGTCGGTGGTCGCGACAGCGGCATGGACTCCGCGCTCGTGCTCGCCCGCACCGTCCACTCCGACCTCACGATCGCGGGCGCCGTCTCGTGGCAGTACTGGATCGCCGTCAGCCGCTACGACTACCACGACGGCCTGCTCTACACCGACTACGTGCGGCGTGGTGACGAGGAGTCGATCGAGGAGACCAAGCGGCTCTGGGCGCTCGGCAACTTCAGCCGGTTCGTCCGTCCCGGCGCACGCCGCATCGATGTCGAGGCCGAGCAGCTCGACCAGTCCGACGGCGCCATGGCGCGGATCCCGTTCGTCACACCGGACCTCACCCCGGCTCCCGGCGCAGGCGGCACGTACTTCCGGATCGAGGACCCGGCCGGGGACGACGACGGCGTCGGCACCGTCACCTACCCCGGCAACGCCGTGTTCACCCCGGGAAGCTTCGACCTGCTCGCCGTCGAGGCGACCGACGGCGGCGACGACGTCGTCTTCAGCATTCGGATCGGCGCGGACTTCGTCGACCCGTGGAACGGCTCGCCCGTGGGCTACGACCTGCAGGTGTTCGACCTCTACGTCGACACCGGCTCGGGGCAGGGCTTCAGCGAGCTGCTGCCCGGACGCCGTGCGCTGACCGCCGAGGGGCAGACCTGGGACCGTGCCGTCTTCGTGACCGGCCGGACCGACGCCGCGCTCGGCGACGTGGCGGCCAAGGTCTCCGCCGAGATGCAGGAGGCGCTGTTCGTCCCGCTGGAGGACCGCCAGCAGGTCGACGGCGACACGCTGACGATCCGGGTGCCCAAGTCGTTCCTCGGTGGCGAGCCGCAGCCGGGCTGGTCCTACCAGGTCCTCGTCATGGGTTCCGAGGGGAACATGGCCGCGGACTCGTTGCGGGTGCGCGAGGTCTACGCCGAGCCCTCGGACTGGAACTTCGGCGGTGGATCCGACGGCGTCGAGGACCCGAACATCATCGACCTGCTGGTGCCCGAGGGCATGACGCAGGCGCAGGCGCTGGCGTGGACCCCGGCCACCCGCACCGAGGTCAGGACGTCGGCGTACCTCGACCGGACGAAGGGCGACCTCGTCGTCGTCGCGATCAACGAGTCCGCGACCGAGCAGACGGTCGAGCTGTCGGTGCCGTGCAGCAGCCCGACCGTGAAGCTGACGCCCTACCGGACCTCCGCCGACGACGACCTGCGGCGTCTGCGGCCCGTGCAGCTGCGTCGTGGACGGGATCGGACGGCCACCGGGACGACGACGCTCGCGCCCCGCTCGGTCACGACCTTCGTCGCGAAGCGGTTCCGCTGACCTGCCGGTTGTCGACCGCGCTGCTCAGGCCGACCAGAGCGTCTTCGCGTTGACGAACTCGCGCATGCCCCAGACCCCGAGCTCGCGGCCGTAGCCGGAGTCCTTGACACCGCCGAACGGGAGACCGAAGAACGACGCCGACAGCCCGTTGGCGAACACACCGCCGAAGGCGAGCTCGTCGTGCAGTCGGGCGATCTCGTCCTCGTCCTGGGTCCAGACGCTGGCGGCGAGCCCGAAGTCGGAGTCGTTGGCTCTCTCGATGGCCTCGTCGATCGAGTCGACCCGGTACACGCACGCCACCGGCCCGAAGCACTCCTCGCGGTAGATCCGCATCTCGGGGGTGACATCGGTGAGCACGGTCGCGGGGTAGAACCAGCCGGGTCCGTCGGGGAGCTCGCCGCCGGCGCTCACGGTGGCGCCGTGGGCGACGGCGTCCGCCACCAGCTCGTGCGCCTCGGCACGGACGCTCTCGGTGGCCATCGGCCCGAACGCCACGGACTCGTCGAACGGGTCGCCGTACCGCGCCGCCGTCATCGCCTCCAGGAACAGCGGGAACCACGCGTCGTAGACGTCGGTGTGGACGAAGAACCGCTTGGCGCAGATGCAGGACTGCCCGGAGTTCTGGACCCGGGCGTTCGCGCCCATCTGCGCGGATCGCGCGAGGTCGGCGCTCGGCATCACGATGAACGGATCGGTCCCCCCGAGCTCCAGCACACTCTTCTTCAGGTTGCGCCCCGCCGCCTCGGCGACCGCCGCGCCCGCGCCGGTCGAGCCCGTGAGCGTGACCGCCTTGACGCGCCGGTCCTCGAGCAGGCCCGACGCCGTCGGGCCGTCGATCAGGAGCGTCTGGAAGGCGCCCGCCGGGAAGCCGGCCCGCTCGAAGAGCGCTCCGAGGTAGAGCGCGACCTGCGGCACCGACGAGGCGTGCTTGAGCAGACCGCTGTTCCCGGCCATGAGCGCCGGCGCAGCGAACCGGATCACCTGCCAGTAGGGGTAGTTCCACGGCATCACGGCCAGCACGGTCCCGATCGGCTGGTAGACCACCCGCGCGGTCGAGGCGCCGACGGAGGAGGCCGGCACCGGCTCCTCGTCAGCCAGGTACTCCGCGGCATGATCGGCGTACCAGCGCATCCCGTTGGCGGACTTGGTGACCTCGTACCGCGCGGTCCCGATCGTCTTGCCCATCTCGGTGCTCGCCAGCCCGGCCGCGAGCTCGAGGTCGGCGTCGAGCAGATCGGCCGCGGCCCGCATCCACGCGGCGCGCTCGGTCACGGTCGTCGCCCGGAGCGCCGTGTTGGCCGCCTCGGCGCGCGCGAGGATCTCCTCGACCTGCTCCGGGCTGTGGTGGTCGAAGGTCTGCTCCACCGCGCCGGTGGTGGGGTTGAGCGTGGCGATCGCCATCGTCGGCTTCCTCTCGTTGGTCACTTGCCGTAGCCCTGGGAGAGCCCGGCGATGTACTGCTTGGAGAACACGGCGAACAGCACGACCAGCGGCACCGCGCCGAGCGTCAGTGCGGCGAGCAGCGCCGGGTAGTCGGCCTGGAACTGTCCGACGAACTGCTGCACCCCGAGCGTGACCGTCTGGTTCTCCTTGGACGGCGCGAGGATGAGCGGGAACCACAGGTCGTTCCAGACCGGCAGCATCGTGATCGAGGCGACGGCGGCGATCCCGACGCGCACGATCGGCAGCGTGATCCCGAGCGTGCGCAGCTCCCCGGCGCCGTCGATGCGGGCGGCCTCCTTCAGCTCGGTGGGCACCGCGCGGAAGTACGTCGTCATCAGTGCGACGGCGAGCGGCAGCTGCATCGCCGTGTACACGAGCACGAGCGCCGCCAGCGTGTCGACCAGCCCCCACTCGCGCATCATCGTCAGCAGCGGCACGGTGCCCAGCCGGAGCGGCAGCATGATGCCGACCACGAAGAATCCGGCGAGCAGCGCACTGATGCGGACCTTGTACTCCACCAGCCCCCACGCGGCGAGGGTGCCGAGCACCGCCGTGAGCACGATCGTCGACACCGTGACCGTGATGCTGTTCTGGTAGTTGGTGAGGAAGTTCCCCCGCGAGAAGACGTTGATGTAGCCCTGCAGGTTGAAGGTCTCGGCGTTCGGCAGGGCGAACGGCTCGCCGAAGATCCCCATCGGCGTCTTGAACGAGTTCATGACGATGAACAGGATCGGGACCACCGCCAGCAGCGAGAACACCACGAGCACCACGTGCACGAGTGCGCTGCCGACGACGTCGCCGTCGCGCCTGCGCGCTCGGGTGAGCGGGGCGGTGCGATCCGGGGCGGTGCGATCCGGGGCGGTCGCGGTGGCGCTGTCGATCATCGGATCTGTCTCACAGCTCGTAGGTCTTGAGGCGACGCTGCAGGATGACGAAGTAGGCCGCCGTCGTCGCCAGGATGATGAGGAAGATGACCGACGCCACCGTGGCGCCGAGGTCCAGGTCGGCCACCTGACCGCTCGACCCGAAGAACGTGCGGTAGAAGAGCGTGCCGAGGATGTCGGTGGAGTAGTTCGGTCCCGGCGCGGAGCCGTTGAGGGCATAGACGATGTCGAAGCCGTTGAAGGTCCAGATGTAGGTGAGGATCGTGATCAGTCCGAACTGCGGCGCGATCAGCGGGAACTTGATCTGCCAGAACACCCGCCAGCCGCTGGCCCCGTCGATCCGAGCCGCCTCGACCACCGACTCCGGCACCGCGAGCAGCGCGGTGTAGAGGAAGACCATCGGGATGCCGAGGTACTGCCAGACCGACATCAGCGAGATCGTCGTCAGCGCGGTCGACTCGGTGCCGAGCAGCGGGTAGTCCACGAAGCCCCAGAGCGGGTTGATGACGAGCCGCCACAGGAACCCGACGATCACCACCGACAGCGTGGTGGGGATGAACAGCAGCGTCCGGTAGAGCCCGGCGCTGCGCTTGAGCCTGCCCGAGGTGAGCATCGCTGCCAGCAGCAGCCCGATCGGCAGCTCCACGACGAGATGGACCAGGAAGAAGTGGATGCTGTTGATCAGTGCGTTCCAGAACCGCTCGCTGACCGCGGGGGTGGTGAAGAGCTCGACGTAGTTGCCGAGCCCGACGAACCTGGACCCGCCGCCGGCGCTGCTGAACAGGCTGAGCCCGATCGAGCTGGCCAGGGGGTAGACGGCGAACACGACGTAGACCACCAGCGCCGGGCCCACGAAGAGCGCCAGCAGGCGGTACCGGGAGCCGGTCCTGATCATCGGTGACTTCTTTCGACGTGGGGGCGGGGGCGGTCGACGGGGGGGCGCGGGGGGGCCGCCGGGGGCCGTGTTATAACACAACCCCGGTGTTCCCGCTGTGGGGGCCTTACATGGGG
>JBMDXU010000229.1:0-8371 GCA_048594485.1 Pseudactinotalea sp. | reverse complement strand
CCTGCTCGATCCCGAGGCCCTCGACTCCCTGGGCAAGCTCGCGCGAGCGGTGGAGACGGCCAGCTACGACCGCGCGGGGGCGCCTCGTGCCGACGAGGCGGACGTCGACGCCTGGGTCGAGGACGTCCTCCGGTCGGCGCGGGAGCGCATCAGCGACTCGACCCGAGAACGAGCTCGGGTGTGACGTCGGACGTCAGCGATCGCCCTCGCGGCGGCGATCCCATCGCTGCTCGAGCTTGTCCATGAACGAGCCGGACCGGCGCTTCAGCGGCCGGACGTTGCTGTCGCCGCCGCCCCGAGGATCGGCTCCGCCGCGCATGTCGGCGCCGCCGGCGGCACGCTGCAGCGCCACGAGCACGCCCGCGAACATCGCCACGAAGGCGATCACGCCGAGCCAGATCATCTGCGTCGTGAGCGCGACGAACAGCAGACCGATGCCACCGAGCGCGACGAGACCGCCGAGCACGACCTGCAGGGGACGCCGTGGCGCACCCCCCGAGATCGCCTTGGCCAGCTTCGGGTCGTCAGAGCGGAGCCGCTGCTCCATCTCCTCCAGCACGCGCTGCTCGTACTCGGAGAGAGGCATGTCACCTCCGCTTCCTGCACCGGCCACCGTGGGGTGCTGGGATCAGGATAGGTCGCTGTCGTCGGGAACGGTAGTCGAGTGACGAACGAGTGATCCGGCGGTCACCGACGAGCGCCCGAATCGGGCGTGAACCTCGTCCATCACGAGCTCGGCGGCCCTGCGTTCGGGGCCGTTGTCGTCGAGTGCGAGCTGCACGAACGTCGTGGCCGCCTCGCTCAACGCCTCGCACCGGACACCGAGGAGTCGGACCCCGGTGGGAGGCAGCGTCATGCCGGCGAGCAGGGTGCGCGCGGCGAGGTAGATCTCGTGCGCCACATCCGTCGCGACATCGAGCGTGTGCGACCGCGTCATGGTGGTGAAGTCGGCCAGCCGCACCTTGATCGACACGCACGAGCTGACCATCTCCGCAGCCCGGAGCCTCGCCGCGCAGCGGTGGGAGAAGTCGAGCAGCGCGGCGCTCATCTCGTCGAGCTCGACGAGCTCGACATCGAAGGTCTGCTCGTGACCGATCGACTTCTCCTGGCGCACCGGCTGGACCGGACGAGGATCGCGGCCCCAGGCGAGATCGAGGAGTCGGGTCCCGCCCGCCGTGCCGAGGACCCGGTTGAGCACAGCGGCCGGCGTGTGCGCGAGATCGGCGACGGTGCGGATGCCCTGGCGCGCCAGCGTCTCCTCGGTCCGCTCCCCCACTCCCCACAGGGCTCCGACCGGCAACGAGTGCAGGAACGGCACCGTGGCCTCCGCGGGGACGAGCAGCAGTCCGTCCGGCTTGGCGTGGCTGGAGGCGAGCTTGCTCACGAACTTCGTGGACGCGATCCCGACCGACGCCGTCACGGACAGCTCGTCGGCGATGCGACGGCGGACCATCTCGCCGATGTGCACCGGCGGTCCGATGCGGCGTCGCGCACCGGACACGTCGAGGAACGCCTCGTCGATGCTCAACGGCTCGATGACCGGTGTGACGTCCGACAGGATCCTCATCACCCGGCGCGAGACGTCGCGATAACGATCGTGGTCGGGTGGGATCACGATCGCCTGCGGGCACAGCGCGCGGGCGCGCGTCATCGGCATCGCCGAGCGGACGCCCGCGGCACGGGCCTCGTACGTCGCTGACAGCACCACACCGCGGTGCACGCCGCCGACGATCACCGGCAGCCCCCGCAGCTCCGGCCGGTCGACGAGCTCGACGGCGGCGAAGAACGCATCCATGTCGACGTGGAGGATCGGCGTCGCGCTGTCGTCGCCGCCCCAGTCCTTGCGCACGTCCTCGTTGCGCGGTGCGCGACTCATCGCCAGGTCACGACGCCATCGCGGGTGTGGCCGCCGAGCGCGAGTCTCGGACGACGCCGGCCACCTCCTCGCGGAACGCCTCGGCGTGCTCCAGCGTGAGGAGGGCCTGATCGGCATCGACCACGTTCACCCGACCGGACTCGATCCCGGCGCGGACCGAGGCACCGGCGGCGAACGTCGCTGCCCAGCCCTGCCACTGCGCACCGGCGTCGGAGAGCTGCTCCCAGACGCTCAGCACGCGCCCGCGACGACGCGGACCGGGGCCGTTCATCGCCAGCACCGCCGACGCCGAGCGGATCGCGGCCATGTGGGCGTGCAGGAACCTCATCGAGGGATCGTGACTCTCGTAGGCGCAGTCGAGCTCGGTGCGCGCGCGACGCAGCAGCTGCTCGGCCATCGCGCCCGCGACCGATGGTGCGGTTCGCATCCGATCAGTCATGGGTAGCACCTCCTCCGATCCATTATCGAACATCGGTTCGAACGCTGTCAACCCCTACAGTCGCTGTCATGGCCCGACGCAGGACACCCGGCACGGGTCGCCCTGTGCTTCCGGACACCCCCGTCATGACCTCGACCGGCAGCCTAGAGCTGAGGTCCGACACCGACGGCGTGATGCTGCTGCTGGACGGCGTGGAGAGCTCGCATCTCGACCTCGACGACCCGACGCACCTGGTGTTCGAGTACATGCAGCAGATGCGATCGGTCCTCGAGCTCACGCACCCCGGCACCGAGGGGATGAGGGTGCTGCACCTGGGCGGAGCGGGCTGCGCCCTGGCGAGGGCGATCGACGCGCAGTGGCCGCAACCGCGGCAGCTGGCCGTGGAGATCGACGCCGAGCTGGCGACGCGCGTCCGGGAGTGGTTCGACCTCCCGCGCGCTCCCCGGCTGCGGATCCGCGTCGGGGACGCCCGCACCGAGCTGCTGACGATGGCGCCGGGCAGTCTCGACGTCGTCGTGCGCGACGCGTTCGACGGTCGAGCCGTGCCACCGCACCTGCGCACACGCACGTTCGTCGAGGAGGTGGCGGCGCGGCTGCGGCCCGATGGCCTCTATATCGCCAACCTCGCCGATCGGCCACCGTTGCGCGACGCACGCCGTGAGGTCGCGACCGTGGCCGCCGTGTTCGGTCACGTCGTCGTGCTCGCGGAGTCGGCGGTCCTCAAGGGGCGTCGGTACGGCAATCTCGTCATCGCCGCGTCGGCGCAGCGTGTGCAGCGGCCGGGGTTGGCCCGCGCGATGCGGTCGCTGCCGGTCCCGGCCGGTGTGCTGGGTGAGGCCGACGTCGCCGACTTCGCGGCGGGAGCGACGCCGTTCGAGGACCCGGACGTCTGAGAAGCGGAACGGGCCCGCACCCGAGGGTGCGAGCCCGTTCGTCGTGCACACGTGTCGGGCGCGTGCGGATCGCGTCAGATCGCTCGAACGCTCTCGGCCTGCGGACCCTTGGGGCCCTGCGTGATCTCGAACTCGACGCGCTGCGCCTCCTCGAGACTCCGGTAGCCATCCGCCTGGATTGCCGAGAAGTGGACGAAGACGTCGTCGCCGCCGCCGTCCTGAGCGATGAAGCCGTACCCCTTCTCGGAGTTGAACCACTTGACGGTTCCCTGTGCCATGTGTTGCGTGTCCTTCCGGGACTTTTACAGATGCCGGCCCTGTCCTGGACCGACGGTGGTGCCGCAATGCCTCGCCCACGTCGTGCTCAGGGCCGTGCCCGGTGAAACGTAAGAGAAAACCTGCAACGGCGGAAGTGTTGCACGTCACCTGTTGGAGCCGCCACAGACTGCGGCTCGGTTTCCACGGGGTGGCAGGTGTTCAGCCTCGCTGGTCGTGCGGCGGCTCGAGATCGTCGTGGCCCGCGAGGAACGCCTCGACCTGGGCGCCCAGCTCGTCGGCGCTCGGCAGCTGCTCCTCGGCGCGCGCGAGCAGCGGCGGTCGGCCGTCGCGCTCGACCTCGGCGGCGAAGCTGTCGAACTGCCCCTCCAGCGCGTGCACCAACGCCGTCACGTCGTCCGAGGTCGCGACCTGACGGTCGACCTCGGCCAGCACCCGCACACCCTCGGCCTCGAGGTCGCCGACCGGGAGGCTCAGCCCCGACGACCGCGAGATCTGACGGACGAGCTCGGCCGCCGCGAGCGGGTACTCGGTCTGGGCCAGGTAGTGCGGGACGTTGGCCGCGAAGCCGAGGGCGTCGCGCCCTTCCTCGCCCAGCCGCAGCTCGAGGAGCGCCGAGACCGAGCCCGGCACCCGCACGGTGCCGATGAAGCTGGGGTGGTCGGCGATGAGCTCGGGGCGGGTCGCGTGCGCGGTGACCGTGACCGGACGTGTGTGAGGCACGCCCATCGGGATGCCGTGCACGCCGATCGTGGTCAGCACGCCGAAGGAGTCGATCAACGACCTGATGGCCGCGACGAACGACTCCCAGTGCAGGTCGGGCTCGACGCCGTGCAGGAGCAGCAGCGGGACCCCCTCGTCGTCGCGGAGCATGTCGAGAACGATCTCGGGCCGGTCGTAGGCGACCCAGGCGCCGCCGTCGAACGTCATCGACGGACGGCGCGACCGGTAGTCGAGGAGCTGGTCGACGTCGAACGTCGCGACACGCTCCGACGGCAGCGTGGCGAGCAGGTGCTCGCTCACCGCGCGTCCGGCATGCCCGGCGTCGATGGAGCCGGCGAGGGTGTGGACCAGCACGGCCGCGTTCCTGGGCGTGCCTGGGGTGGTGGGCTCGATCGTGTAGAGCTCGTCGGGGTTGCGCAACTCGTCCTCCTGTCGATCGCTGGAACGCTCCCCGCTCGCCGTCCATTCCCGAGCATGTTTCGGTGGATAATGGACGGCCGTTCGATCCAGCCGGAGGGGAAACGCGACATCGTGCCTGAGCAGAGCAGCCCGTCCACGGACGCGCTGGGCAGCGCCCTTGCCCAGGAGCAGCAGTACGTCGACGGCGTGTACGCGCGGCTGGACGACCTGCGCGCTGACACCCGCGAGCGGCTGCGCAGCACGCAGCGCGCCGGTGGCGGCGGTGGAACGCATCAGAACCGCTCCGAGCGGGACGCGTTCGCGACCCTGTACTCGGATCGGCTCGCGCAGCTGGACGCCGTCGAGGACCGTCTGGTCTTCGGGCGGCTCGACCTCGACGACGGCGTCCAGAGGTACGTGGGCCGCATCGGCCTGTCCGACGAGTCCCAGGTGCCGATGCTCACCGACTGGCGCGCCCCCGCGGCGCGGCCGTTCTACCAGGCGACCGCAGCTTCACCCGAGGGAGTCGTGCTGCGACGCCACCTCCAGACGCGCGCACGGAAGGTCATCTCGGTCGAGGACGACCTTCTCGACGCCGACGCGCTCGACGGCGCGGTGCCGCTCGCGGGCGAGGGCGCGCTGATGAGTGCGCTGATGGCTCATCGGACCGGGCGGATGGGCGACATCGTCGCGACCATCCAGTCCGAGCAGGACGCCGTGATCCGTGCGGCCGCCGACGGTGTGCTGGTGGTGCAGGGCGGGCCGGGCACGGGCAAGACGGCCGTCGCGCTGCACCGCGCGGCCTACCTCCTGTACGCCAACCGTGAGGTGCTGGAGCGCGCGGGTGTGCTGCTGATCGGCCCGAGCCGCGTGTTCCTGCGCTACATCGAGGCTGTGCTCCCCTCGCTCGGCGAGACCGGTGTCGTGTCGCTGACGCTCGCCGACCTCGTGCCGGGTGTCACGGCGACGGGGACCGAGCCGGACGAGGTCGCGGCGATCAAGGGCCGCGCGGTCTGGGCGCAGATCATCGCCCGCGCGGTGCGGGCCAAGGAGCGGGTTCTGCCCGCGCGCGACCTCGAGGTGGGCAACCACACCGTGCGGCTGCTGCCCAGCGATGTTCGCGAGGGTCAGATGCGGGCGCGCCGAGCTCACCGCACGCACAACGAGGGCAGGGTCACCTTCGTGCGCCACATGCTCAGCGTGCTCGCGCGGCAGTACGCCGAGGCGCTCGGTGGCGTCGACCCCGACGAGCGAGCCGATCTGATCGAGGAGCTGCGGACCTCGCGCGATGTCCGGGTGGCGCTCAACCTTAGCTGGATGCCGCTGACGGCGACGGGTCTGGTCACCGAGCTGCTCAGCAAGCCGCACCGGCTGGCCGAGGCCGCAGGCACCGATCTGACCGCCGACGAGATCGCACTGCTGCAGCGACCCGCCGACGCCCAGCTGACCCCGGCCGACGTGCTGCTGGTCGACGAGGCGGCCGAGCTCATCGGTTCCGAGGACGCCGCCGAGCGCAGCCGTGCGCGCGCCGAGGCGGCCGCGCGGTGGGAGTCGGATCTCGCGTACGCGCAGCAGGTGCTCGGCGAGGGTCTGGGAGGCGGCATGGTGTCGGCCGAGCAGCTGGCCGCGCGCTTCGCCGACTCCGGCCCGGTGATGACGACCGCGGAGCGTGCGCTCAACGACCGCGGCTGGACCTACGGTCACATCGTCGTCGACGAGGCGCAGGAGCTGTCCGAGATGGCGTGGCGCGCCCTGCTGCGCCGGAACCCGCGTCGATCCATGACCGTGGTGGGCGACGTGGCGCAGACCTCGGCCACCGCCGGCTCGCGGAGCTGGTCGGAGGCCCTGGACGGCCCGCTGCGTGGCGACTGGCGACTCGCCGAGCTGACCGTCAACTACCGCACGCCCCGATCCGTGATGGATCTGGCGACGGCGGTCGCCACCGCGGCGGCGCCGGACCGGCCGCCGTCGCCGGTCCAGTCCGCGCGCGACGAGCCCGACGCCGTCACCCTCCACCGGACGGACGACGTGGCCGCGGCCGCCGAAGCGGCCGTGGAGCGAGCCCGGGACGGCGGCGGGACGGTCGCCGTGATCGCGCCGCGCAGCACGCGGGCCGCGCTCGCCGAGCGCCTGGGTGCCGGGACCGATCTCACCGCCGGGACCGTCGTGCTCGATCCCGAGGGTGCGAAGGGCCTGGAGTTCGACCACGTGGTGCTCGTCGAACCGGCGACCATCGCCGCCGAGGCGACCGGTCCCGGCGACCTGTACGTCGCGATGACGCGGCCGACCCGACACCTGGACGTCGTGCACACGTTGCCGCTGCCCGCCGGGTTCTAGCGACCGTCTCACCCGATGTCCATCTCCTGGGCCGCGGCGATCGGCGGCCCCGACGCCTGAGACGATAGGGCACGTGGTGAAGGCACTCTTGCTGGAGAACGTGCACAGCCTCGGGCGCGAGACGCTCGAGAAGGCTGGCATCGAGGTGAGCACGCGCAACGGCGCGCTCGACGAGGACGAGCTGATCGAGGCGCTGGACGGCGTCGAGATCCTCGGCATCCGATCGAAGACCCAGGTGACGTCCCGGGTCCTGGAGAACGCGCCGTCGCTGCTGGCGGTCGGGGCGTTCTGCATCGGCACGAACCAGGTCGACCTGCGGCGAGCGGCGAGCGGTGGCGTCGCGGTGTTCAACGCACCGTTCTCCAACACCCGCTCGGTCGTCGAGCTGGCGCTCGCCGAGATCATCGCGCTGACGCGACGACTCACCGAGAAGGACAAGTCGCTGCACGGCGGCGTCTGGGACAAGTCGGCGACCGGAGCCCACGAGGTCCGCGGCCGCACCCTGGGCATCGTGGGCTACGGCAACATCGGCACGCAGCTCTCCGTCGTCGCCGAGGCGCTGGGGCTCCGCGTCGTCTTCTACGACACCGCGGAGAAGCTCGCGCTGGGCAACGCGGCGAGGATGAGCTCGCTCGACGACCTGCTTGACGTGTCCGACATCGTCACGTTGCACGTCGACGGTCGCCCGGGGAACGCCGGCATGTTCGGCGCGGCCCAGTTCGCCCGGATGAAGCAGGGGGCGATCTTCCTCAACCTCTCGCGCGGCTTCCTCGTCGACTACGCCTCGCTGCGCGAGGAGATCTTGGCCGGGCACGTCGCCGGTGCCGCCGTCGACGTCTTCCCCGAGGAGCCGAAGTCGGCCGGTGACACGTTCACGTCCGAGCTGCGCGACCTCCCCAACGTCATCCTCACACCGCACATCGGCGGGTCGACCGAGGAGGCGCAGCAGGACATCGGTCTGTTCGTCGCGGCCAAGCTGCGCGACTACCTCGACGTCGGAGCGACCAACCTGTCGGTCAACGTCCCGTCGCTGATCCTCGACCGGCCGCGCGACGGCGCGTACCGGATCGCGCACCTGCACCGGAACGTCCCCGGCGTGCTCGCGGGAGTCAACCAGGCGCTGTCGGCGGTCGGTGTCAACGTCGAGAGCCAGGTGCTGGGGACCTGGGGCGACATCGGCTACGTGGCCACCGACGTCGGTGCGCCCCTGCCCCCGGCTGCGCTCGCCGAGCTCGAGGCGATGGACCCGACGATCCGGGTGCGTGTGCTCGAGCAGGTCGCCCGCCCGAGCCTCTGACAGTCGCGCCGCAGGGCTGCGTCAGCCCCCCGACTTGCGGCTGAACATCCGTCGACCGCCGGCGACCTCGGACCCGTGCACCTGACCGGTGTTGCGGCGGCCCTCGGCGGTGAGGTGGTCCTCGTTGGCCT
>JBMDXU010000228.1:0-3601 GCA_048594485.1 Pseudactinotalea sp. | reverse complement strand
GTCGTCCCGCGCGAGCAGCTCCTCATCGCCAACACGCTCACCCCGACGCTCGGCGCCGTCAGCGCCGCCACCGGCGCGGGGATCGGGCTCCTCATCGGCGCGGTCGCTCCGGACGGAGCGCTGCACGACGGCCTCGCCCTGGTCGCGGCGGCGCTGCTGTTCGGCTGCGCCTCGGCGCTGGCGCTCCGGCTCGGCAAGGACCGGCTCGGCCCGGAGTCCGCGGCCACCGGGCGCGGCCGGTCGTGGGCCGAGATCGGCGGCGACCTGCGCTCGACCGTGACCGACATGGTCGACGGCGCCCGCTACCTGGTCCGGCGTCGCACCCCCGGCATGGCGCTGGGTGTGATGGCGCTGCACCGGTTCCTCTACGGCGTCAACTTCATCGCGCTCATCCTCATCTCACGCAACCTCCTCAACGACCCCGCCGACGCGGGCGACGGGCTGGCCACCTTCGGTCTGCTCGTGGGCGTCTCGTTCGCCGGCAACGGGCTCGCGATCCTGCTGACGCCGCTCGCGCACGAACGGATGCGCCCGTCGACGTGGATCCTGCTCTGCCTCGGGGTCGGTGCGACGTCGCAGGGGCTGCTCGCCCTCACCCCGGCGCGCCCGATGGTGATGGTCTCGGCGTTCCTGCTCGGGCTGAGCGTGCAGGGCGCGAAGATCGCCGTCGACACCATCGTGCAGCGCGACACCGACGACGCCTACCGCGGCCGCGCGTTCTCGCTCTACGACATGCTCTACAACGTCGCGTTCGTCGGCGCGGCCGCGCTCGCCGCCGCCGTCCTCCCCGACACCGGCTGGGCCTCGATGGTGTTCGGCGTCCTCGGCCTGGTCTACATCGCCGTCGGGATCGCCTACCGCGCGGGTACCCGCGCGATCGACGACACCCCCACGCCCGTCGGGCCCGCCGCGACCCCCACGCCCTGAGCTCGAGACCGAGGCTTCCCGCTCGCTCAGGCGCCCGCGCCGCGGGAGGCCCACCAGGCGAGGAGCTCCTCGCGGGCGCGGTCCTCGCCGAGGGGGCCGTGCTCCATGCGCAGGGCGAGGAGGTGCTTGTACGCGGCCCCGACCTCGCGCCCCGGGGCGATGCCGAGGATCTCCATGATCTGGGTGCCGTCGAGGTCCGGTCGGATCGCCTTGAGCTCCTCGGCCTCCATCAGCTCGCCGATGCGGCGCTCGAGGTCGTCGTAGGCGTGGGCGAGGCGGGCGGCCTTGCGCTGGTTGCGGGTGGTGCAGTCGGCGCGCGTGAGGCGGTGCAGCCGCTCGAGCTGGTCACCGGCGTCGGTCACGTAGCGGCGGACGGCGGAGTCGGTCCACGCCGCCTCGCCGTAGCCGTGGAACCTCAGGTGGAGGAAGACCAGTGTGCTGACCTGGTCGATCGTCGCCTTGTCGAACCGGAGCTCACGGAGACGCTTCTTCGCCATCTTCGCGCCGACCACCTCGTGGTGGTGGAAGCTGACGCCGCCGCCCGGCTCCATGCGTCGGGTCGCCGGCTTGCCGATGTCGTGCAGCAGCGCCGCGAGCCGCAGCACCAGGTCCGGGCCGGGCACGGGTCCATCGGCGTCGGTCTCGAGGTCGATCGCCTGGTCGAGCACGGTGAGGGTGTGCTCGTAGACGTCCTTGTGGCGGTGGTGCTCGTCGATCGTCAGCTGCAGCCCCGGCAGCTCGGGCAGCACGATGTCGGCGATCCCGGTCCAGGTCATCAGCTCCAGGCCGGATCGGGGCCGGTCGGCGAGCAGCAGCTTGACCAGCTCGGCCTGCACTCGTTCGGCCGAGACGATCTCCAGGCGCGAGGCCATCGCCGACATCGCCGCGAGCGTCGTCTCCTCGACCTCGAACCCGAGCTGCGCGGCGAACCGGACGGAGCGCATCATCCGCAGCGGGTCGTCGGCGAAGGACTGCTCCGGCGCGACCGGGGTGCGCAGCACGCCGTCGGCGAGATCCGCGAGCCCGCCGTGGGGGTCGACGAACTCGAGCGACGGCAGCCGCACCGCCATCGCGTTGACCGTGAAGTCACGGCGGGACAGGTCGCCGTCGAGCGTGTCGCCGTAGGCCACCTCGGGCTTGCGGGAGGTGGGGTCGTAGGCGTCCGTGCGGTAGGTCGTCACCTCGACGACGACGTCGCCCTTCCGCGCCCCGATGGTGCCGAACTCGCGGCCCATGTCCCAGGTCGCGGTACCCCAGCGGGCGAGGATGCGTTCGGTGTCGTCGGGGCGGGCCGACGTCGCGAAGTCGAGATCGACGCTCGCCTTGCCGAGGAAGGCGTCGCGCACCGGGCCCCCGACGAGGGCGAGCTCGAACCCGGCGTCGGCGAACCGCTGCCCGAGCTCGATCGCCTCGGGGGCGTACTGCGCGAGCACGCCGAGGGCGCGCTTGAGCAGCGCGGGATCGGGCTGGGTTGCGGACGACACAGCGCACAAGGGTGCCATGACACGCCCGTCCCGGAGCTCGGCCGGCGCGCGCCCCTGCCGTTCCCACCAGCCCTCACCGGGCGCAGCGGTGCGTCAGCGTCCACCAGGGCCGACCCCGTGGACGCTCACTCACCGCTCCACCCCGGCTCGGTCGCGCAACGGTGCCTCAGCGTCCACCAGCACCCCCGAGGTGGACGCTCACTCACCGCTCCACGCAGGCCAGCGCCGGCCGCCCTCCCTCCCGCTGCGGCCAGAACCCGAATAGGGTTCGGGTTGACGACGTGACCCAGGAGGTTCCACCGATGTCCACCCTGCCCGACGACTTCGTGTTCGGGGCGAGCACGGCTGCCTACCAGATCGAGGGGGCGGTGGCCGAGGGCGGACGGGGCCCGAGCATCTGGGACACGTTCGCGGCCGAGCCCGGCCGGATCGCCGACGGCAGCAGCGGCGCCGTCGCCTGCGACCACTACCACCACGTCGACGACGACGTCGCCCTCATGGCCGACCTCGGCCTCGGCGGCTACCGGTTCTCGATCGCCTGGCCCCGGATCCAGCCCGACGGCGTCGGACCGGCCAACGCCGAGGGCCTCGCCTTCTACGACCGGCTCGTGGACCGACTCCTCGACGCCGGGATCGCTCCCATGGCCACGCTCTACCACTGGGACCTCCCGCAGCCGCTGCAGGATGGCGGCGGATGGATGAACCGCGCCACCGCCGAGGCGTTCGGCGAGTACGCCGCGGTCGTCGCCGACCGGCTCGCGGACCGGGTCGCCTACTGGTGCCCGGTCAACGAGCCCAACATCCACACGCTGGCCGGCTACGCGCTCGGCACGCACGCACCGGGCCAGTCGCTGCTGTTCGGCGCCTTCGGGGCCGCGCACCACCTCCTCCTCGGTCACGGCCGCGCGGTCGCCGCGCTGCGCGCCGCCGGTGCCGCCCAGGTCGGCACCGCCACCAACCACACCCCGGTGTGGGTCGCCGGCGACGGCGACGAGGACGCCGCGGCGGCCGCCCTCTACGACGCGATCCACAACGGGGCGTTCGCGCAACCGGTCCTCGCCGGCAGCTACCCGGACCCGATCGCTCCGCTCGTCCCGATGGTCGACGGCGATCTCGCGGCCATCTCCGCGCCGCTGGACTTCTACGGCGTCAACTACTACAACCCGACGGCGGTCGCTCGCCCGGGCCAG
>JBMDXU010000227.1:0-60140 GCA_048594485.1 Pseudactinotalea sp. | reverse complement strand
CTGCTCTCCGACGGCCGACTCGCCCTCGGCCTCTCGCGCGGGTCCCCGGAGCCGGCCGAGCGCGGCTGGGAGACCTTCGGCTACACCGGGTCCGACGACCCCCGCGGTGCCGACCTCGCCCGCGACAAGTTCGACCTGTTCCTGCGCGCGATCTCCGGCGAACGGCTGGCACCTGCCGACCCACGTCAGGCCGGCCCGGGCCGGAAGCTGCGCGTCGAGCCGCACTCCCCCACGCTGCGCGAGCACGTCTGGTGGGGCGCCGGGACGCGTGAGACCGCCGAGTGGGCCGGTCGAGCGGGTGTGAACCTCATGTCCTCGACACTGCTCACCGAGACCACCGGCGCCGCGTTCGGTGATCTCCAGGCCGAGCAGATCGACCGCTTCCGATCGGCGTGGAAGGAGGCCGGGCACGACGGCGAACCTCGCGTGAGCGTGTCCCGCTCGGTCTTCCCCGTGCTGACGGCTCAGGATCGCCAGCTGTTCGGCAGCCGGTCCGACGGCGACCAGGTCGGGGTCATCGACGGCTTCGTCTCGACCTTCGGCAAGACCTACGTCGGCGAGCCGGACCAGCTGATCGCCGAGCTGCGAGCCGACGCGGCCGTGATGAACGCCGACACCTTGATGCTCACCATCCCGAACCAGCTCGGACCGGAGCTCAACTTCCGGATCCTCGACGCCTTCGCGACCCACGTCGCCCCGGCGCTGGGATGGGTCGGCACCCGAGCGTCGACGGCGTCCGCCGGCTGAGCGCCCCCGCTCAGCCCCGCACGGCCTCGTCGACGACGGCGCCGCTGACGTCGTAGAGCGTCAGCGTGTCGCCGTCGACCTCGGCCCACGCCGCCATCGCGAGACCGACGAGGTGCATGCCGTCGCACGCCATCATCGTCGAGACCCCCGCGGTCACCAGCAGCCGGCCGTCCTGGCCCTGAGCCCAGCGACCCGAGGTCCCGTTGCATCCGTCGGACCCCGTGTACGTCCCGTCGGCGGCGAGCGTGATCTCGGCCTCGGGCGCGGCGTCCCCGCCGGGGACCCAGGTGCCCACGAGGTCGTCGGCGCCGGCCGGGTCGACGCCGTCGGGCACCGGCGGCACCTCGTCGAGCGCGGCCAGCTGGGCGTCGTCGAGCTCGGGACGCGAGGGGCCGTCGATCGAGCCCGACCCGTGCTCCGTGTCCGTGGTCAGCGTCGCCAGCGCGTCGCCGTCGGCGTCGAGCAGACTCACCGTCTCGCCGTCGACGGCGTATCCCCGGGTGTCGACCAACCACGCCGCCTCGGCGTCGAACTCGGGGGTGCAGCCGGTCGCGATGTCCCACGGCTCCATGAGGAGTGCCGTTCCCGCAGCGACCCACGTCCCCGACGACGACCCGCAGTCGCGCCACAGCGCCAGGCTCGCAGGATCCTCGCTCGAGCCGATCTGCAGCAGGGCCCCGTCCTCCTCGTCCGGCGCGTCGACGACCCAGAGGCCGACCAACGACGACGGCGTCGCCGCCGGTTCGGTGCTCGTGGCGCCGTCGTCACCACCACCACCCGCTGGGGCGCCCGCGCACCCCGCGAGCAGGAGACCGCCGGCGGCGACAAGAACGACACGTGCCTTCGAGATGCTCATGTGACTCCTGTGTCGTCCCGCGGTCGGCCGTTGCAGGTGCACCCGCGCGGCACCCCGTGCGGGGCCGACGTTCGCCGACGACGAACAGGGCTGCGAGCGGGGGTCCGCTGCCCTAGCGTCGCCGACATGGACGGCGTCATCGAGCTCCCGGCTCGGCCTCTGCTCTGGCGTGAGGCGGTCGGGCACGAGCTGCGCCGCGAGCGCGTGCACCAGCACCGCACCCAGGGCGACGTCGCCGACGTCGCCGGGATCTCGACGCAGTACCTGTCGGAGGTCGAGCGCGGCCGCAAGGAGCCGAGCTCGGAGATCCTCGAGGCGGTCAGCGGCGCCCTGGATCTCGACCTCGCCGATCTCGTGCGCCGGGCCGCCGAGACCCTCGGCCCGCGTGTGCTCGTGTCCGCAGTCGAGGGTCCGACGACCGACCTTGCCGGTCCGGTCGCGTTCGGTGCCCCGGTCCTGCTCGCCGCCTGACGTCGGAGCTGGCCGGCCCGATCACGACGCCGTCGGCAGCAGCTTCCTGCTCGCGATCACCTCGTCGACGAGCCCGTACTCGCGTGCGGCCTCCGCGGGCAGCACGAGGTCGCGGCTGATCTCGTCGGCGACCCGGGCGACGTCGCGACCGGTGTGCCGCGCGAGGATCTCCTCGAGCTGCCGGCGCGTGCGCTCGACCTCCTTGGCCGCGAGCCGCAGATCCGGCAGCGTCCCACGCCCGCCGGCCTCGGGGGCGTGCAGCAGCACCCGCGCGTGCGGCAGCATCCCCCGTCGACCGAGCGTCCCCGCCGCAAGCAGCATCGCCGCCGTCGACGCCGCTTGACCCACGCAGATCGTCGAGATCGGAGCCCGCACGAACTGCATGGTGTCGTAGATCGCGAGGGTCGCCGTCACCGATCCGCCCGGGGAGTTCAGGTACAGCGCGATCTCCCGGTCCGGGTCCGCGGACTCGAGATGGATGAGCTGAGCGATGACGGTGTTGGCGACGCCGTCGTCGATCTCCGTGCCGAGGACGACGATCCGGTCGCTCAGCAGACGCGAGTAGACGTCGGACGCCCGCTGGCCGTGCGGGGTCGTCTCGACGACGCTCGGGATCGTGTAGCTGCTCATCACGCCATCACCCCCACCCGGCGCCGCGCACCGATTCCCAGGGTGCCCGGGCCGTCCGCGATGGCGTCGACGAACCCGTACGCCAGCGCCTCCTGCGCGGTGAACCAGCGATCCCGGTCCGAGTCGGCGTGCACCTGGTCGTAGGACTGACCGGTGTGCTCTGCCGTCAGCTCCGTCATCACCCGGTTGACGTGGTCGAGGTTCTCGGCCTGGATCGCGATGTCGATCGGGGAGCCCTGCAGGCCGGCCGACCCCTGGTGCAGCAGGATTCGGGCGTGCGGCTGCGCGAACCGCTTGCCGCGGGTCCCCGCGGTGAGCAGGAACTGACCCATGCTCGCGGCGAGCCCGGTCGCGATCGTCACGACGTCGTTGCTGATCATGCGCATCGTGTCGTAGACGCCGAGGCCGGCCGAGACCGAGCCTCCCGGCGAGTTGATCAGCAGGGTGACGTCGGCGCGCGGGTCCTCGGCCGACAGCAGCAGCAGCTGCGCCGTCAGCCGTCGCGCGATCTCGTCGTCCACCTCCTGCGCGAGCATCAGGATCCGGTGCTGCATGAGGTTCTCGACCAGTCGGTCGTCCACACTCGGCATGTCGCCTCCTTCGGTTGCCCCGAGCGTGCCCGGCACGACGGCGCCCCGTCGGTCGTGCTGCCGACGGCGGATCTGCCCTCGGCAGATCGCCGGTCGGCGTGGTTACGCTGACGCGATGACCTCCCGCCCGACGCGCTCGATCTGGCTGCTGTCGGAGAACCGGCGCTCCCTGCTCGCGGTGATCGCCTCGGTGGCGCTCGTGGTGCCGGTCCAGCGACTGCTGATCCGCGGATACGAGCCGCTCGAGCGGCTGGCCGAGGCCGATCTCGTCGCGGCCTCGCTGCTGCTGGTCGTGATGGTGTGGGCGTTCTACGCCTTCGTGCACACCACCCTCACCTGGCTCGCGTTCGGCGGGCTGCACGGTGACGACTTCGTCCGCGCCATCGACGCGGACCCGACGTGGCAGCGCTACGACGAGCGTCGTCGCAGCGGCTGGTACCGGTGGCTGCTGGGGATCGGGCCGATCTCGTGGTCGTCCGGGGTCGCCATGTTCGCGCTCATCGCCGTGGTGGCCCTGGTGCTGCGGCCGGCGCTGCGCGAGGTCCCGGTCGCCCTCGGGATCGCGCTCACCATGGTCGCGGTGTCGTGGGTGAGCGTGGGCCTGACCTACGCCCTGCACTACGCGCGCGTCGACCACCGACGACCCGGGCTGGAGTTCCCGGGCGAGAAGCCGGACAGCCTCCTCGACTACCTCTACCTCGCGCTGGGTGTGCAGGCCACCTTCGGCACCACCGACGTCGACGTCGGTACCCGGGAGCTGCGCGCGCAGGTGCTCTCGCAGAGTGTCCTGGCCTTCGTGTTCAACACGGTGATCATCGGCATGGTCATCTCGCTGCTCCTCGGGCTGACGTGAGGGGTGCCTACACCTGGGACGACCTGCGACGACTGAGCCTGGCGCGGCAGTTCCCCCGTGTGCGCGGGCGCGGCGTCGAGGCGGTGGCCGCGGTCGTGACGCGGGTCGGACCGATGCAGACCCAGACCGCGCGATCGGCGTTCCTCGGTCTGGCGGCCCGACTGCCGGGTGTCACCCACGCCACCATCACCGAGGCGTACGAGACGCTCCGGCTGGTACGTGGCAGCACCATCCGCGGGACCGTGCACACCTCGACGCCGGAGCAGCACGTCTGGCTGGATCGCGCCACCCGTGTCGGGCAACGCGCGATCTGGGCGCGCACCCTCCCGCCCGGGTCCGCCTCTCCCGAGCAGGTCTGGGAGGGCATCGAGCGGTTCGCGGCGTCGTGGCGCGACGTCGACGAGCTGGAGGCGCACCTGCGCACACGACTGACCGACCGCTCCGACGGCGGTGGATCGCGACCGGAGGGCGGGTTCGGTCGGTACCTCGCGTTCGGCCACGGCGGCCTGATCCGGCGGCCGCGCGGCGACGCCGGCTGGGACGGGCAGACGCGGGCCGTCTACCGCGCCGTCGCCGCCGCCCTGGCCGACGAGCGGCCCGACCTGGCCACAGCGCTCGCCCCGCTCCGCGAGGCCTCGCACGAGGAGGCGATGGCCGCCGTCGTCCTCCTGCACCTGCGCAGCCACGGGCCGGCGAGCCGGAACGACATCGCGTGGTGGTCCGGGCTCGGGCTGCGGACCGTCGACGCGGCCCTGGACGCGCTCGCCACGCAGATCACGGTCCGTCCAGGGCCGGACGGTCGGAGCTACGCCGATGTCGTCGACCCCCCTCGCGGGCGCGACGACGTCGGGACGCGGCTGCTCGGCGAGTTCGACGCCCTGCTGTGCGGCTACGACTCAGCCGCACGGGACCGGTTCGTCACGCCCGAGCAGCACTCGCTGCTGTGGAGCCGGTCGAACGGTCTGATGCGCGCACCCCTGCTCCACCGAGGGCGACTCGCGGGCTGGTGGCGCCTCGAGGGCGGCGGCCGGCACCGCCGTCTGGAGGTCGAGCTCTTCGCCGACGCGCCGCGTCCGAGCTCGTCGGAGCTGGAGGAGGCGGCCGCTGCCATGGCGACGGCGCTCGGCCTCGAGATCACACTGGCGGGGCCCGCCAAGGTCTGACGATCGCGCCGGCACCACCCGCCGACCTGGCCTGTTGACACTCGACACGACGCAAACGTCAGACGTCTCGACTACGATCCGTCCATGGCCCTCACCGACGATGCCATTCGCCAGATCAAGGACATGATCCAGTCCGGTGCGCTGCAGCCGGGCGACCGCCTGCCGCCCGAGCACGAGCTCAGCGAGCGGCTCGGTCTGTCGCGCAGCTCCTTGCGTGAGGCCGTCAAGGTCCTCGAGGCGCTGCGTGTGCTCGACGTGCGGCGTGGTGACGGCACCTACGTGACGAGCCTGCAGCCGCACCTGCTGCTGGAGACGATGTCCTTCATCCTCGACTTCCACACCTCGCGCGCCGTCCTCGAGGTCTTCGAGGTGCGGGGCATCCTGGAGACGGCATCGGCGCGAGCGGCGGCGGCGCGGGCCACTCCGGAGGACCTGGCGCGCATCGAGGCGGCGCTCGAGGGCGCCGAGGCGACGACGTCGATCGAGGACCTGGTTGCGCACGACCTCGAGTTCCACGGCACGATCGCCGCCGCGAGCGGCAACGGCTACCTCGCCTCACTGGTCGACACCGTCTCGAGCCAGACCGTGCGCGCGCGGATCTGGCGCGGGCTGACCGAGTCCAACGCCGTCGACCGCACCCTCCTGGAGCACCGGCGGATCGCGCAGGCGATCGCCGGGGGCGACACCGAGCTGGCCGGCGCCCTCATGACCGTGCACGTGCGCGGGGTGTCGGAGTGGATGCGCGCCAACCTCGACGACACCGACGAGGTCCCCGACAGCTGAGGTGTCACCGGTGGTCGGTAGCGTGCCGACGCATGGAGATCGACGACGACGGCCCCTGGGTCTGGCCGACGGAACCCAAGTTCACGACCGCCTCCGAGCGCGACGTCTGGCAGACGCTGCGCGCCCAGCTCCCCGCCGATGCCTTCCTCATCGCGAACCTGCGGCTGTCCGACCAGAACAAGAACCACGAGATCGACGTGCTGGCACTGCTGCCGGGACTGGGCGCCGTCGTCCTCGAGGTCAAGGGTGGCGACGTGCAGTGGGACGTCGAGCGGGGGTGGACGGTCAGCCGGAACGGCGTGCGCACGGCGGTCAATCCCGTGGAGCAGGCACGCGACGCGATGTACGCGGCGCGGGCGCGGGTCAAGCGCGACCCGCGCTGGCAGGACCGACCGCACCTGCGGTGGGCGCACGGCGTCGTGACGCCGTACACGCGGGTGAGCGAGGGGTTCGACCCACCCGACCTGGATCGGTGGATGCTCCACGACCGTGACGACCAGGCCACGCTCGCCGAGCGGCTGCGGGTGCAGCTGAGCCGGACGTCGCACAAGGGCACCGAGCTCCCCGACAGCGACGACCTCGCGCTGATCGCGGAGATCCTCACGCGGCCACGGGTGGGCATCGTGGACCCGATGGCGGAGTCGGAGGAGCGCGCAGCGGTCGCCGATCAGCTCACGCTCGAGCAGTCGGTGCTGCTGGGCGCCACGCGACTCCTCCGGCGGGTCGAGGTGCGCGGTGGTGCCGGGAGCGGCAAGACGGTGCTCGCACTGCAGCAGGCGAAGGAGCTCGCCAGCGGCAAGGGCGGTCGGAGCAAGGAGCGGGTGGCGGTGCTGTGCTACTCGATCGGCTTGGCCGAGCACCTCAAGCGTGTTGTCGCAGGATGGTCGTGGAGGCAGCGACCGGCGTTCGTCGGCACCTTCCACGAGTTCGGGATGCAGTGGGGCGCTCCCACCGGGTCCCGCGAGGACAGCGACTTCTGGGAGGAGGTGCTGCCGGCCGAGATGGCGAGGCTGGCGGCCGAGCTGCCGGAGTCGACGCGGTACGACTCGATCATCGTCGACGAGGCGCAGGACTTCGCGGACTCGTGGTGGATGGCGGTGCTCAACGCGTTGCGCGACGAGCAGAGCTCGGGGCTGTACGTGTACTCCGACGAGAACCAGCGGCTGTTCGCGCGCTACGGCGAACCTCCGGTCCCGCTGGTGCCGCTCGTCCTCGACCACAACCTGCGCAACACCCGGCAGATCCTCGACGCGTTCGGCCCGCTGGCGCCGTCGAGGATGCGTGCACGCGGCAGCGACGGCCCGGACGTGAGGTTCGTGGCGAGCACGGTCGACGACGCGGTGGCGGCTGCCGACGACGCGGTCGAGGAGCTGCTCGAGCAGTGGCCGCAGGAGCACGTCTGCCTCCTCACCACCGGCACCCGGCACCCGGTGCAGGTGGAGCGCGCCGCCGGCGACGACCAGGTGGCGTACTGGCGCACCTTCTGGGACACCGACGACGTCTTCTACGGCCACGTGCTCGGCTGCAAGGGTCTGGAACGGCGGGTGGTGGTGCTGTGCGTCAACGACGACGGCAGCCGCCCCCGCTCCCGCGAGCGGCTCTACGTCGGGATGTCGAGAGCCACCGACGTGCTCGTCGTCGTCGGCGACCCCGAGGTCATCCGGTCCATCGGAGGCGACGAGGTCGCGAAGCGGCTGGGCATCCGAGCGAACGACTGATCCTGCTCGCACCTCGCGGCGCCGCGTGCGGTGCGTACTGGTTTGATGGAGGTCATGCGACCTCAGCTGTGGCACGTGGTTCTGCTGCTCGTCCTGATCGCTGCGGCGACGGGCGCCGTCGTGCTGGTCCTGCTGGCTGCCCGACGCGGCTCGACGACCCAGCCCTCACCCGCTCCCGCGGGAGCGCCTCCGCGAGCGTGGATGCGGCGCTTCCTCATCTCCTTCGACGACGGCACGATGCAGATCCCGCGGGACCAGCTGGCCGCGGTCGGCGAGGCGGCCCACCGGGTCGTCCGGGACGCCAAGGCGGCCGGGGTCTGGGTGCACGGGGGCGGCGTCATCACGCAGGGCGCCAGCGTGGTCGGTACCGACGGCAGCGTCACCGCCCGGCCCGACCCGGAGACCAAGGCCGTGCTCGGCGGGTTCGCCATCGTCAACGTGCCCACCCGCGAGGCCGCTCTCGACTGGGCGGCCAGGTTCGCCGTCGCCTGCCGGTGCCCGCAGGAGGTTCGCGAGCTGATGCCCGACCCGGAGGCCTGAGGCGCTCCCGCGGGAGCGTTCCGGCGGCACCGTCGACGCGCCTCAGTCGTAGATCCCTTCCACCCACCACGCCTGGTCGTCGCCGGCGAGGAGCAGGGCGACGTCGTCGCAGACCACCTGCACGTAGGTGCGTGGCCGGCCGCCCGCCCACCACCGCTCGTGCACCGGCCACGGACCCGCCCACCCGCTGACCTCACGGACCCGCTTGCCGATCTCGACCCGGGCGGGCATCCCCCGCATCTGGCCGCGCTCGGCCACGACCACCGGGCGGCCGTCGTCGTCGAGCACTCGCGCGGGCATCGGCGCGGTCGGCACCGTGGCCGGCAACGGCGAAGGGATCTGGCCCGGCCAGGGCGCGGACGGGTCGCGCAGCGCCACCGGCTCATCCCCCCACGCCACCAGCCGCACCCGGTCCCGTGGCGACCGACCCCCCTGCAGCACCGGAGTGAGGACCGCATCGGCCCCGATCAGACCCTGCACGCGCAACGCCGCCCTCCCCGCCTGCGCCTGGCCACGCGCCACCCGCCCCCACAGCCCGTCGGAGGCGGTCGCCGCCGGGCTCACCTCCTCCGCAGCGAGCTCCAGCAGCACCAGCGCCGCGCTCGGCGCCTGACCGCTCCGCCCCGACAACCAGCCCTCCAGCTGCCACCGCACCCGGTCGGTGAGCTCGCTCGCGGTCATCGCCCCGCCATCGAGGCGCCACGTGCGCTCCAACGACCCGTCATCCTCCGTCCGTGCCTGCACCCGCAGTCGACCGCACACCACCCCACGACGCAGCATCGCCGTCTGCAGCTCCTCCGCGAGCCGCCGCGCGGCGAAGGCGGCCGCGTCGATCCGGTGGGCAGGCGGGTCCAGATCGGCCTGGACGGTGATGTCGGGCTCCGCGCGGTGCACCCGCGGCGGCTGCGCGTCCCACCCACGCGCGAGCCGCTGCGCCTGCAGCCCCAGGGCACCGAACCGCGGGCCCACCTGCGCCGGCCGCAGCCGGGCCACATCCCCCAACGTGGCCAGCCCCAACCGGCGGAACAGATCGACCAGATCGGTCAGCCGCGCCCGCGAGTCGCGTGTCGTGGTCACGTGCAGCAGGTCCCGTACATCCCGGCGACCCAGGTACGCCGCCGACTCCCCCGCCGGTACCAGCTGCGACGCCCGCGCCGCCAGCATCGCCGCCAGCACCCCATCCGCGACCCCGACCTGCGCCTCCACACCCGCCTGCACCGCGGCACCCACCAACGCCTGCGCCAACGCCTCCTCCGACCCCAGGTAGCGGCTCGGCCCCCGCGCCGGCAGCACCACCACCCCGGGGCGCATCAACGTCACCTCGGGCGCCACCTCCTCCAACGCCTGCATCACCGGCTCGAAGGCCCGGACGTCGCGACCCTCGTCCACGTTCAGCAGCACCAGATCCGGGCAGATCCCTTGCGCTGTGCGCCGCCGCATCCCTCGCCGCACGCCCTCCGCACGCGCCCGTGCCGACGCCACCACCACCCCCCGGCCATCGTGCAGCGCCACCGGCGCATAGGCGGGCACCAGCCCCTCGGCCACCGCGGCCGCCACCGGCCAGTCCGGCACCCAGAGCGCCGCCAGCCGGGTGCTCGCCGTCGTCGACTCGGTGCTCGGCGGCGGCTCCTCGGGGGTGACCAACGCGCTCATCAGCCCGCCCTTGCCAGATCAGGTGCCTGCACGGGCACGGGCACCGGCGCAGCCGGAAGGATGCCGCCCTCCGCGGGCATCCGCACCCGGACGGCGCGGGAGGCGCCCATGCCTCGCGCGTACCCGGTCACGGTGGCCTCACGCCCCGTCAGCACGCCGTCACCATCGCCCACTCCGAACCACGCCCGCTCCCCCACCTCCAGCACCACCTGCGCACCCGGCCACACCGCACCCGACAGCAGCACCGCCTCACGGGTGCGCAGCCGGTGACCGATGGCGCGACGATCGGCATCACTGAGCGCTGGGCACCGGCCCAGCACGACGACGTCGAACCCGTCGATCAGCGCGCCCAGCACCGCGGCGGCATCGGGACCGGGCCGCGGCACCACCACGGTGCGCTGCAGGTCCAGCCCTGCCTCCGCGGCCGCCGCCAGCCCGACATCCGGCATCGCGACCACCGCGCACCAGATCTCCTCGCCCGGCACCGCGCAGGCGGCGGCCGCCATCAGCAGCAGCAACGACGTCGACCCGGACACCTGTGCCGCCGTGCCTCGTCGTAGCGCCCCCTCCGGCAGCACCGGGGCCACCGCCTCCGGCACCGGGAGCAGCAGCTCCGACGGGGTGACCCACTGCTCGACGGCGCCGACCCGCTCGGCCGAGGACGACGGCGCCGACTCGGCTGCGGTGGTCAGCGTGGTCACCCCGGTCAGCCGCTGCCGCAGCCCGGCGTTCGCCTCGGCGGTGGCCAGCACGCGCTGAGCCGCCGCCAGCCGTGACGCGCGCGACTCCTCGCGCCGAGGCTCCACCCGACCCACGCCACGGCTCGGCTCCCGGCCCGACTCCTGCACTGCCACCACCTCCAGCGTCGACGCTAGGACCGACCTCCGACACCTTCACTGTATCCGAACAGATGTTCTATTCAACGTCGCGCGACCGACGCTGTCAACGCTCGATATGACACTGACGCGGTCCGCCCCGACTGGCACCCTGGGAGCCGCACCATCGCCGTCGAGAGGAACACCATGCCGTTCACCGACCGCGGGATCGCCGCCGTCGAGAGCCTGACCACCGACCGGTTCACGCTCCGCCCCATCACCACGGCGGACGCCGAGAGGGACTACGTCGCCGTCATGGAGAGCCGTGACTACCTGCGCACGTGGGAGCAGACGAGCTGGCCGGAGGACGACTTCACCGTCGACGCCAACCGGGAGGATCTCGCCAAGCTCGAGCGCTGGCACCGGGAGGGCACGGCGTACACGTACACCGTGCTCGACCCGACCGGCACCGAGTGCCTGGGCTGCGTCTACCTGATGCCGCACGACGCCGCTTTCCTCACCCGGGCGAGCATCACGCCCGTCGCCGACGGCGACCGGTGGGACGAGGTCGACGCCGCGACCTACTTCTGGGTGCGACGCTCCCAGCTCCCCCACGAGACCGACCGGGTGCTCCTCGAGACCCTGCGCACCTGGCTCGCCGAGGACTGGGCGCTCGGCCGCCGCGTGTTCGTGACCAACGAGCAGTTCACCCAGCAGGTGGACCTGATCGAGAGCACCGACCTGCGTCTGCGCTTCCACATCGACGAGCCCGACAAGCCCGGCCGTTACCGCGCCTACGAGTGAGCGTGCACGGGTGAGAGAGCGACGGCGATCACGACTACCGTGAGCGACCATGCGTCTCGGCACCCTCGACTGGACCCCCGCGCTCGAGCATCCCGACCTGCTGGCTCCGCCGGTCCTCGACAGCCTGCGCTCCGCCGTCGAGCGTGGTGGGGACGACGCCGCCGCGGCTGGGGCCGTGCTCGTCACCGCGATCGACCCCGATGTGGCCGACACGGCCGCGATGACGACGGCCTACGACCTCACGCTCGACGTCTCCGGCAACTGCGTGCTCGTCGCCGGTGCCCGCGCCGGTGAGGAGCGGATCGCCGCCTGCGTCGTCCGGGCAACCACCCGCGCCGACGTCAACACCACGGTCCGCAAGCTGCTCGACGTCCGCAAGTGCTCGTTCCTGCCGATGGAGCGAGCCGTCGCCGACTCCGGCATGGAGTACGGCGGCATCACCCCGATCGGTCTGCCGCCGGGGTATCGCGTCCTGCTCGACGCCGATCTCGCGACCGCCGACCACGTCGTCATCGGATCGGGGATCCGGGGCTCCAAGCTCGTCCTGCCCGGCCCCGCGCTCGCCCTGCTCGCCCGCGCTGAGCTCGTCGACGGGCTCGGACGCTGATCTCGGGACACCGACGTGCGGCGGTCAGGAGCCGTCGCCGAAGGCCCGACGGCGCAGGCGCGTCTGCAGCAGTCGCCGCTCCGCGTCGTTGCCGGTGAGGCGCAACGCCTCACGATCGGCCTCGTCAGCAGCCTGGCGGTCTCCCAGGATCCTCAGCAGCTCGCCACGGGCGGCGTGCCACAGGTGGTAGCCGCGCAACGGCTCGGCGAGGGCCTCCACCTGCTGCAGGGCGACCCGCGCCTGCCGCGGTCCGAGCTGCGCCAGCGCGACGGCTGCGTTGAGGCGCACGACGGGGGTGTCGCGCCGGCCGAGCAGCACGCCGTAGAGCGTGACGATCTGCAGCCAGTCGGTCTGCGCCCACGAGGCCGCCTCGGCGTGACACATCGCGATCGCGGCCTGCAGCTGGTAAGGCCCCGGCGCACGCAGCGACGCCGCACACTGCAGGTCCTCCCCCGCCCGGGCGATCGCCGCACGGTCCCAGCGCCCGCGGTCCTGGTGCTGCAGCAGCACAAGATCGCCGTCGGGGGTGAAGCGGGCGGCGGCGCGGGCGTGCTGCAGACGCAGCAGCGCGAGCAGGCCCCAGGCCTCGGCCTGCTCCGGCAGGCTCTCGGCCACGACCTCGGCCAGCCAGACGGCGTCCGCGCCGAGATCGCGATCCTGGGTGCCGGTCGACGACACGTACGCCTCGTTGTAGGCGAGGTAGATGACGGCGAGGACGTCGGGCAGCCGCTCGTCGAGACGCTCGGGCACCGCGAGGTCGATCCCGGTCGCCACGATCTTGCGCTTGGCCCTCACGATGCGTTGGGCCAGGGTCTGCTCGTTGACGAGGAACGCACGGGCGATCTGCGGGGTCGTCAGCCCGATGACCGCGCGCAGGGTCAGGGCCAGCCGGGCCTCCGGCGCCAGGGCCGGGTGCGCGCAGGCGAACAGCAGCGGCAACCGGTCGTCCGGGTCGGGCGCCACAGCGTCGGCGGCCGGTGCCGTTCGTGGTGCGCCGTCGGCGAGGCGTTCGACCGCGCGGCCCCGCCGACCACGGGAACGCAGCAGGTCGAGCGCGTTGCGCTGCGCCGCCGTCGTCAACCACGCCCCGGGCCGGCGCGGTGCGCCCTCGCGACGCCACTGCGACAGCGCCTCCAGGACGGCACCCTGCACCGCCTCCTCGGCGACGTCGAAGTCCCCGAATCGGCGGTACAGGGCGGTGACGAGCCCACCCGCTTCCTGGCGGATCGTCTCCGCCAGCAGCGAGTCGGTGCTCACTCGAACTGGCTGTAGTCCGTGACCATCGGCCGGACCTCGACCGCCACGCCCGGCAGCGCCAGCGCCGGCCACGTCGACGCGACGGCGAGCGCGGCGTCCATGTCCGGGACGTCGATGACGCTGAAGCCGCCGATGACCTCCTTGGCCTCGTTGAACGGTCCGTCGACGACGACGCCCCCGCTCTTGACCGTCGTGGCCGTCTCGACCGGCTGGAGCTCCGCACCGGAGTCGTCGAGCACGCCCGCGTTCTCCTGGAACCAGGTGTAGATCCGGCCGTAGACGGCCTGAGCCTCTTCCTGGCTGACCTGCGCCGCCTGCTCGGCGTCACTGGTGAACATGAGCACGTACTTCATGGGTGTCCCTTCTCGTGAGTGGATCCTTCACCCATCCGTCGCCGGTCAAGGACCGGAATCGACAGCCGCCTCGAGAAAGTTCTGGCTGCGGGCATCCCCGCCCTGTACTTCTGCCCCCATCCAGCGGACCAAGTGCTTCCCGCTGGTGTGCGGCTCCGAACCGGGCAGAAGCACCTGATGAGCGATGTCTCGGCGGGCGGCGTCCAGCGCTGCTCCCGAGCTGCTCACGCGTCCCATACTGACCGGTCGTCCGGCGGCTGCCCGATCTCGACCTCGTCGCCGAAACTGAAGCCGCGTACGGCGTCGCGCTGCCGGCGCGCTTGCACGTGGATATGCGGCGAGTTCAGGTCGCCCGCACGAGCACGACGTGCGTCGTGCTGATTCCCGTCGTCGACGTCGTCGAGCAGAAGATCAAGCACGTCCAACGGGGTGCCAGGGCGGACGATGACCTGCCAACGGACGATGGTCGAGCGGTCGGAAGCGGCCCGAGCGAGCTGGGCCGCGTCGGGATAGATGACGCCCAGCGCGACGGCCGCGCTCCTGACCTCGGCCCGGCTATCGGCCAGCAGCAGATCCATCTGTACACGTGTCAGCCGCGGGTTCTGCGCGCAGGCCGCTCGAACCTTCGGGTCCGTGTCGGTCAGGAGCCGCTCGAACACGTCGAGATGGGAGGTCGTGGCACCGATCCTTCCCCTGACCTCCCAGAACTCGTCATCGACGAGCCGCTCCTGGATGTCGCGCGCGAGCCCCTGACCCGGCGACCAGGTGTACGCGGCGGCGAGAATCGCCCGGACCCACGGGTCCTCGGCTCGTGAGAGTGCCGGGTGGAGGTGGGGCCGCGCTATCGCTTCACCGGCAGCGTTCGCCCGGACCGTACTGTCGGGGTCGGCAGTGAGCGCGAGCAGCGTGTCGTCTGGTGTCGCTGGGTTGGTGGCCACCGTGATGCGCACGGTCGCGTGGCGATGCGCCGAGAGCTCGGCCAACCGGTCGGGATCCGAGGTCGAGGCCGCCTCAGAGCTCGGTGACCTCCGCGGCATGCGGAGAGTGTCGCACCACCGGCTGCCGCAGGATCGTCCTGAGCTTGTCGGGCGCCGTCCGCCGCGCGTCGCTGAGGTAGATCTCGTGGTGCCGACCGGTCATCGTCAGCCCCTGCCCGGGGATCTCGACGTCGTGCATCTGCGCCAGCATCGGGGCCTCGGCGTCGTAGGGGCCGACGTGCAGGGTCTGCACGCAGAGCCCCTCGTCGAGCACGTCGAACCGGAGCCGGTCGAGGCCGGCGACACCCTTGGCCCGGGAGACCTCGACTGCCTGCTCGACGTGCCCGGCGTCGAGCCAGCCGGGGACGGCGATCATCGCCGTCCAGTCCCACTGCGACTTGTCGCGCGCCGTCGTGAAGGCGGACATGTCGGCGGCCCACCAGAGCGCCTCCAGCGGAGGCACCACGTAGTCCCGCTCCAGCTCGCGCTTGCTCAGGAACTTGAGCGCGTAGGCGGTCGGGTACAGCGCTGCGAGCGCACGGGCGTAGGAGTCGGAGGTGTTGGGGTCGCCGTGCCCGTCGACCATGAGGAATCGCGCCGCCTCGACCTCGACGACGTCGAACCTCCCCCGCCGCGCCGCGTACGTGGGGATCTCGCGCTTGAGATCGACCTTCATCGGGCGAACGCCGCCAGCACACGCTGGACGGAGCTGTCGAGACCCCATCGGTCCACCAGCTCGACCAGTGACTCCGGCGCCCGCGGCAGCGGGTGGTCCTCGACGGTCCCCGGGACGACGAGATCCGCGGTGCTCACCCCGAGATCGAGGCGACGGCGCACCGCGACCACCTCGGGCGCGACGTCGAGGTAGTCGGCGGCACCGTTGATCTTGCTGCGCAGGCCGGCGGACATCGCCACCGACGGGTCGGCCGCCGCCGCTCGGAGCCCTGCCAGGTCGCCGTGGGCGGACAGCAGCGAGGCCGCCGTCTTCTCTCCGACTCCGGGCACACCCGGCAGGCCGTCGGAGGCGTCGCCGCGCATGGTCGCGAAGTCGGCGTACTGGCTGCCGTGCACCCCGTACTTGGCCACCACGACCGCGTCGGTCACCTGCTCGTGCCGTCCCACACCCCGCGCGGTGTAGAGGACCCGGACCTGGGCGTCGTCGTCGACGAGCTGGAACAGGTCGCGATCGCCCGTGACGATGTCGACCGGCATCCCGGCGTCGGTGGCGAGGGTGCCGATGACGTCATCGGCCTCCGCCTCCGGCGCACCGACGACGGCGATCCCCAGCGCGGCGAGCACGTCGCGGATGATCGGCACCTGCACACCCAGCGGGTCCGGGACCTCCTCGACGTCGGGGGCCGGCCCTGCCACCTCGGCCTCGACGCGGTGAGCCTTGTACGACGGCACGAGATCGACGCGCCACTGCGGCCGCCAGTCGTCGTCCCAGCAGCAGACCAGGTGGGTGGGGCGGTACTGCTCGGTCAGCCGGGCGATGAAGTCGAGCAGCCCCCGCACCGCGTTGACCGGCGTGCCATCGGGCGCCGTGATCGTGTCCGGCACACCGAAGTAGGCACGGAAGTACAGCGAGGCCGTGTCGAGCAGCATCAGTCGCGAGGTCACCGGGTCACGCTAACGGGGACCACCCACGCGCGGGGGTCAGTCTTCCGCCACCACCCGCACGCTGCGGCCGTGCACCGTCACAGTCTGCCCCGGCCGCACCTGCGACCCGCGCCCGACGACGGCCACGCCGTCGATCAGCACCCCGCCCTCGGCGATCATCGCCTTGGCCTGCCCGCCGTCGTCGACGATCCCGGCGAGCTTGAGGAGCTGACCCACCCGGATCGCGGCATCACGGATGGGAACGACGTCGGCGTCTGCACTCACCACGCCACTGTCCCACGTCAGGACGCCGCGCGTTCGTCCGCGACCACCGCGAGCGCGAGCTCGCAGAACATCGAGTCCGCCCAGGAGAACCAGGGACGGGAGAACGCGGACGCGTCGGAGACGTCGAACGACTCGTGGATGTGGCCCGTGCCCGCGTCGGTCGCGGCGATCAGGTCGAGCAGCGTCCGCCGCTCCGCCGCGTCCCCGACGAGACCCTGCACGGCGAGCGCGATCGGCCACACCCGCCCCGGCAACGTGTGCGGGCTGCCCACCCCGGCCGCGACGGAGCCGCTGACGTAGTACGGGTTGTGCTCGCTGAGCACGAACCTGCGTGTCGCCTCCCACACACGCCGATCGAGCACGTCCGGAGCGATCAGCGGCAACGACAGCAACGACGGCGTGTTGGCGTCGTCCATGAGCAGCACCCCGCCCCGACCGTCGACCTCGTAGGCGTAGATCCGCTCTCCCAGCGGCCCGTCGACGACGCCGTGCCCCCTCACGCCGTCCACCAGCTCGGCACCGAGCGCCCTCGCCTCGCCGGCGAGCACGGTGTCGGCGAAGACGTCCTCGGCGATCTCGGCGAGCTTGCGCAGCGCCTGCGCCGCGAACAGGTTGCCGGGCACGTTGTAGTGGTAGGTGCAGGCGTCGTCGGAGGGTCGGAACGCCTGCCACGTCATACCGGTCACCGCGACCTCGGTCCCGAGCCCGTCACGCGCGAGCGTCTCGGTGGGGATGTCGGTCGTCCGCTGGAACCGGTAGCCGGAGCGTGCGTGGTCCTGCTCCAGACGAATCTGGTCGACGATGACGCCGAGCACCCGGTGCGCACGCTCGTCGAGCGCGCTCGTGTCCCCTGTCGCCCGCCACAGCGCGTGCGCGAGCGTCACCGGGTAGGCGAGGCTGTCGAGCTCGTACTTCTGCTCCCACACGTGCGGGTCGTCGCAGACGTCGTCGGGCTCGTAGTGCGCGCCGGTGGGCCCGTCGTTGAAGGCGTTGGCGTAGGAGTCGTGATCGAGCAGCGACAGCTGACGGCGGACGACGGCGGCCACCAGGTTCGCCAGGTCGGGGCTGTCCTGGAGCATCCGGAGGTACGGCGTCATCTGCGTCGTCGAGTCGCGCAGCCACATCGCCGGGATGTCCCCCGTGACGACGAACGCCCCCGTCGCGCCGAGCGTGATCGTGTCGCGGATGGTGCGGATCAGGGCCTCGGTCACCATCGTCCCGATCCGGGCTCCGGCGACCTGCTCGACGGCGGCGCCGGCCTCGCGCAGGACGGTCTCGATCTGTGGTGTCAGCGGGGCGGTGGTCTTCGTCATGAGTCCTTCACGTGCAGCGTCGGGGCGTCGTCGGGCGGGTCGAGGTCGGGTGTGGCCCAGATCGTGATCCGCGCCGGCACGGCCACCGGTTCCCCGGTGGCCCAGGATCCCAGCTCCGGCAACCCGAGCGACAGCAGCGCCTCGCCGCCCTCAGCCCCCATCGTCACGCGCACCACCGACAGCAGGGTCCGCCGTCTGGGCCGCACGCCGTCCTCGTGTCGTCGGCCGTACACCGGAATCGTCACCGACTCCGCTGCCGTCGCGCGTCCCGACACACGGACGCGTACGGCGACCGCGGCGCCGTCCGCCAGCTCCGTGACGTCGATCGTCCGGTCACCGCCGACGACGTGCGCCCCGATGTCGTGCGCCGTCGTCCCGAACAGGTGGCCACGAGGATCGGGGGCACCGAGGTATCCGCGCGCGGTCTCGACCCGTTCGTCGTGCGAGACCGGGACGGCGCCGTCGACGGCGGGGAGCGTGGCCGGCAGCCGCCCCCCGGCGTGACCCTCGAGGAGGGTCGCCACGATCGCCTCGCCACCTGCAGGACCGGGGAACGGGGCGAGGATCACGGCGTCGGCGAGACCGGTCAGCTCACCGAGGGGTCGCGGCCGCCCATCGATGATCACGACCACGACGGGCGTCCCCGAGGCAGCCGCGGCCCGGGCGATCTGACGCTGCCCACCGGGCAGCTCCAGGGTCGCCAGGTCCACACCCTCGCCGTTGGTCGCGGTGGGGATCGTGCCCGCGAGCGCGCCGTTGCCGGCGAACTCGGCGCCGTAGTGTCGCCGGCTGGTCCCGCCGAGCACCACGACAGCGAGATCGGACTGCAGACACGCCTCGGTGACCGCGGCCATCGCGCCGGGTTCGGCAGCAGCGTCCCGAACCGTGCACCCCTGGACGTACCGGACCCGGTCCGCCCCGAGCCGCCGCTCCCACGCCTGCCGCACGGTCGAGCCCGTCGCGTTCCCGGGCGGCGGCGTGTAGTCGCCGAGCTGGGCGTGGAGGTCGTCGGCGTTCGGTCCGATCACCGCCACGGTGCGCGGGCTGACCGGCAGCAGCCTGTCCTCGAGCACCACGACGGCGGCTCGCGCCGCCCGCCGGGAGAGCTCCACGACGTCGCGCGCCACCGGCTCGGCGTGTGTGACGTCCCCGAGCACCCCGACCCGCCGCTTGAGCGCCAGCACGCGCTCGACGGCGCGATCGAGCACCGCGACGTCCAGCATCCCGCGGTCGATCGCCTCCTCGACATGGGTGAACGACTCGTCCCACAGGCTGAGGTCCACGCCGGCGCGCAGCGCCAGAGCGGCCGCCTCGGCCGAGCCCGTCACGCTGTCACGGAGCCGGTCGACGGCGGTGCCGTCGGCCATGACGACGCCGTCCCAGCCCCATTGCCCCCGCAGCGTCCCTGTGAGCAGACCCGGGTGCCCGCAGCACGGCACGCCGTCGATGTCGTTGTAGGCGGCCATGAAGCCGGCCACGCCGGCCGCCGCGGCAGCGTGGACGGGGCGCAGATGGATCTCACCCAGCTCGCGCGGGCCGATCGGCGCGCCCGACCCGTTCCGACCACCGATACCGGCCCCCTGCGCGGCCACGTGCTTGGCGACGACGGCGACGTGCTGGTCGTCGATGGGCGCACCGGGGGCGGACCCCTGCATCCCGCGCACGGTCGACGCGACGAGCAGCGCCGCCAGCGCCGGGTCCTCCGAGAAGCTCTCCTCGGCGCGCCCCCAGCGTGGGTCCCGCAGCATGTCCAGCCCCGACACCAGCACCACGTGGGTTCCCCGGCCGCGAGCCTCCGACGCCACCACCGCGGCGAGCTCCTCGGTGAGCTCGTCGTCCATCCCGGCGCCGAGCGCGAGGTTGACCGGCAACGTCGTGGCGCCCAGGGCCATCAGACCGTGCGGCGCCTCCTCCACGAAGAGGGTCGGGAGCCCGTCACCGCGCGAGATCACGCAGTCCTGCACCGCGGCGTACGCCTCCGCGCTGCGCTCGGGCGGGATGCCGTTGCTCCAGTCGACCTCGGACCAGGGGTCCGCCCGCAGCACGCCGTAGACGGCACCGATGCCGCCCCAGCGATCGACCTCGCGCCGCAGCACGTCGGTGACCCGCGGCGAGCCGTCGATCCACCGGACCGCCTCCCAGCCCTTGAGCCGCTGGTTGACCTGCCCGATCCTCGCCCGGAGCGACAGCGATGTCGCGGCGCCCGTCGTCATCCCTTCACCGCACCCTGCAGCAGCGCGCGCTGCATCTGCCGCTGCAGCACCGTGTACACGAGGTAGACCGGCAGCAGCGTCACCAGAGTGGCCGCCATCAGCACGCCGTAGTCGGTGCCCGCGTCGACCTTGAGCGTGGGCAGCGCGACCTGGATGGTGCGCTGCGCCGTGTCGGGGCCGATGAGGATCAGCGGGTAGAGATACGCGTTCCAGAACGACAGGAAGTTCAGCAGCAGCACGGTGGCGATGCCTGGTACCGAGATGGGCAGGTAGACGTGGCGCAGCACCTGCAGCCCGCTGGCGCCGTCGATCGTGGCGGCCTCCTCGAGCTCCCGGGGGATCGTCCTCATGAAGGCGGTGAGGATGACGACCGACAAGGGCATCGCCGTCGCCGGCAGCAACATCATGACGAAGGTGCGCGTGTGGAACAGCCCGAGCGCCGCCGCGAGCAGGAACGTCGGGAAAAGCGCCGCGAACGACGGGATGAGGAACCCGAGCGCGAACACCCCCTCGACGACCTTGCCGGGGCGTCCGGTGGCCCGGGCGAGCGCGAACGCCGCGGGGAGCGCCAGCACCAGGGTGAGCACGAGCGCGCCCAGCGTCACGATCGCCGAGTTCGTGATCGCCAGCCCCAGCTCCGCCTGCCGGATCGCCGTCGTGACGTTCTCCAGGTCCCACGAGGCGGGGAGGGCCAGCGGCGCGGTGAAGATCTCGTCGTTCGTCTTGAACGACGACACGATGAAGTAGTAGAAGGGGACGACGAGCAGGGCGGCGTAGCCCCACGCCAGCGTGCCGGCGCCGATGCTGCCGAGGCGTTCGCGCAGCGGCAGCCTGGAGGTGCGGGTGGCCATCTCTTCTCCGGTGGGTGTCAGTGGGTGGCGCGGAGCACGCGGCGGATGGCCCCCATGCCCAGCAGTCCGAGGACGAACAGCACGACGCCGACGGCCTGGCTGTAGCCCAGGTCGGTCTCGACGAACGCCTTGCGGTAGATGAGGTAGGACAACGTCGTGGTCGACGTGCCCGGGCCGCCCTGGGTGAGCAGCAGCACCGTCTGCGCCGAGGAGAAGAGCAGCGACAGGAACTGCAGCATCGTCACGACGCCGATGAAGTCGCACGCGATGGGCCAGTAGATCCGCGTGGCGAGGCGACCGCTCCCGGCACCGTCCAGCCGGGCTGCCCGCACGACCTCCTCCTCGACGCCGTCCAGCCGGGAGGCGATCAGCACGGCCGAGTACCCGATGCCGGCCCAGAGCTCGACGGCGATCAGTGCACCGAGGGCGGTGCGCTGATCGGCCAGCCACGCCACGCCGTCGACCCCGAGCGAACCGAGGACGCCGTTGAGCAGGCCGTCCGGGTTGAGAATCGCGTAGAACACCATCGCCGTCGCCGGTGCGGAGATCAGCGCCGGCACGAACAACAGGTAGCGCAGCACGGTGTGGCCGCGGGGTTTGCGGACGACGTAGTACGCGAGCGCGAAGGCGAGGGCGACCATCACGGGCAGCCCCACCCCGACCTGGATCGCCGAGTTGCGCACGGCGTCCCAGAACACCTCGTCGGCGAACAACCGGGAGAAGTTCTCGGTGCCCGCCGCCGTCGGCGTCGCGAGCATGCCCGGCCAGCGCAGGAACGCGATCACGACCATGGCCACCACGGGCCCGATCATGAAGATCGCGTACCAGGCGAGCGCCGGAACGGCGAAAGCGGGGAAGCCGCCGCGTCCGGTTGCGCGGCCCACCCCACGGCGCTGCGGGCGTGGAGCCGAGGGCGGCGCAAGCTCGGCGCTCGCGCGCCCGGCATCGACGAGTGCGGTCATCGTGTCCCTCTCGTGGTCGTCACGCTCACGCGGTCCGGTAGGCGTTCTCGAACGCGTCGACGACCTGGTCGACCGACGCCGACCCGTACGCCATCGCGGTCGCCTGGATCATCGGCTCGAAGACCGCGTCCGGGATGAGCAGGTCGGGCAGCATGACGGGGCTGACCTGCGCATCGGTCAGCTGCGACGCCTGCGCGACCAACGGGAACTGCGTGCTCACGACGTCGGTCACCCTGTTGACGTCGCGCCCGGAGTCCTCGATGAACCCGGCGATGACGTCCTCGCGGTACAGATGCTGGACGAACGGCTTGATCAGGTCGAGCTTGTCGGCACCGTTCTCGCTGATCCAGATGCCGTGGCCGTTGTAGCTCGCGATGACGCTCGGGTGGGTGATGACCGCGCCCGACGACGGCACCGGCCATCCACCGACTCTCACCTCGGCCGCTCGCTCGGCGGGCACGAGCGCGAGCGCCGAGGACATCGCCGGGACGATCGCCGCCTGACGGGTGTTGAACTGCGTCAGCTCGGTGTCCGAGGTGAAGCCCTGCACGTTGTCCACGAAGACGCCGGCGTCGCGCAGCTCGACGAAGTGCTCGACGCCGGCGATCGCGGCCGGGTACTCGGAGAGCTGCCCGGTCGAGAACACGGTCGTCGCCTCGTCGCGCGTGAGGAAGCCCTGCAGGATCTGCAGGAACAGCTTCTGACCGCTCCAGTCGGATCCCCCGACCGTGACCGGCCCGATGCCGGCCGAGCGCAGCGCCTGCGCGACCTCGATGAGCGCGTCCGAGGTGGTCGGGATCTCGACACCGACCTCCTCCAGGAGACCGGTGTTGAAGGAGACCGGCCAGTTCGTCCGTGTGAACGGGAACGCGCGCAACCGACCCTCAGGATCAGTCCATTCCTCGATCGCCTCCGGAAGGATGAGATCGCGCAGCTCCCACTCGTCGAGCAGGTCGGCGACGTCGATCGTCGCACCCGCCCCGGTCCACGTGAGCGTCCGGCCCTGCAGGTTGACCATCGCGACGTCGGCCTCCTTGCCTGCGAGCGAGCTGGTCTCGAAGACGATCGGCAGGTCCGACCCGTTCCGCAGCAGCGCGACCTCGTGACCGCTGGTCTCCTCGTAGTCGGCCACGATCTCGCCGAACGCCTGCGCGCCGGCGACCGCCCCGCTCAGCTGGGTGTGCACCGAGATCGACCCCGGGGCGCTCCCGGCCGGCACGAGCGCGCTGCAGGAGGCGGCGAACGGCGCCAGCGCGCCGAGACCGACGGCGGAGCGCAGCAGGGCGCGCCGGCTGAGCGCCGAGCCGTGGGACGCGGGGATTCGGGGCGGACACGCGTCGGGCACAAGGCCTCCAGGGCTGAGCGGGATCCGGGCACCGCGGTCGACGCGGTCGGGCGAGAGTGCTTGTGTAGCGCTTTACTTCTCGCGGTGACAGCGAAAGTACACCGCTTTACATCGCAGGGTCAAGAGCCCTAGGCTCGCCGAGCATGAGTGAGAGGAAGCCGGCGAAACGCGCCACGATCGCGGCCGTCGCGGCGCGCGCGGGCGTGTCGCCGTCGGCGGTCTCGCACGTCTTCAACGGTCGTCCCAACGTCTCCGAAGCGACCGCGTCGCGCATCCGGGCCGCCGCCGACGAGCTCGGGTGGCGCCCCAACTACGCCAGTCGCAAGGTCTCCGGCCGCGGAGGATCCAGCCTCGGACTCGTGATCGCGCGCACGAGCGACACCTTCGGTCGCGACCCTTTCCTCATGCGGCTCATCGCGGGCCTGACCGCCCCGCTGGCGGAGATCGACTGGTCGCTCTCGCTGACGCTCGTCACCACGCGCGAGCACGAGGAGCAGGTCTACGTGCAGTGGTGGGGTGAGCAACGCGTCGACGCCTTCCTGCTCGTGGACGTGCGCGCCGACGACCCCCGGCTCCCCCTGCTCGAGCGCCTCGGCGCACCTGCCGTCCTCCTCGGCGCGGCCGTGAGCGAGGTCGTGCCCGCCGTCACGGTGGCCGACCAGAGCGCCTTCGAGACCGTGCTCGACCATCTCGTCGGCCTCGGCCACCGACACATCGCACGCGTCAGCAGCGGCCCGGATCTCGTGCACTCGCGGGCACGTGACGACCGCTTCACCGCGGCAGCCTCGACCCGTGGGGTCGTCACCTCCTCGACGAGCTGGCCGGCCGAGGCATCCGACCCGGTCTCGACCCTGCTGCGGGACCTGCCGAGCGACGTGACCGCCCTCGTCGTCGACAACGAGACGGTTGCGGCGGAGATCGTCGCGCACGCCCCCGAGGTCGGCGTCGACGTGCCCGGCAGACTCTCGGTGCTCGCGTGGGAGGACTCCTGGGTCTCGACGCTCGTCCGGCCCCGTCTCACCGCGCTCGACGCACCGGTCGAGGAGAGCGCCCGGACCGCCGTCGCGATGCTCAGCGAGCTGGTCCGAGGCGACGTCGTCGACTCCCGGCTCGTGGGCGAGCGCCGGCTCACCGTGCGGGAGTCGACCGGACCCGCTCCCACCCATCCCCGTCCCCTGCACCCGAAAGGCCTGTGACGTGCGCCTCGGCGTCAACTACACCCCCTCCACCGACTGGATGTTCGCCTGGACGGCGATCCAGCCCGACGACGTCCGTCGCGACTTCGAGGCGATCGCCGGTCTCGGCATGGACCACGTCCGGGTGTTCCCGCTGTGGCCCGTGCTCCAGCCCAACCGCACCCTGATCCGGCAGCGCGCGCTCGACGACATCGCGCTCGTGGCCGATCTCGCTGCCGAAGCCGGGCTCGACGTCGCCGTCGACGTGATCCAGGGCCACATGTCCGGCTTCGACTTCGTCCCGGCGTGGCTGCTCAACTGGCACCGCGGCAACATGTTCGTCGACCAACCCGCCATCGACGCCCAGGCCGCCCTCGTGGCGGCGGTCTACGACGCCGTCCGCGACCGTCCCAACCTGCTGGGCCTCACCCTCGGCAACGAGGTCAACCAGTTCCAGCACCCGAACCCGGACGCGATGCCTGCCGACTCCGACCAGGTCGAGCACTGGCTCAGCTCGCTGCTCGGCGCCCCGCGCGACCGCGACCCCCGCCACGTCATCACCCACAGCGAGAACGACCATCTCTGGTACCGCGACGACCACCCGTTCCTGCCCGTCCACGCCAGCCGTCTCGGCGACGTCACCACGGTGCACTCCTGGATCTTCAACGGCACAGCCCGCACCTACGGTGCGCTGTCGCCCCAGTCGGTCCGCCACGCCGAGTGGATGATCGAGCTGTCGAAGGCGTTCGCGCTCGACGCCTCGCGCCCGGTCTGGCTGCAGGAGGTCGGCGCTCCGTCGCTGAACCTCGAGCCCGAGCAGATGCCGGAGTTCGCGACCCGCACGATCGAGGCCGCTCTCACGACCCCCGACCTGTTCGGCATCACGTGGTGGTGCTCGCACGACGTCTCACGCGAGCTCGGCGACTACAAGGACCTCGAGTACTCCCTCGGCCTCCTCGACGTCGACAACGGCGTGAAGCCGCTGGGCCGTCGGGTCGCGGAGATCGTCGCCGAGGTCAGACGCGGCGAGGCGCCGGCACCCGAGCCGCGCACGCTCGGCCTCGTCGTCGAGGTCGACGACGACGACCGGCCGGTCTCACGCGCCTCGCTGGCTCCCGGTGGCGCCGTGTTCGAACGCTGGCACGAGCTGCGCGAGGGCGGCGCCCCGATCACCGTCGTCACCTCGGCGACCGCTCGCGACGAGCGGCTGCTCGCGGATCGCGGCATCACCTCGCTCGTCGACCCCGTCCACGCCTGACCAGGAGGATCCATGGCCGCTCGCATCGCCGTCACCACCACGGACGCACCCGCGCCCGCGCACACCTTCTCCCAGGGGGTGCGTCGTGGACCGTTCCTGCAGGTCTCCGGCCAGGGCCCCGTCGACCCGGAGACCGACGAGTACCTCTTCCCCGGCGACGTCGCCGCGCAGACCGAGCGCACCCGGGCCAACGTCGAGGCGATCCTCGCCGCCGGCGGGGCGAGCTTCGACGACGTCATGATGCTGCGCGTCTACCTCACCACCCGCGACGACTTCGCCGCGATGAACGAGGCCTACGGCGCGTTCCTGGCCGCGCGGGTCGCCTCGGGCGTGCTGCCGTCGCGGACCACGGTGTTCACCGGGCTGCCGCGTGAGGAGATGCTCGTGGAGATCGACGCCTTCGCCGTGCTGGCCTGAGGCCGCGATGCACCTCAAGGCCACCCCGCCCGGACGGGCGTCGTCCGACTGGCTCGCCGCCCCGGGTGTCGCGCTCGGAGAGCTGCCGACACCGGTCGTCACCGTGAGCGAGGCCGCCGTGGCGCACAACCTCGCCGCCATGGCGCGCTGGTGCGCACGCGCCGGCGTCGATCTCGCCCCGCACGGCAAGACCACGATGAGCCGGGCGCTGTGGGAGCGGCAGCTGGGCGCCGGGGCGTGGGCGATCACGGTCGCCACCCCGTGGCAGGCCCGGGTGGCGCTGGCCTGGGGCATGCCGCGGGTGCTGCTGGCGAACGAGGTGGCGCACCCGGCCGCGGCGCGCACGCTCGCGCAGCACGCCGATCGGGTGCTCGTCTGGGCCGACTCCGTCGACGGCGTCGCGATCCTTCACGAGGCCGCCGCCGCGGCGGGTACCGGGATGCCGCTGCCCGTGCTCGTCGACCTCGGCGCCCCGGGTGGCCGCACGGGTGCCCGCACGGTCGAGGCCGCGGTCGAGGTGGCTCGTGCGGTGGCGCACGCGCCCGCGCTGCGGCTCGCGGGTGTCGCCGGGTACGAGGGCGCCCTGGCGCACGGCGCCGACGAGCGCTCGCGGGCCGTCGTGGTCGGCTATCTCGCCGAGCTCGACCGGTTGCACCAGCTGCTCGTCGACGACGACCTGTACCCCGAAGGCGTCGAGCGCGTGCTCACCGCCGGCGGCAGCGTCTACCCGGACCTGGTCGCCGAGGTCCTCGGCCCGCGCCACGACCCGGTGGGGGCCGCCGGTCCCCCGACCCGGGTCGTGCTCCGCTCGGGCGCGTACCTGCTCCACGACGACGGCTTCTACCGCGGCATCAGCCCGTTGCACGGTGAGGACGCGCTGCGCCCGGCCCTGCACGGCTGGGCCACCGTGATCTCCCGCCCGGAGCCGGGGCTCGCGATCCTCGACGCCGGCAAGCGCGACCTCGCCTTCGACGAGGGCCTGCCCGAGCCGCAGCTGCGCCTCCCGCGCGACGGCGGCGCTCCGGCCGCGATCGCCGGCGCCCGCGTGCGCGCCCTCAACGACCAGCACGCCTTCCTCGAGATCCCGCCGCACAGCGACCTGGCGGTCGGCGACGTCGTCCGGCTCGGGCTGTCGCACCCCTGCACGACCATGGACAAGTGGCGCGCGCTGCCGCTCATCGACGACGACCGCGCGGCTGCGCCCGCGGTGATCGGCGTCGTCGAGACCGAGTTCGGATGAGCAAGCCGCTCCTGGTGAGGGGTGCTCTCGTCGTCGACGGCAGCGGCACCGAGCCCCTGGTCGCCGACGTGAGGATCGACGACGGTCGTGTCACCGCCGTCGGCAGCGACCTCGGGCGCGACGGCGCCCGGCTGATCGAGGCCGACGGCCTCGCGCTGACGCCGGGTGTGATCGACATGCACGCGCACTCCGACCTCGCCGTCCTCGACGACGGCGCCCATCTCGCCAAGACGATGCAGGGTGTCACGACCGAGGTGGTCGGGCAGGACGGGCTGTCCTACGCTCCCGCCGCCCCGGCCACGGCCGCCGCGGTGCGCCGTCAGATCGCCGCCTGGAACGGCCCGGGCGACGGCGCCGGCTGGGAGCGGGTCGCCGACTACCTCGACGAGATCGACCGGCGCGGCAGCGCGACCAACGTCGCGTACCTGCTGCCGCAGGGGACGATCCGGATGAACGTCGTCGGCAACGACCGGCGGGCCGCGACACCCGCGGAGATCGCGGCGATGCGCGCGCAGGTGGCCACCGGGATGGACGACGGCGCGTTCGGGCTGTCCTCCGGCCTCACCTACCCGCCCGGCATGTACGCCGACACCGACGAGCTCGTCGCGCTGTGCGAGGTAGTCGCGCAGCGCGGCGGGTTCTACGCGCCGCACCAGCGCTCCTACGGCGCGGGCGCGGTCGCCGCGTACGCGGAGATGATCGAGGTGAGCCGTCGCTCCGGTGTGTCCCTGCACCTGACGCACGCGACGATGAACTTCCCCGAGAACGCCGGCCGCGCCCCCGCGCTGCTAGAGCTCGTCGACGATGCCATCGCCGACGGCGTCGACGTCACGCTCGACACCTATCCCTACACGGCGGGCTCGACGACGCTCGCCGCGCTGCTGCCCGGCGAGGCCGCCGCGGGCGGACCGGACGCCCTCCTCGCGCGTCTGGCCGACCCGGAGGAACGACGACGGCTCGTGCACGTCGTCGAGGTCGACGGGTCCGACGGCTGCCACGGTGTGCCGGTCGACTGGGACACGATCGAGATCTCCGGGGTGCAGGACCCGGCGCTCTCCGACCGGGTCGGGCGCACGGTGGCGGCGATCGCCCGGGACGCAGGCGTGCCGCCGTCGCAGGTGTTCGTCGACCTGCTGCTCGGCGACCGGCTCGGGACCGGGATCCTGCAGCACGTCGGGCACGAGGAGAACGTGCGCACGACGATGCGCCACCCGCGGCACACCGGTGGCAGCGACGGCATCCTCGTCGGCGGCAAGCCGCACCCGCGTGGCTGGGGCGCGTTCGCGCGCTACCTCGGGCGCTACGTCCGCCAGGAGGGTGTGCTGACGCTCGCCGAGGCGGTGCGGCACCTGGCCGCGACCCCGGCCGCGCGGCTCGGGCTCCGCGACCGCGGCCGGGTCGCACCCGGGTACGTCGCCGACCTCGTGCTGCTCGACCCGGCGTCCGTCATCGACCGGGCGACGTACGAGCATCCGAGGACACCCGCGCACGGGATCGAGTGGGTGCTGATCGGAGGCGTGCCGGTCGTCGCCGACGGTGCGCGTACGGACGCGCGGCCCGGCCGCGCGCTCCGCCACCGCTAGCACCGAGCTCGTGCCGTCCGGCCGCGGACGATCAGCCCAGGCGCTCGCGGGTGGCCCAGAACGCCACCGCGGCGGCCGCGGCCACGTTGAGCGAGTCGACGCCCCCGGCCATCGGGATCCGCACCACGAGATCGGCGGCGTCCACGGCGGCGCGCGAGAGCCCGTCGCCCTCGGTGCCGAGCACCCATGCGAGGCGGTGCGGCGGCGACGCGGCGACGTCGTCGAGCGTGACGGCGTCGTCGGACAGCGCCAGGGCCGCGACCGTGAAGCCGGTCGAGGTGAGCTCTGCGACGCCGCCGGGCCACGGGTCGATGCGGGTCCACGGGACCTGGAAGACGGTGCCCATCGAGACACGGACGCTGCGGCGGTACAGCGGGTCCGCGCAGCGCGGCGTCACGAGCACGGCATCGACGCCGAGCGCCGCCGCCGAGCGGAACGCCGCACCGACGTTCGTGTGGTCGACGACGTCCTCGAGGATCGCGACCCGGCGGGCGTCGCGCACGACGTCGGCAACCGGTGCGAGGGCCGGGCGGTGCATCGCAGCCAGGGCGCCGCGGTGCAGGTGGAAGCCGGTCAGCTGCTCCAGCACGGCCTCGTCCGCGACGTACACGGGCACCGTGCCGTCGGCTCCCGCGCCGACGGCGTCGAGCACGTCCGCGAGGTCGTCGAGCCACCGCGGCGCCATGAGGAACGAGCGCGGTCGGTGCCCGGCCGCGATCGCACGCCGGATCACCGTGGACGACTCGGCGATGTACATGCCCTTGCTGGGCTCGTGCTTGGCGCGCAGCACGACATCGGTCAGCCGGGTGTAGTCGGCGACACGGTCGTCGCCGGGATCGGTGAGCGGGACGATCGGCACGGCTCGCCACCCTACGGCCACCCGGGTGGGGAGATACCTGCCCGGGACACGGGCCCGCCCCACTCCCGGATCGCTTCACCCGGCCTGTAGGTTGTGGCCATGTCGCTCCGGGTGCTCTACGCCGTCTGCGATACGGGGTTCGGTCATCGTGCTGCCGCGATGGCGATCCAGAACGCCCTGCAGGACGAGCTCCCCGACGACGTCGACTCGACGATCGTCGATGTCTACAGCGATGGCGGCGGCCCGCTGCTCAAGCACGCCCCCGCGACCTACGCCATCCTCACGCGCGCGCTGCTGCCGCTGTTCAACCTCATCTACATCTCGACCAACCGTGCGGCGGCACGCAAGGTGCTGTCGCCGGTGATCCGGTTGCTCACGGTGCGCAAGCTCAGCCGGTTGATCGACTCCCACCAGCCCGACGTCGTCGTCGTCTGCAACCCGTTCTACATGGGCGACGCCGTCGGCGCCGCCCGACGGCGCAGCGGGGCCCGGTACAAGATCGTCGTCGCGATCTCCGACCCGGTTCGTGTGCACGACTCCTGGTTCTCCACCGCTGCCGACATGCACTTCGTGCCCGAGCACGCGCCCGAGTCGATCACGCACGATCGCGGCCTCCCGTGCACCGACTACCCGTTCCCCACCCGCGCCGAGTTCCTGCAGCCCGGCCCCGACCGGGCGCAGGCCCGCGCCGAGCTCGGCATCGATCCCCGGCGTCCGGTCGTGCTCGTGACCGCCGGTGGGGCAGGCGCGGGCAAGAGCCGCCAGTGGCGCCGCGCCGTCCAGGAGCTCGCCGCCGACCTGAAGCCGGTCGTCCTCGTGGCGCCCGGCGCCAACAAGCGGATGGCACGCGGGCTCAAGAAGCACGCCGTCGGCGCCGAGATCCGCGTGCTCGACCCGAGGCGCTCGCTCAGCCTGCCGATGCGGGCCAGCTCCGTGGTCGTCGCGAAGGCGGGGCCGGCCACGATCTTCGAGTCCGCCGCCGTCGGCGTCCCTCTGATCCTCTTCGACGAGGTCGGCCCGCAGGAGCGCGGCAACGTCGCCCTCGCCGAGCAGCTGCGCATCGGCGAGCGGATCACCGACGCGAACGCCCTGTGCGCGACCATCCGGGGATCCGAGCTGACCGGTCGCCGGCCGCAGCCGCACCTGGCCGCGGGCGCCGTTCGCGTCGCGGCGTGGGTGCGCGACCATCGACGCACGCTCATCGCCGTCGGCGCCCTCCCGCATCGCCCGGCCGAGGTGCCGTCCAAGCAGGTCGCATGACGCGACGCGCTCTCCGTGGCGTCGCCTCGTGATCCCCACCGACTGGATGCCCCACCGGCGCGGCTCCGATGGTGAGCTCGTCGGCTATCTCGTGCTCGACGGCGACCTGTTCACCCCGATGAGCCATCTCGGCGTCCCGCTCGCCGCCTCGTGCGATCTCGAGGACGCCGAGGCGATCCTCGAGGAGCGCGGGCTCGCCGCGCTCGCCGAGCGCTGGGTGTGGAGCGGCAGCCCGCGCGGCGACATGGTGGTGCGGATCGTCGAGGTCACGTCCGACCACGTCCGGGTCGTCGACGACGACACCGGCGCGGCCGCCGTCGTCGGTGCGAACCTGACGACCTACGACCTCCCCGTGCCGGCCGAGCGGCTCAGGCCGGCCTGACCCCAGAGGCGCCGGACCACGCAGAGGTACCGACCGGTGAGCAGGACCTGGTCGCCGGTGGCGGGAGGCACCTTCCGACACGGCCGCGTCGAGTGCACAATCGATTTCGCATCACACTCGACGTCGAGAGGTTCGACCGTTGCCCGTTCGTACGCTTCATCGTCGGCAGACCGTCCACCAGCTCGAGGACCTGCTCGAGCGGGCACTGGCCGACCAACGACCCGACGGCGCGGTCGTCGAACCCGAATGGGGACTCCCCGCCCCGATGCGGGCGGCTCAGCTGCTGGTGGCGGTCGCCCTCCTCGCGCCTGTCGCTCCGGTCGAGCAGCACCGCCGTCACCGGGCAGCGCTGGCCGCGCTCGGCTGGCTCGACGGCGCTCGACGCCCGAGCGGTCGTCACGACCTCCCGACGACGAACCCGGACTCCGCGCCCGACACGGCCTTCGTGATGCAGCTGCTCGCGCTCGCGGTGGAGGCCATCCGCCGGCGGGAGCGCACCGACCTCGCCGACGTCGAGCGGGGTCTGCTCGATCACATGCGCACGAGCGTGCCCGGCATGGTCACCGGCGGCTTCCACACGCCCAACCACCGCTGGGTGATCTCCTCGGCCCTGGCCATGGCACGCACCCTGCTCGGACCCGACGACCGGGCCGAGGCCGTCCTCGCCGACTACCTGGCCGAGGGGCTCGACATCGACGACGACGGCGCCGGGATCGATCGCAGCGCCGGGGCCTACGACGCCGTGAACGACCGCGCGGTGCTGCTGCTCGCCCAGCACGGCGCCCTCGGACAGGATGCGGCACTGCGTGCCGTCCGCGCCAACCTCGACCTGGACCGAGCCCTGCTCAACGCCGACGCCACGATCGAGGTGGCGGCCTCGAGCCGTCAGGACAAGGACACCGTCACGGTGCCCGACGAGCTCGCGGCCGTCATGGTGTGGGCCGGCGCGCTCGCCGGGGACGACGAGCTCACCGGGCTCGGCGCCTGGGTGTACGGGCAGGCCGAGCCGACGGACAACGGCGTCGTCTGGATGTCGATCGTGCTCGACATGCTGGGGCTGGAGACCGTGCGGCCATCGGCGCCGCGCGACGAGATCAGGTCGATCCCTCGTAGCGGGATGTGGCGACGGCGCAGCGGCTCGCTCACCACCACGGTGCTCACGAGCTCGCCTCACGTCGTCAGCGTCCGGAACGGACAGGTCTCCGTGACCGCCGTCGGACTGCACCACACGTACTTCGGGCCGCTCACCGGCACCTTCCACCCCGACCATCACGAGGTGCGGGACGACGGCGTGATGCTCCGCAGCTCCGGTGAGCGGGACCCCCGGCGGCCCGGGTATGACCTCCCGCTCGGCCGCCCGGTCGGGCCCGAGGCCTGGGAGAGGGTCCGTGACGAGCGCGGTCTCGTCCTGCTGCCTCCGATGGCGACGACGATCCAGGTGCGCACCGACCCCTCGCAGGTCAGCCTCGACATCCGCACCGAGGACGGGCTGGAGGCGATCCCGTGCGTCATCGTGCTCGACCTGCCGGCGGCCGGTGTCTGGAGGACCGCCGACCTGGAGCTGCGACCCGTCGCGGGTCAGACGCTGATGCTGCGGCGTTCCTTCCTGGAGGTGACCGTCGGGAGCGACACGGTGCGCATCGGACCGGGCGCCGACGCCCACACGATGTGGCAACCACGCAACCTCCCCGCGCGACCCGGGCTCGTCCGTGTGCTGGTCCCGCTCATGACCCCGGTCGAGCACACCCTGACCCTGACCGCCGACGACGGACGGGCCGCGTCATGAGCGTGCCGTCGCTGCTGGAGCAGGCGCGCTGGATCGGGCGCGAGGTGGAGCACGTCCCCGAGTTCACGCCGCGATCCGGGCCGCAGGACCTGCCCCTCGCGCTCGCCGAGTGCGAGGGGACGCTGATCCTCCGCACGGTGGTCGAGGTCCCTCGGGCGGTGCGCCGTGCGTCGCTGCGGATGACCGCCCGCGGGATCTACGTGGCCCGCCTGGGCGGCACGCGTGTCAGCGACGCGCAGCTGACCCCGACCTGGACCGACTACCGGCACCGCTACGTCGTCCAGGAGGTCGACGTGACCGAGCTACTCGCCCCGGGTCAGATCGTCTGGTCGGTCGAGCTCGGCACGGGGTGGTACGCGGGGTTCCTCGGGATGGACCGCGGTCACCAGGCGCGCCAGTACGGCGACCACACGGCGATCCGTGGCGAGCTGACGATGGTCGACGAGCACGGCGGGTCGCGGGTGGTGCGCACCGACGAGTCGTGGTTCGTCGGGACGAGCTCGTCCGTGCACGCCGACATGATGCAGGGCCAGATGATCGATCCGCGCCGGTCCCCCGCGGGGTGGGCCGACCTGGCCACCCTGCCGCCCGGCTTCGAACCCGTGCAGATCCATCCGGACGACGGCGCCGTGCTCGCGCCGCAGACGGCCCCCGACATCGTCGTGCGCGAGCGGCTCCGCGTGGTGGGCAGCCACCGCGCACCCTCCGGCGCCCTCGTGCTGGATGTCGGGCAGAACATCGTCGGCCGGGTCCGCCTGCCGATCCCGCCTGCTGCGCCGGGGCACCCTGTCGGCTCGCACGTCCACCTGCGCCACGGGGAGGCGCTCGACGGCGACGGCGAGATCTACACGGAGAACCTGCGATGGGCGAGCGCGCACGACATCGCCGTCGTCACCGACGACGCCTGGGTCTTCGACCCCGAGATGACGTTCCACGGGTTCCGCTACATCGAGATCACCGGCTACCCGGGCGACCTCCGGCCGGACGACGTCGAGATCCTCGTGCTGGGCCCGCACCTGGAGCAGGTCGGCACCTTCGCGTGCTCCGAACCGGACGTGATGACGCTGCACGAGAACATCGTGCGCACCATCCGCAACAACCTGGTCGGCGCACCCACCGACTGCCCGCAACGCGACGAGCGTCTCGGCTGGATGGGCGATCTCAACGTCATCAGCAGCACCGCGATCTTCGGCCTGGACCTCGACCGCTACCTGACGAGCTGGCTCGCGGACGTCCGATCCGGCCAGCACGCGAACGGTGCGTTCCCCGACGTCGCGCCGCGCGTGGTCGTCGAGGTCGAGGGGTCACCGGGCTGGGCCGACGCGGGCGTCCTGGTGCCGTGGCGACTGCACCGCGCCCACCGGTCCGACGCCACCCGGGCGATGCTCTCGGACCACTACCCGGCCATGGCGGCCTTCATGGAGCACCTGGGACGGAGCAATCCCGACCACTACCGCGAGCGAGGGCTGAGCAGGAACTACGGCGACTGGCTGCACCTGGACGACCCGACGGACAAGACCGACCTCGCGACCGCGTACTGGGCGCTGTGCGCGGACGCGATGGTCGGGGCGTCCACGGCGCTCTCGCTCGGCGCCGACACCGCGCACTGGCGCTCGACCGCACGGGCCGTCCGCGACGCGTGGTGGCGGCGACATGCCGACGCACTCACCGGAAGCGCGACCCCACGCAGCCAGACGTCGCTGGCCATGGCGCTGATGTGCCGCCTCGTGCCCGACGAGTGGCGGCAGACGATCGGTGATCGGCTGCGTGATGCCGTGCTCTCCCGCGGCACCGCGCTGGCCTCGGGGATCCACGGCACGAGGTTCCTGCTGCCGGCACTCTCGCAGTCGGGCTCGCTCGATCTGGCGTACGCGCTCCTGACGCGTCGCGACTACCCCTCGTGGCTGTACGCGGTCGACCGTGGCGCGACGACGATCTGGGAGCGGTGGGACGGCTGGACCGAGCACGCGGGATTCCAGACCCCGTTCATGAACTCGCTCGACCACGATGCGCTGGGCTCGGTCGGCGAGTGGTTGCACGAGTACGTCGCCGGGCTCCGACCGGGCGAGGGAGGCTACGCGACACCGCACGTGCGGCCCCACGTCGGCGGCGGCCTCCGCCACGCCGGCGCGGCCAGGTGGACCGATCAGGGCCGCTCGAGCTGTTCGTGGCGGATCGACGGCAGCACGCTCGTCGTCGACGTCGACTCCCCCGCCGGGGCTCGCGTGTCGATGCCCACGACCGACGTGGCGGCGATCGAGGCCCCCGCCGAGGCGGTCGCCGTCGCCGATCCGTGGCCCACGCTCCTGCTCCCGGCCGGCCGCCACTCGGTCGCGTGCGCCTGGGACGAGGGCTGGAGCGCGCCGGCCGCTCGCGATGCGGACTGGGTCTGAGGCCCCGACGGGAGCGTCGCGGCCCGGACGACTGGATAGCGCTTGCCGGCTCTCCAGCCGACCTGTCGGCACGTCGTGATCAAAGTGTGACCCGCCGCGTGAACAATCGGTTGCGCGCAGCGGGAACTGGTGCTTGAATCGCTGCAGCGAGATCGAGACCGGACGGTGCACGGACGCCCCGCCCGTCGCCCATCTCTCGAGCCGAAGGAGCCCTCACAGTGAGCACGATGTCGTGACCTCCACTGCCGACAGGACACGCGTCGTCGAGCGCACGGAGCCGACGGCGGCTCGGACGTCGAGGTTCGCCGGATCGGTCACCCGACCTTCGTCCATCCTGGACCTGTTCGCCCTGCCCGGCCTCGTCCTGCTGCTGCTCTTCCACTACGTGCCGCTCCTGGGCAACGTGATCGCGTGGAAGACCTATCTGCCCTTCCTCGGCATCACGGAGTCGCCCTGGGCGGGCTGGAGCAACTTCACCGCCGCCCTCGCCGACCCGAAGTTCTACCATGCGCTCGAGAACACGCTGCTGATCACGTTCGTGCAGGTGGTGCTCGTCTTCCCCGCGCCGCTCGTGCTGGCGCTGATGCTCAACAGCATGATGTCGGAGCGGCTGCGTCGACTGGTGCAGACGATCGTCTACCTGCCCCACTTCCTCTCCTGGGTCATCGTGGTCGCAGTGTTCCAAGAGGTCTTCGGGGCCGCCGGCGTGGTCAACTCGTTGCTGCGCTCGGTGGGGGGCAGCCCGATCGAGGTGATGACGAACCCCGACCTGTTTATCGGCCTGGTCACCGCGCAAGCGGTCTGGCGAGACGCCGGCTGGGCCGCCATCCTGTTCTTCGCGGCCCTGGCCCAGATCGATCGCAACCTCTACGAGGCGGCGTCGGTCGACGGCGCCAGTCGTGGCCGGCAGCTGTGGCACATCACGCTCCCCGGGCTCAAGGGCATCGTGATCATGCTGCTGATCCTCAAGCTCGGCAACGCCCTGAACGTCGGTTTCGAGCAGATCATCCTCCAGCAGAGCGCGGTCGGGCGCGACGCGTCGGAGGTTCTCGACACCTACGTCTACAACAACGGTCTCGTCGGCGGCGACTGGGGTATGGCCGCCGCCGTGGGACTCATGAAGGCCATCGTGTCGGTCGGCATCGTCTATGCCGCCAACAAGCTGGCGCACGTCTTCGGAGAGGACGGGGTGTACCGCCGTGTCTCGCACTGACTCAGCCGCGCCGACCACGCGCCGCCGGCGCGCCGTCCTGGACAACGGCCAGCCGGCACCGCACTGGCTCGTCCGCATCGGCAACGGCGTCGCGATGACGGTCGTCTCGCTGATGGTGATCTTCCCGTTCCTGTCGATCGTGTCCACCTCGCTCGCACCACGGGCGCAGGTGAACGCCAACGGCGGGCTCGTGCTGTGGCCCGAGCGCATCACCCTCACCGCGTACACCCAGGTGATGGAGGGTGGTGCCGTCACCCGAGCGATGTGGGTCTCGATCGTCGTGACCCTGGCCGGGACGGTCATCTCGCTCGTCGCGTCGTCGATGCTCGCCTACGCCCTGTCCCGACCCGGGCTGCGAGGGCGTGGGGCGATGCTCTGGCTCGTGCTGCTGACCATGTTCTTCGCACCCGGGATCATCCCCTCGTTCCTCACCGTCAAAGAGCTCGGGATGATCGACTCGCTGTGGTCGCTCATCCTTCCCACGGCTCTCAGCGGCTTCAACGTCATCGTGCTCCGCGCCTTCTTCATGGGCATCCCCGACGAGCTGTTCGACGCAGCGAAGATCGACGGGGCCAGCGAGTGGCGCATCCTGTCGAAGATCGTCATCCCGCTGTCCCGCGCATCGCTGTCGGTGATCGGGCTCTTCTACGCCGTCGGCTACTGGAACGCCTTCTTCAACGCGCTCATCTACATCAACGACACGAGCAAGTGGCCGTTGCAGATGATCGTGCGCTCGTTCGTCGTCGAGGACTCGCAGTTCACGACCCTGGACGTCGAGCTCATCGAGCAGATGGCCGCGCCCTCGTCGCTCGCCATGGCCATCCTCGTCGTCTCGATCATCCCGATCCTGATCGTCTACCCCTTCCTTCAGAAGAACTTCGCCAAGGGCATGCTCACCGGAGCCGTCAAGGGCTGACGATCACGGCCCGGACGAGACCACCCCACCTTTCGGCTGCCCCCGCACGCCGAGCAACCCCAAGAAACAGAGAGGTTTTGACATGGGTTCACACACCATCAGCCGACGTGGTCTCCTGACCGGCTTCGCCGGTGCGGTCACCACCGCCGGCCTGCTCAGCGCGTGCGGCGCCGACCCGGGTTCCGGCGGTGGCGGCGGCAACGGCACCGGTGGAGGCGGCGCCTCCGGTGGCGGGTCGGTGCTCCCGACCTACGTGCCCTGGGAGGGCGTCACCTACGACCTGCCGGGCGAGCCGGGCAGGTACACCGCCGGCTCGACCACCTTCCCCGAGCCGATCCAGATGTTCACCGAGGCCCCGGGCGACGGTGAACCGTTCCGGGTCTGGTCGTTCGTCCACGAGAACCCGCCTGGCCGCGACCAGAACGCGTTCTGGCAGGCCTTCGAGGAGAAGCTCGGCAGCGCCTACGAGCCGGTCCTGTCCCTGACCCCGGACTACGCCACCAAGTTTCCGACGCTGCTCGCCAGCGGCGACCTCCCCGACATGTTCCCGATCCCGTTCACCTATCCCGGCGTGGGCACGCTGCTGGACGCCGCGGCGGCCGACCTCACGCCCTACCTGTCCGGGGACGCGATCAAGGACTACCCGGCGCTGGCGAACATCCCGACGAACTCCTGGCAGGGGTGCATCTTCGACGGCAAGATCCGCACCGTCCCCATCCCCCGCGACATCGCCTCGACCTGGGTGATGACCGTGCGCCAGGACATCTTCGACGAGGTCGGCGTGCCTGCCAGCCCGTCGAGCTACGCCGAGTTCCGCGAGATGTGCGTGGACCTCACCAAGTCCGACGGCAGCCGATGGGCGATCGGAGCCAACCCGCTGAACTACCTGCGCTCGATGCTGTCGATCCCCACGAACTTCATCGAGACCGACGGTGTCTTCACCTCCGCGTACGAGCACGAGGGCCAGAAGGAGGCGCTCGAGGCCGCGCGCGACCTCTACGCGTCCGGCCTGATCATCCCCGACGCGATCGGTCAGCACGCCAACCAGAGCAAGCAGTGGCTGACCGCCGGCCAGACGGCGATGACGTGGGACACCTACTCCGGCTACCTCGGCTTCTTCCTCACCCTGGGAATGGTGCCCGGCCAGCTCAACATGCTGCAGGTGCCCGAGTGGGAGGGCAACGGGCAGGGCAAGGCTCAGCTCGGCGAGCCGAACAACATCCTCGCCGCCATCTCCAACGCCAACCCGGACCGGATCCCCACGATCCTCAAGATCGCCGACTGGCTCTCCGCCCCGTTCGGCACGACCGAGTACCTGTTCCGCCGGTTCGGCGTCGAGGGCACGCACTTCGACTGGGAGGACGGCGTCCCCGTGCCGAACACGGCGACAGCCGGCCAGATCCAGATCGGTCAGGGTTATCTCATCGACGGCCCGATGCACCTCTACGCCACGGGCCTGGGCGACCAGGTCAAGCTCATGCAGGAGCACATGAACACCCTCACGGAGAACGCGGCGACCGATCCCGCCTACGGCCTCTACTCGGCGACGAAGTCCGAGGACGGGCCGGCGCTCGAGAACGAGATCTTGGCGGTGAGCCTCGACATCATCGCCGGGCGCAAGGAGGTCAGCGACTGGGACGCCGCGGTCGAGGCCTACATGAGCGGCGGAGGCACGCAGATGTGCGAGGAGCTCACCGAGGCGCACGCCGCCGTCAACGGCTGATCCCTCGAACCGCAGGGCCGGGCCCCTCCCCTCGGGTCCGGCCCTGCGTCCGCACGACTCCTCCCCGTAGAGCAGACATGGACCGACACCTCCGCACCGACGACGACATCGCACGACTGCGCGCCCGCTCCACGGATGCCGCCTTCGCGGCGGCCGCCACAACCCTTCGCAGCCGCGCCGACGACGCCGTCGCCGGCCGCCTGCTGCCACCCGACCAGGGTGGCGGCTGGGGACACCACTACCACTGCCCGACGCACTCCGTCCCGCTCGACTTCGACCCCGACCGCCCGGGCGAGCACCGGTGCCCGGTCGACGGCGAGAACATCGTCGGCGACCACATGGTGCGTGCGTGGCTCAGCAAGGTGAGCGACGCCTCCCTGCACGGAGCGCTGGCGTGCTCGACGCTCTGGTCGGCCACCGGGCAGGCGCGGCATCTCGACCACGCCCGCGCGGTCCTCGCGCGTTACGCCGAGGTGTACCCGACCATCGCCCCCCACGGCGACATCGTCGGACTCGGACGTGTCCATGGCACCGCTCTGGAGGAGTCGGTGTGGGCGATCGGTCTCGCACGCCTCGTCGACGACCTGCGCCCCGGACTGCCGACCTCCGAACGTCGCGCTGCCGACGCCCTGCTCGAGCAGGTCCTCGATCAGGTGACCAGCGAGCTCATGGGCAAGATCCACAACATCGAGTGCTGGCACCTGGCCAGCCGCATCACCCTGGCCACCGTGCTGGGGCACCGCGACGACGTCGACGACGCTCTCGGCGGCGAGTTCGGGCTGCAGGAGCAGCTGCGCGCCGGCATCCGGGACGACGGCTGGTGGGCCGAGGGCTCCCCCCACTACCACTTCTACATGCTGCGCGCCGTCGTGGGGGCCTGCCTGGCGCTCCAGCGTTCCCACCCCGAGGTGGTGCGATCGCCCCGGCTGCGTTCGATGGTCGGCACGCCGCTCACGCTGCTGCGGTCCGACCTGAGCTTCCCGGCCCTCAACGACGGCTGGGCGGACATCGCCGAGCCGGGCGGCGTCGCGGTGTTCGCTCCCGTGTTCGAGCAGGCCTGGGGGTTGTGGCGCGACCCGGTCACGCTGGCGGTGCTGAGCGCGTGCTACCGCGACGGGCGGCCGCGCGAGCACGTCGAGTCGCTCGTGCACGGCCCCGACCCTGCGGAGCTCGACGACGCCGGCCCGCTGCCGGCGGTGCGTGCGCTGCACGAGTCGAGCGGCTACGCCGTCGTCGACGACGGCGAACGCGCGCTGCTGCTCAAGTACGGGCCGCACGGCGGCGGTCACGGGCATCCGGACAAGCTCCAGATCGATCTGCACGTCCGCGGCGTTCGCGTCGTCCCCGACCTCGGCGCACCCGCGTACAACTCGCCGCTGCAAGGGCCGTGGATCCGTCAGACGCTCTCGCACAACACCGCCACCATCGGCGGCCTCTCGCAACCACCCGTCAGCGGCGTCCTGCTGTCGGCCCCGCACGAGCCGACGGGATCGGTTCCCGTCGTGCTCGACGCCGGAGCGCACTGGTACGCGGCCGACCCGACCGTTCACGGGTCGTGGCTGCACGAGCCCCGCACCGAGTTCCCCGACGAGTACGAGGACGCCTCGATGCGGCGCACGCTGCTCTGGTCCCCCCACGGCTACGTCGTGGACCTGTTCTCTGTCCGCGTCCCGTCGGGCGCCAGGACCGATCTCGCCACACGGCTGCCCGGCGAGCTCGGGATCGTCGCGTCGTCCGCGACGACACCGGTGTGGGCTCCGCTGGGGGTGACGCAGAAGGAGTACCTGCGCGCGCCGCGCACCCGTCCTGGTGGTCCGTGGCAGGCGACCTGGACGTGCGACGGCGAGCGCACCACCGTCTGGTCGCTCGACCCCGTGGGCACCGTCGCCGTGACGGCGCGCTGCCCCGGAGCCACGCTCGACGAGGAGCAGCCGATGGTCCTGCGCTCGCGGGTGACCACCAGCGGGACGTTCGCGGCGGTCATCGACTCCGACGGCCTCGTGCGCGGCGTCGACGCGCGCCCGGGCGAGGTGCGCGTCGCCCGTGCGGACGGCGTCGACGTGTGGCTGCTGCGACCCGGACGGGGCAGGACGACGCGCGCACGGGTCGTGCAGACGCGCGACGGCACCGACACGGTCGAGGTGGAGCTGGCGCAGTGGCGCGTCCCGGTCGAGATCGAGGAGACGTCGTGAGCCCCGCCCTGCACATGTGCCTGAACCCCAGCCAGCACTACGTCGTCGGCGCCACCGCGCGTCACGCCGGCGGCACGTACGTCTACGACGACGGGCGCTGGCGGCACTGGGGTGCTGACGACCCGTCGCTCACAGCGGTCGCGTTCGACCGCGCGGGCACTGTCTGGACGACCGGGCAGAACGGGCTCTGGCGCAGCGTCGACGGCGGCCGGCGCTGGCGCATCATGACCGACTGGCGGATCACCGACGCGCGTGCGCTCGCGCTCGACCCCGCGCGTCCGGGTTCCATCCACCTGGGGCTCCCCGACGGGGTCGCGTACTCGGCCGACCACGGGCTCACGTGGGAGCGCCGTCACGACGGCCTGCCCGAGAACGGGCGCTACTGCCAGACCGTCGCCGTCGATCGCACGCACGCCGGTCACGTGGTCGCCGGCTGCGAGCGTGGGGTCGTCGTCAGCGCAGACGGCGGATCCAGGTGGTGGCTGCGCGTCCCGACCCGCACGACCGTCACCCAGGTGGTCCAGTCGGACTCGAGCTGGTTCGCCGCCACGGAGTCGGAGGGTCTGTGGCGTTCGCTCGACGGCGCCCGGCACTGGCACCGGGTGTCGCTGCCGTCCACGGGCACCCTGTACGACGTCGTGGTCGACCCCGCCGTCCGCGGTGCGGTCGCCGTCGTCGACCACGTCCGCGGGGTGTGGTGGAGCGAGGACGACGGCGACACCTGGACCTGCCTCACGGACGCTCTCGAGCAGCCGCTGCGGGCCCACCGGCTCGGGATCGACCCCAGGACCGGGCACCTGGTGCTCGCGACCTACACGCGCGGGCTGCTCGTCTCGCCCGACCGCGGACGCTCCTGGTCCGAGGCCGGCTGGCAGGGTTCGGACGTGCGCAGCTTCACGATCGGAGAGCCCAGGTGATCGAGCCCGAGCACCGCGACAGCTGGCTCGGGACCAGCTACGACGAGCGACTGCAGGTGCTCGTGGACCTGGCGCTGGCGCCGTACGACGACGCGGCGTCGGTCGCGGACGCCAGCCTCGCGGACCTGGCGGTGCTGATGGGTCAGGGTCGCCACGTGCAGGCCTGCGAGCACGCCGTGCTGGCTCACCTGCGCACCCCCGGCAGCGGCCCGTTCTGGATGATGCAGCTGGTCATGCTCATGTACGGCGGTCGGGCCCATCTCTCGCCCCACGTGCAGGCGCAGATCCGCGCGTCGTGGGCGCAGGTCCGGCAGCTGCGCGGCGACACCGAGAACCACTGGGTGCTGTTCCACGCCTGCCTGTACCTCGCGGTCCAGGCCTATGACGACGACGTCGACTGGGAGAACGGGCGGACCTCGCAGGAGAACCACGACGAGGCGGTCTCCTGGCTGCGTCACTGGATCCATGACACGGTCCGTCTCGGGCAGTCGGAGTACAACCCCACGCACTACATCGCCGAGTACGCGATCCCGCTGCTCATGCTCGCGCTCTGGGCCGGCTCCACCGAGATGCAGACGTCCGCCCGGATGATGCTCGACCACCTGTTCGCCGAGCTGGCGACGCTCTCGCTCCACGGAGTCCTCCGGGGACCGCACTCCCGCACGGACGACACCTCCGTCGTCGAGCCCTGGAACGCGATGGCCTCCCTGTACTCGTGGCTGCTGTTCGGGACCACGCAGCCCGCCACGGCACGGCAGGGCTGGTGGAACGGCGCTCTCGCCCAGCTCGCGCACGGGTATCGCCCGCCCGAGGTCGTGCGGCGCATCGCGCAGGACCCCGCGCCCGAACGCCATCAACGGGACCGGGCGCGCTCGCGCCGGATGCTCCGTCACACCCGCGAGGAGTTCCGGACCATCGTCAAAACCCACTACCTGCGACCCGAGTACGCCGTGGGGTCGACTCAGGGCGGCCTGAGCGATCCCATCCAGAGCCACGCCTGGGACGTCACGTGGCACGCGCCCGAACCCCGCGGTGCGCAGCCGACGCTGTTCTCGACCCACCCGCACCAGACCGGGCAGCTGCTCCAAGCGTTCTTCTCGTGCGCGCCCGAGCCGATGGCGCAGAGCGTGCCCCACGAGGGCAAGCCGTCGTTCGGGGAGCCCGACACGATGCTCGGCGCCTCACCGTTCGAGCAGGTGGCCCAGCACACCGACACGCTCGTGGCGCTGTACGAGCTGCCGCCCGACGCGCCCCAGCAACGCGTCAACACCTTCGTCTCCCGCGACCTGGCCGATCTCACGCGCGGGGACTCGGGCTGGTACGTCGGGCGGGGCGGCGAGGCGTACATCGCCTTCCTCCCGCTGTCCGACGTCGAGTGGGCGGACCACCGCTACTGGAGCAGCCCGTGGGACCCGACCTCGGATGTGCCGACGGGGAGCCGGCTGCTGGTGGCCCGGGGCGGCAGCACCGGGATCGTCGTCCAGGTCGCCGCGGCGCACGAGTTCGCCGACCTCGACGCGTTCCGTGCCGCCGTCGAGCAGGCTCCGCTCCAGGTCGATCACGCGCCGCTGCGGGTCCGGCTCACGTCGATCCGTGGTGCGCAGATCGACCTCGCGCACGGCTCCCCCGCCGTCGTCGACGGCGTCCCGGTCGACCTCGCTCCGTCGGATCTCTTCCACGGCACCCACATGAGCAGCGTGCTCGGCAGCGGCGTGGTGTCGATCCGTCACGGGACGATGGAACGAGTGCTCGACTTCGCCACGCTGACGACGACGGACATCGTCCACGACGGCGATCGCGACGACGAGAGCACGACCGCCGGACACGTGTCCACCCCCTCGACGAGCAAGGATCCAGCATGAGACGCACCCGTGTCGTCCTCGTCGGCGCCGGAGGGATCGGCGTCGCCGCCCACCTGCCGGCGATCGCCGCGCTCCCCGAGCTCTGCGAGCTCGTGGGCATCGTCGATCCCGACGCCGGACGGTGTGCCGCGGCCTCCGAGCTCGCCGGCGGCGTCGCCACCTTCGGAGATCTCGACCAGGCGCTGGCCGAGGTCGGGCCGGACCTGGTCGTGCTCGCCACGCCCCCGCACCTGCACGAGGCCGGCGCGACGTCGGCCATGCGGGCGGGGGCGTGGGCGTTCTGCGAGAAGCCGCTCACCGGCTCGCTCGCCAGCGCCGACCGGATCGCCGCCGTCGAGGCCGCCACCGGGCAGTGGTGCGTGACGGTCTCGCAGTTCCGGTACGCGGGCGGCTCGGGCCAGGTGCACCGGCGGCTGGCCTCGGGCGAGTGGGGTCGGCCGCTCCTCGGCATCTCCCACACCAACTGGTACCGCGGCCCGGAGTACTGGGACGCGCCGTGGCGCGGCAAGTACGCGACCGAGTTCGGCGGCGCGACGACCACGCAGGCGTACCACGCGATCGACCTGCTGCTCTGGCTGATGGGCGGCGACTGGGCTCGCGTCAGCGGCCGCGCCGCCACGCTCGCGCGCCCGATCGAGGTCGAGGACGCGAGCGTCGCGACGGTCGAGTTCGGGTCCGGTGCGCTGGCCAGCGTCATGACGACGGTGCTCTCGCACGACCCCACTACGACCGTCCAGGTCATGGCCGAGCGGGCGACCGCGACCCTACGCAGCCTGTACCTGCCGCTGCTGAGCGAGTGGGACGTGCGCGCGACGGCCGACGACGGCGCCAGCACCACCGTGGCCGGGTGGCCCGAGCCGGAGCCCGAGCTCAGCGTCAACGGACACCGCGCGCAGCTCGAGCAGCTGCTGCGGCACTGGCACGCAGGCACCACCCCGGAGCTCACGACGGCGCAGTCCCGCGCCACCCTCGAGTTCATCACCGGCGTGTACAAGTCCTCGGCCACGGGTGCCGCCGTCCGCCGCGGGGAGATCACCCAGGGCGACCCCTTCTACGAGGCGCTGCACGGCAACCCAGGAGACCACGCATGACCGCCACCACGGATTTCCACTGGACGACGCACGCCGACGGGGAGCTGACGCTGCGCCATGGTGAGCAGGAGGTCGCCGTCTTCGCCGTCGGCTCGGGGATCGGCCCGATCGACACACCGAAGCCGCATCTGCACCCGGTGCGCACACCCGGCGGCGTCGCGATCACCGGGTACGCGCCCGCGGACCACCGGTGGCACCACGGGCTGATGTTCGCGATGCCGCGCGTCGACGACCACAACCTGTGGGGCGGCGGCACCTATCTCGACCCCGAGCGCGGCTACGAGGTCCTCGAGAACCAGGGGGTCATCGCCCACCTCGGCTGGGAGCAGGCCGTCGCCGGCCGCGACGCCTCGGTCACCGAGTCGCTGCGGTGGTACGGCCACGACGGCAGCCAGCTGCTCGAGGAGTCACGGACCTGGCACGTGCGATCCACCACGGCGCCGACGGCCTTCGTCATCGACCTCGACACCACGCTCGACTCGCTCACCGGTGCCGACGTGCGGCTCGAGACACCCGCCCAGAACGGTCGCCCCGACGGCGGCTACGGCGGGCTGTTCCTGCGCCTGGAGGAGGGCTTCGAGCTCGACGCGCTCGTCGGCGATCCCGGCAGCGACGTCCAGTCGTCGGGCGGCGTGAGCGACACGCTCGTCGTGCACGGGCGGACGCCGACCGGCGAGCCGGTGACGATCGGACTCGCGTTCGTCGACGGCGCCACGCCGGGACCACGGATCTGGCTGCACCGGTTCGCACCGTTCGCGGCGATCGGCTGGGCCATCGCCTACGACGACGGCCTGACCGTCCCCGCGAACGAGTCGGTCCGCGTCCAGCACCGGCTCGCCGTGCTCGACGGCCACGTCGAGGCGGCAGAGGTCAGGAGCGTGCTGGAGGAGCCGCGACCGACGTCCTGAGCGCCAGTTCCGGAGCAGGCTCGGCGATGACGACGTCGTCCAGCTCGGCGCCGTCGAGATGGTCGAGCAGCAGGGCCGCCGCGCTGGCGCCGGCCGTCGCCAGCGGCAGACGGACGGTGGTCAGTCGGGGCGTGACGTAGGCCGCCATCCAGGTGTCCTGGATCGCGATCACCGACAGGTCGTCCGGAACCACGACGCCGTGCTGCGCCGCCGCGGCCAGCGCGCCGATCCCCGCGTTGACGTTCGCGGCCAGGACCGCCGTCGGCGGCCGGTCGGAACGGATCAGCTTGAGGAGCGCACGATGCCCGGCGTCGGCGTCCCACCCTTCCGGGACGTCCCAGCCGTCGGCGACGTGCATGCCCCAGTCGGTCGCCAGACGGATGAACGCGTCGCGGCGGCGTGTCGCAGCGTCGTGGTTGGGCGGTCCCGCGATGAAGCCGATCTCGCGGTGACCGTGCTCCCGCAGGTGCGTCATCGCGACCTCGACGGCGGCCGCGTCGTCGAGCGCGACGGATCCCGAGTGGGAACCGAGGGTCGAGTTGAACAGGACCACGGGCACGTCGACGTCGATGACGCTCGAGACGTCCTCGTCGGTGAACTGCTCCGACCGCTGGAGGATGACGCCGTCGACACGGCCGTGACCGATGAGCGTCGACAGCGCCGTGACACGCCCTGCGTCGCTCCGGTCGATCTGGCCGAGCAGGACAGCGACCTGGCGCGCGGCGCACTCGGCCTGCACACCCTGGTACACCGCCGCGAACACCGCGTTGTTGACCTCGGGGACCACCAGCGCGATCGCGCCCGAGCGCGAGAGCCGCAGCGCGCGAGCACGCTGGTCGGGAACGTAGTTGAGCTCGTCGGCCGCCTGCAGCACCCGGGCACGGGTCTCGTCGCTGATCCGGGCGGCCGCGTCGTTGGTGAGCGCACGGGACGCCACCGACAGCGAGACCCCGGCCCGATCTGCGACATCGCGTAGTCGTGCCATGGTGCGCGATGCTACCGAGTCCGGCCGCCGGCGTTGGCTCATCCGAGGACGCTTCCCGCGGCGAGGAGACGCGCCCGGACCTCGTCGACGTCGACGTCGACGTAGTCGTCGCCCGTGCGCAGCGAGACGATGGTCGCCTGCGCCGCGGCGTGGCCGTACTCGAAGCACTGGGCGGTGACCCGGGCGGACGCCAGCGCCTCGTGCTCGGCGCCCAGGCACCGACCGGCGACGACGAGCCCGCGGCCACGCTCGGGCACCAGAGCGGCGTACGGCACGTCGTAGGTGTCCTCGAGCAGCCAGTGCAGCCGAGGGCGCGCACCGTCGTGGAGCTCGATGGGCCACGGGGACCGCACGATGCCGTCCGGTCGCTTCCGGCACTCGACCACGTCCTCGTTGGTGAGCATCGTGCGCGCCCTGATGCTGCGCGTCTGCCGGATCCCGACCTCGACGCCGGTGTCGACGACGAAGGCTTCCTCGCACCCCGGGACGCGGTCGCGCAGGAGCGCCGCGTACGACCTCACCTGACGTCGTCCCTGGATCTCGGCGTAGGTGAAGTCCTCGGGGTCGATCACGTTGAGCACCCGTGACCGGGGACCCGCCAACCGGGTGGCGTTGACCAGGAGCTCCCCCGGTCGTGTGGTGCGGAAGATCCAGATCTTCTCGCGTGGCAGGTCCGCCCCGTCGGCGCGTGCGGCCACGATCGCCTCGCTGACCCACGTCGGGCAGATGGTGTCCTCGCCGTAGCCCGCCCAGAACCGGTCGGTGTCCACTCCGGCGAGCCGGAAGAACATCGTGGGGTTCTGGATCCGTCCGTCGGCGCCGAACGTGTAGGCCCCACCCGCACGGGCGACGACGGCGGCGTCGCCGGACGCGTCGATGGTCCGGCGCGCGGCGATGACGACGCGCCCGGCGTTCGACTCGACGACGACGCCGAGGTGCCGGTCACCGTCCATCACCACCGCCGTGACCGCGCAGTGGTAGAGCACCCGCACCCCCGCGGCGGTCATGAGGTCGTCGGCGACCTCGCGCCACATCAGCGGGTCGTGGGCGCTGGTCCACGTCAGGCCATAGCGCTGCGGTCGTGTGAGCCCGCCACGGTCGGACAGCAGGCCGGCGAACCTCGTCGTGAAACCCCCCACGGCCAGGCGGGGCGGCTCGGAGGCCTCCCGCGTGGCGAGGTACATGCCGCAGATCGTGCCCGACATCCCGGCCACGGCCGCGCCGCCCGCGAACCCGTACTTCTCGACCAGCACGACCGACAGCCCGGACTCCGCGGCGACTGTGGCCGCCGCGACCCCCGCGGCGCCGCCACCGACGACCACGACGTCGACCTCGGCGAGCACCGGCAGGCCGTGATCGGCGTCGACGACGGACACGAGCTGCCACGTGTCCAGGTGGGGCGACGTGTGGGTCGCGATCATCCCGACACCCGACCGAAGACCGGAGCGCGCTTCTCGACGAAGGCCGCCACACCCTCCTGGCCGTCCGGGCTGGCGAACAGCTCCAGCAGCTCGTGCGTCTCCCGGGCGCTGCCGAGCTCGGTCAGCGGAGACCCGGCGGCGATCGCGCGCTTGGCGGAGCGCAACGCCTCCGCCGGACCCGCGAGCAGCGACGAGGCGAGCTCGTCGACCGTCCGACCCAGCGCGTCGGGCGCGACCACGGCGTGCGCGAGCCCGATCTGCGCGGCGCGCTCGGCCCCGACCACCTGGGACGTCAGCACCATCGACCGGGCGACCGCCGGCCCGACGACCCGCGTCAGCCGTTGCGTGCCACCCCAGCCGGGGATCAGCCCCAGTCGGACCTCGGGCAGCCCGAGGCGGGCGTCCTCGGCGAGCACCAGCAGGTCGCACGCGAGCGCGAGCTCGAGACCACCGCCGAGGCACACGCCGTGGACGGCCGCGATCACGATGCCGTCGAACGCCTCCAACGAGGAGCACAGCGCGAGCGCTCGCCGGGTGAACGCGGCGACCTCCTCCGGCCCGGCACCGGCGTACGACCTGATGTCCGCGCCGGCGCAGAAGCCGCTCCCCTGCCCGCGCAGCACCAGGACGTCGACGCCGTCGGCCTCCGCCGCCGTCACGGCCGAGGCGAGCGCGTCGAGCATCGCGGGCGACACCGCGTTGCGTGCCCGAGGGCGCGCGAGCACGAGGTCACGGCGACGGCCGTGGCGCTCGACGACCAGGACGGGCGGCTCGGCGCTCATCCGATCGCACCCGCGTCGCGCAGCCGAGCGATCTCCGGCTCGTCCAGCCCGACCTCGCGCATCACGGCGTCGGTGTCGGCGCCGAGATCCGGTGGTGCGGTCCGGATGCCCGGCCGCGATCCCCCGTAGCTGATCGGGTGCTTGAGCACCCGCACCTCGCCCGCGGCGGGATGATCGAAGGCGTCGAAGCTGTCGTTGTGCAGCACCTGCGGGTCCGCGAGCACCTGGTCGTAGTCCTGGACGGGCGCGAACCACACCCGGTGCGCCGTCAGGTGGTCGGACCAGTCGTCGCTGGTGCGCGTGGCCATGTGCGTCGCCACCCGCTCGTTGACCTCCTCGCGTCGGGCGTAGAGGTCCGTCGCGGGGACCGAGGCGAACCAGTCGTCGCCGAAGACCGCGGCCAGCGTCGCCGGGCTGGTCAGGGACAGGCACAGGTAGGAGTCCGCGGTCGCGAAGACACCGTACGGAGCGGTGTAGAACGGTGAGGACACACCCGCGGACGAGCGCGAGGGCTCGAACCCGTTGAGGCGATAGCCGAGCGGCTCGATCTGCAGGTCGAGCGCAGCGTTGAGGAGGTTCGACTCGACGAGGGTGCCCACACCGGACCGCTCCCGACCGTGCAGCGCCGCGAGGATGCCGAACGCCCCGAGCACCGCCGCGTGCTGGTCGACGACGCACGCACCCACGGGCGTGGGCGGCTGCCCTCCGCGTCCCGTCGCCATCGCCAGCCCCGAGAGCGCCTGGATCAGCACGTCCTGACCGGGGCGGTCGCGGTAGGGCCCGTCCGACCCGTATCCCGACAGCGAGGCGTAGACGAGTCGCGGGTTGCTGGCCGACACCTCGGACCAGCCCAGCCCGAGCCTGTCCATGGTGCCGGGGCGGAAGCTCTCCACGAGCACGTCGGCGCCGTCCACCAGCCGTCGGACCGTCGCGACGCCGTCGGCGTGCTTGAGATCGACGACGATGCTGCGCACGTTGCGGTTCGCGAGCGCGAAGAACGGCGAGTACCCGGCGAGGAGCTGGCCCGGCCCGGTCCAGCTTCTCTCGAACGCGCCGCCGACCGGCTCGATCTTGATGACCTCGGCGCCCAGGTCGGCCAGCATCTGGCACGCCGACGGCCCCTGGAGGAAGTGCGTGAAGCTGACGACACGGATCCCGGCGAGCATCCCGCTCATCAGAAGATCCCCGTCCGCACCTGGAACTTGCTCGGCTTGCCGTAGATCGGCATGTCACGACCCACCCAGTCGGCGACCCATCTCGTCATCGTCTCGAGCGGGACGACCGGGTTGCCGAGCTCGGCGATCGCGCGATCGCAGTTGACCATGAGCACCGAGTCGCTCTCGACGCCCTCGAGCACCGGGTCGACCCCGAGCAGATCACCGAACCGCTGCGCCAGCCGCCGCACCGACACGGTCTCCGGCCCACCGACGTTGATGGGTGTGCTCGGGCTCTCGACGCGGGTGAGCAGCCGGGCGAAGCTGTTGATCGCGTCGCCCTGCCACTGCACGTTGACGTTGCCGGTCGCGAGCGGGATCGGTACCCGGTCGCGCACCCAGGTCGCGATCTCCTGCATGACGCCGTAGCGCATGTCGATCGCGTAGACGAACCGCACGATGCGTCCCGGGGTGCCGTGACGGCGCGACAGGTGCTGGAACACCCGCTCGCGCCCGACGACGGAGTTCGCGTACTCCCCCGGACGCGCGGTCGGGGGGCAGCCCTCGTCGACGCCGCCGGCGCGCGGGTCGCTCCAGGGGTAGACGTGGATGGTCGAGAGCGCGACGATCCGCGAGCCGCGGAAGACGTCCGCGACGTAGGAGGGCACCAACGCGTTCATGGCCCAGAGCAGGTCCTCCCGACCGGTGGCGTCGAACTTGAGCCCCGCCATGTAGAGGACGTTGGGCAGCCTCGGGAGCGCGGCGACGGCGTCCGGGTCCAGCAGGTCGGCGGCGATGGTCTCGACCCCGGCCGCCTCGAGCCGTTCCCGCACACCCTCCTCCGAGAAGCGGGCGACGCCGACGACACGCTTGTGAGGCGCCGCGCGCTTGACGAGAGTGGCGAGGCCGACACCCATCTTGCCGGCGACACCGAGGACGATGACGTCGCCGTCGAGGTCGGCGAGCTCGGCCACCGTCTGCGGTGTCGGCCTCGACATGAACTCCTCGAGGTGCTCGACGTCGTCGAACCGCTCGGGGAGCGTCTCGAAGGCGAGTAGCTGCGATGTCACGTGCGGTCCTGTCGTGGTCGGGAGGGTGTGTCGGTCAGGAGAGCCAGCGCGGCAGACCCTCGGCCACGAACGCGTCGTCCGTGAGCTCGGGGTAGAGCGCGTAGATGCGGTCGATCTCCTCGGCCTGACCGGGAGAGAGACGTTCACGCGGGTCGAGGCACCAGGTCCCGGCCATCAGCCCCTGACGGCGCAGCACCTCGTGGCAGCCGGGGATCGCGCCGGCGAGCGCGTTTCGCGCGTCGTAGACGGCGGCGTTGCTCTCCGTGACCGCGGCGTCGAGGGCCAGCAGGTCGCGCGGCACGGCGTCACCGCGGCCCTCCGAGACGATGCGGTCGTAGAGCTCGACGGCGCGACGGGTCCAGACGCTCCAGTGACCGAGCAGCCCGCCCAGGACACGAACCTCGACGCCGGCCCCGTCCCGGTTGAGACGGAAGGGCTGGACCAGGTCGAGCACGATGTGGTCGTCGTTGCCGGTGTAGAGCGTCACCCGGTCCTCCGCGCCGGCATCGACGACGCCGCGGACGATGTCCACGGTGCGATAGCGGTCGAACGGCGCCATCTTGATCGCGACCACGCGCTCCATGGCCGCGAGCTCGCGCCAGAAGTCCCGCGACAGGTGGAACCCACCGACCTCGGGGAGAAGGGCGAACCCCACGAGCGGCATGACCGCGGCGACCTCCCGCGCGTGGGCGAGCACATCGGACTCCGGACGCCCTCGCCACGCGGCCACGTTGAGCAGGGCCGCCGTGTAACCGAGGTCCGCGGCGACGGCCGCCTCGGCGACGGCGGCGGCCGTGTCGCCGGTCACCCCGGCGACCAGGGCGACCGGGTCGTCGGTCCAACCCCGTGCGGTGTCGGCCGCCAGCTCGAGGACGGGCCGGTAGAGCCCGGCCGCGCGGATCCCGAACTGGGTCGTGTGGACGCCGACCGCCAGGCCTCGCGCTCCGGCGTCCAGGTAGTAGCGGGTCAGGGCTCGCTGGCGCCGCTCGTCCACGTCCAGCCCCTCCGTCAGTGCGAGCGGGTGGGCCGGGATCACCGCGCCCTCGCGCAGCACCGCCAGAGCGGGGTCGGACAGCGTCGTCATTGAGATCACGACCTCCTTGTCGCGGAATTCAAGCAGAGAACAGGGCTAGTGCGCAACCGATTGTGCATCTAGTGTCGCGGTCGGCTCCGAGCGGATGTCGCCGCCGCTCAGGTCAGTGCGACGGCGGCGTCGATCGTGAGCTCGTCCATGGCGTCGGCGCTCGGTACGGGAGCGCAGCCGAAGGGCGCCCGCAGGGCCGACTCCAGCCGCACCGACCCTCGCTCGACCCGGAGCCGCACGCGAGCGTCGTCGCGCACGTACAGGTCGGGATGCGCGCGCGCCGCCGCCTCGTCCAGCCCGACGGGCGCGAGCCTGCCGAAGTAGTGGTGCCCGTTGCGCTCCACGTGCCGCAGGCCCATCGCCGCGCAGACGACCAGGTCCTGGGAGACGGTGAGCGGCGGGACCGTGCTGAGATCCTCGGCCGTGAGCACGGCGCCGCCCCCGCGCCGCGCGATCAGGGCGGCGTTCGCGAGACCGCGGAAGACACCCTTGCAGCCCTTGTAGGTGCCACCCGCGTAGCCCAGGTCCATCGCTCGGCGTACTGCCTCGCGATCGCCGTCGGACTCGTCGACGATGACGGCGGCCCGTCCGGAGAGCCGACGCAGCGTGGGCGCCATCTCCTCCCGCATCGCGACGTCGCGATGCAGCGGCTGCTCGACGGCGACGAGCCGCTCGCGCACGCCGTTGAGCTCCGGCGCGCCCAGAACCTTCTCCATCCAGTCGTGGAGGTGATCGGCGGAGCGCATCGACTCGTTGCCGTCGATGGTGTACCGAGGCTCGGTGTCGTGCCGTCGGAACAGGCGCTCCACCCGTCGCAGACGGTCGATGTCGGCCTCGGCGTCGCCCGACGTCTTGAGCTTGACGTACCGCAGGCCGTAGCGACGGATCGAGGAGTCGAGACTGACCGGCAACCCGTCCTCGGGGTCGTCGACGACGTCGCGGTCCTCGAGCGGATCACCCAGCCCCACCGTGTGCCTGACGGCGATGCGTGTCGCCCGGCCCGGGACCGGAGCCGGCGCGCCGGCGAGCTCGGGATGGAGAAGCGCCGGGTCGAAGCCGAGCACACCGCGCTCGAGGGCGTCCACGAACGGCACCCCGGTCAGCCGGCAGACGGCGTCGATGGTCGCCCGCTCGACCAGCGCCGATCCCAGACCCGCGGCCAGCCCCGCCATCCCCCGTCGATCAGCCCAGTCGCGCTGACGGTCGTCCAGCTCGAGCGCGAGGGCGAACGTCGTCGCCGCGGTCAGGCCGTCGGCGTGCTCGGCCGCGGCCAGGATCGCTGCGGTCAGATCGGCCACCTCGTCCGCGAACGACGACGTGGGATCCTTGACGAACCACTTCGGCGGCAGGTGCTCGCTCGCATACCCGCTCGCCGCTGCGGTGCCGTCCCGCACGTCGACGACGACGAGGACGTGAGGGGCCGCCACCATCTCGGCGATGCCGTAGCGGAACGGCAGACGAGTGCTCATCGGCGCGACGAACGCGCGGACGCGCGTGATGGTGACGGTCAACGGTGACGCCTTTCTGAGCAATCGAATGCGCATCACCCTAGCCCGACAGCCCGTCCACGGCGACGACGCCCCGGTCGCCGACCATACTGAGCCCGTGAGCACGACGTCGTTGCCGACATCTCCCGACCTGGCCGCCGCCCAGGACTGGATGCTCGGGCACCGACTCGACCCCACCGACCGGTGCGGCCGGCACGACCCTCTTCCGGGATGGTCGTGGCGTCCGCAGCTGCGCGACTACGACCTCTGGCTCGTGCGCGGCGGGACGGGTCGAGCCGAGATCGGCGGCCGGCATCCGATCGACCTGGAGGCGGGCACGCTGCTGCTGCTGCGACCGGGCGACAGCGGGACCGTGGTCCAGGACGACGACAACCCGGTGAGCGTCACGTTCTGCCACTTCCAGGTGTGGCGCGGGGATCGCCCGGTGTCCATCCCGGGCGCTCTCACGCCCGGCCGCGTCCAGCGCATCGAGCCCGACGGCCCGATCGCCTCCCAGCTCGAGAACCTCGTCCGCGCACGCAGCAGCAGCAGACCGATGGCCGCCGTCCGTGCCCGCGCACACCTGCTCCAGGTCCTCGCCGGCATCTACGCGCTCCCCGGTCGCGGCCACCGCAGCGACACCGAGGATCTGGGTCGGAGAGCGGTGGCGATCGTCGACGCCGCCCCCGGCGTCCGCCACCGCGCCGTCGACATCGCGGCCGAGCTCGGCGTCCCCGCGCGCACCATCGCCCCGATCTTCCGGGCACAGGTCGGGATGTCGTTCCGCGAGTACTGCCTGCAGTCTCGTCTGCGGCGCGCCCAGGTGCTCGTCGGAGAGACCGACCTCCCGCTCACGACCATCGCCCGGATGCTCGGCTACGCCGACCACACGCTCCTGAGCAAGCAGTTCCGTGCCCGGTTCGGCCGCTCACCACGTGCCTACCGGAGGGCGTGAACGCACGCGCCGGGCCGACTCGCTGCACGTCGTTCGTGACATGTTCGCCGACGCTCGCGCCATCGACGGACCGTCGTCGCCCTTCCTAGTGTCGTGGTCGACACGACGGGACAGGGAGACGGCCATGACAGCAGCGCTCACGCACGCTCGCACCGACGACGAGGGGGGGACGTACGACCCGGGGCTGTACCGGAACGACACCGAGGCGACCCTGCTCGACCCGAGCACGGACCTCAGCGAGGCGATGCTCGCGGAGTACCGCGATCTCGGCTTCCTGGCGATGCGGGAGGTGATCTCGCCGGACGAGGTCGACGCCGGCCTCGCGGGCCTGGCGGCGCTCGCCGCCGAGGGCCGCGACGACGTCGACATCCAGCTTGAGGCCTTCGCCGGCGAGCGCGGCGGCGACCTGACGGGCGACGACCTGCTCGACGTCGTCCGCAAGTTCATGAGCTTCGTGCACGCCGAGGAGCGACTGCGTGCCATCGCCGGCCACCCGCACGTCCTCGGTCCGGTGCGAGCGATCCTCGGCACCGACGACGTGGTGCTGTTCCAGGACATGGCACTGCTCAAACCGCCCGGTGGCGGACGCGAGAAGCCGTGGCACCAGGACAAGGCGTTCTTCACCCTCAGCCTCAGCTCGCCCATCGTGGGCGTCTGGATCGCGCTGGACGAGGCGACGCCCGAGAACGGATGCATGCATGTCATCCCCGGGTCGCACAACGAGGGCCCGATCCCGCACGTGCGACGACGCGACTGGCAGATCTGCGACTCCGGTGTGGCGACCTCGCGCGACGTCGTCGTCCCGCTGCCCCCGGGAGCGGCGCTCTTCTTCGACGGGCTGCTGCACCACGGGACCCCGCAGAACCGCACCCGCACCCGCCGTCGCGCGCTGCAGTTCCACTACATCCGCACCGACGCGGTTCGCACGACCGACGACGAACGCCTGGTGGTCTTCGGCCCCGACGGCGCGGACGCCGAGTGCTGACGAGCGGGACGGGCCGCCCGCTGCGGTGGGGTGTGCTGGGGGCCGGTCACGTCGCCGGGACCTTCGGCCGAGCGGCGGCCGCCGGTGCGGTGCACATCGCCGCCGTCGGTTCACGCGACCCGCAACGCGCCGCCCGGTACGCCGACACCTTCGGTGTGCCACGGGTGCACCACAGCTACGCGACGTTGGTCGAGAACCCCGACGTCGACGCGGTGTACGTCGCCACCCCGCATCCCTGGCACGCCGAGCACGCCTTGCTCGCGCTCCGCGCCGGGAAGCACGTGCTGGTCGAGAAGCCGTTCGCCCTCAACGCGGCCCAGGCTCGCGAGGTGCTCGACTGCGCCGAGGAGCGGGACCTGATCGCCCTCGACGGGATGTGGACGCGCTACCTGCCGATGCACCGGCGGATCCGCGCACTCGTCGCGGAAGGCGTCATCGGTGAGCTGGTCACGGTGATCGCCGACCACAGCCAGGCCATCACCGACGAACCGTCGCACCGGCTCAACGACCCTCGCCTGGGAGGCGGCGCCCTGCTCGACCTCGGCGTCTACCCGGTGGCATTCGTGCTCGACCTCGTGGGCTCGCCACGCAGCGTGATTGCGCGCGGCCGTCTCAAGCCCACCGGAGTCGACGCCCAGGCCACCCTGCTCATCGAGGGCACACGCGGCACCGGCGTGGTCCACTGCGCGAGCATCGCGCCCGGGGCGAACACGGCGGTCGTCCTCGGCACGTCCGGCAGGATCGATATCGACGCGAACTTCTACGCGCCGTCGGCGTTCAGGGTCGTCGACGTCGCGCGCGAGATCGTGGAGACGTTCCAGTCGCCGGACCCGTTCACCGGGTTCACCCACGAGATGCACGAGATGCAGCGCCTGGTCGACACCGATACGCGCGTGAGCGACGCACTCCCCCCGCAGCAGACGCTCGACATCCTCGGCGTCCTCGACGAGGCGCGCGCGCAGCTCGGGGTCGTCTACCCCGCCGAGTCCGGCTGATCACCGTCGCGAGCGATCGGCCGACCGTCGCAACGCAATGAACATTCGATTGCGCACGAGCCTGACACCCAGTAGCGTCGGCGCGCCACGTCAATGACGAGATGCGCGAGAGGTATCTGTGAATTACCACGACCTGCGGGAACGGATCGCCCACGAGCTCGACCAGCAGCACCAGGCCGGCTACGACATCAGCGAGCTCCGCGCCGAGTGGGACACCCGCTCGGATGCCTGGCGCGCGACCGAGCTCGCCGACTTCTTCCGTCGGCTGACGACCGATCCGGTGCCCGATCCGGACCGGGCGCGCACGGAGCCCTCCGAGCTGACCGAGATCCAGGCCCTGTGGCCGGACGACCCGGGCCCGTCGTCGTCCGTCCCGGCCGATCTTGAGGACAGGATGCTCGCGGCCTGGCGCGGCCGGGTGGCGGGCAACATGCTGGGCAAGCCGGTCGAGGAAGGTGTGTACTGGACACGCGCCCGACTGCGCACGTACGCGGAGGAAGCCGGGGCCTGGCCGCTGGTCGACTACTTCCCGGCTCCTGCCGACCTCCGTGAGCGCTACGAGCTCCGCGCGGACAACTGGGCCGAGACGACCCTCGGCAACATCCACGGTTCGTGCCGCGACGACGACGTCGACTACACGATCCTCGGTCTCCACGTGCTCGAGCGGTTCGGGTTCGACTTCACCACCGCCGACGTCGCCGAGACGTGGCTGTTCCGGCTGCCCTACAACCAGACGTACACCGCGGAGCGGATGGCGTACCGCAACCTCGTCAACGGTGTCCCCACGCCGGACAGCGCGGTCGTCGACAACCCGTTCCGCGAGTGGATCGGGGCACTGATCCGCGCCGACGTCTTCGGGTACGTGTGCCCCGGCGACCCCCGCCGTTCCGCCGAGCTCGCCTACCGGGACGCCCGCGTGTCGCACGTCGCCAACGGGATCTACGGCGAGCAGTGGGCGGCCGCCCTCGTCGCGTCAGCCTTCACCGCATCGAGCGCCCGTGAGGCACTCGACCGCGCCCGCTGCTACGTGCCGGACGGTAGTCGCACCGCTGAGGCCCTCGACGCTGTCACGACCTCGTTCGACGGCGGAGCGACGTGGGAGGAGACGCTGGCCGATGCCGACCAGCGGTGGGAGGGGTATCACTGGGTGCACACGGTCAACAACGTCGCCGTCATCGCCGCAGCGCTGCTGCACGGCGACGGCGACTTCACCCGGTCGATCGCCCTCACGGTGCTCGGGGGCCTCGACACCGACTCCAACGGCGCGACGTCAGGATCGGTGGCCGGGATCCTCGGCGGCACCGCCGGCATCCCCACCAACTGGACCGAGCCGCTTCACGACCGCGTCAGCTCCGCCGTCTTCGGCTTCGACGAGATGAGCATCACCGAGCTGGCGCGGCGGACCGTCGCCGTCGTCGATCGTGGGCGCTGAGCCTCCGTCATCCGATGGCGGTGGACCGATCAGCAGCGTCGGGACGGGGCGGACGACGAACCATCGACCGCCCCATTCCGACCTCTACTGCTGACCCGGCTGCCAGGGCTGCTGCGGCGGGACGGGAGGCGGGGTCTGGCCACCCTCGGGCCGCTGACCGGCCTCGGCCGGACGGGAGAACGGGATTCCGCTGCGGTCGCCGGCGGACCCGGCTTCCGCCTGCGCCTCGTCGACCTGACCGCGTGCCTCGCGCAGCGCCTCGGCCGGGTCCTGGAGCGAGGTCTCGGGCAGGTCGATGTCGAGGCCCTCGACGGTCTCTCCGGTGGACTCCCGCTCGCCGTTCCTGGCCGAGAAGGCCGGGGGCGGCGTCTGGCCGCCGAACGCGCCGGCGATCGAGCCCAGCGCCGCGGTGAACTCGGTCGGGATGACCCAGAGCTTGGAGGAGGAGCCGTTGGCGATCTGCGGCAGCATCTGCAGGTACTGGTAGGCCAGCAGCTTCGGGTCGGCGTCACCCTTGTGGATGGCGTCGAAGACCTGGAGGATCGCGCGCGACTCACCCTGGGCTCGCAGGATGGCGGCCTGCGCCTGACCCTCGGCCCGCAGGATCGCCGACTGCTTCTCACCCTCGGCGGTGAGGATCTGCGACTGCTTGACACCCTCGGCGGTGAGGATCGCGGCGCGACGGTCGCGCTCGGCGCGCATCTGCTGCTCCATCGAGCCCTGCACGCTCGCGGGCGGGTCGATCGCCTTGAGCTCGACGCGGTTGACGCGGATCCCCCTCTTGCCGGTGGCCTCGTCGAGCAGGCCGCGCAGCTGACCGTTGATCTGGTCGCGGCTCGTCAGGGTCTGCTCGAGGTCCATCGACCCGATGACGTTGCGCAGCGTGGTGACGGTCAGCTGCTCGATACCGGTGATGTAGTTGGCGATCTCGTAGGTCGCCGCCTTCGGGTCGGTGACCTGGAAGTAGATGACCGTGTCGATGCTCACGACGAGGTTGTCGGAGGTGATCACGGGCTGTGGTGCGAACGAGACGACCTGCTCGCGCAGGTCCACGCCGGCGCGCACGCGGTCGATGAGCGGGATGATCAGGTGCAGGCCCGCATCCATGGTCCGGTGGTAGCGGCCGAGCCGCTCCACGATCAGCGCCACCGTCTGCGGCACGACGCGCACCGCGCGGGCCAGCGTGACCACGACGAAGATCGCGAGGACTGCGAGGAACACCCAGCCCAC
>JBMDXU010000226.1:0-2801 GCA_048594485.1 Pseudactinotalea sp. | reverse complement strand
TTCTCGCTGGCCCTGCAGCAGACCCTGTGGGCCATGGCGATCCGCGTCCTCGAGGTGCACCCGGAGATCACCGAGATCCGGTTCTCCTGCCCGAACAACCACCACTTCGTCGTCGACCTGAGCCCGTTCGGCCAGGACAACCCCAACGCCGTGTTCGTCGCGGCCGACCGCCCCTACGGCAAGATCGAGGCCGCGGTGCTGCGCAAGGGTGTGCCGAGCGAGCCCCGCGCCTGGGCGACCGTGCCGGGCTTCGCCTGACCCGACGCGGCGGCATCGCCGCTCGGGGCGGTGGCCGTCGTGGCAGGATACGGACCGCACCCCATGATCACGGAGAGGCGGCACCGATGGCGGTCCCGAGCCCGAGCTACTCGATCACGATCCGGGTCGACTCGCCGGTGGGATTCCACAGCACGACCGACCTCGTGACGGCGATCGGGTCGACCGGCGCGGCCGTCACCGCCGTCGACGTCGTCGAGTCCACCGACACCGGCATGGTGGTCGATGTCTCCGCCAACGCGCGCGACGAGGCGCACGTCGAGGAGATGAGGTCCGCGCTGTCGGCGATGCCGGGGTTCCGCGTCCGTTATGTCTCCGATGCGACCTTCCTTATGCACCTCGGCGGCAAGCTCGAGGTCAAGCCCAAGGTCAACCTGCGCCACCGCGACGACCTCTCGCGCGCCTACACCCCCGGGGTCGCCCGCGTCTGCCTCGCGATCGCCGCCCGACCCGAGGACGCCCGCCGCCTGACGATCAAGCGCAACACGGTCGCCGTCGTCACCGACGGCACCGCCGTGCTGGGCCTCGGCGACATCGGCCCGGAGGCCGCCATGCCCGTGATGGAGGGCAAGGCCGCCCTCTTCAAGCAGTTCGCGGGCGTCGACGCCTGGCCGGTCGCGCTCGACACCAAGGACACCGAGGAGATCATCGCCGTCGTCAAGGCGATCGCACCGGCCTACGGCGGGGTCAACCTCGAGGACATCTCGGCGCCCCGGTGCTTCGAGATCGAAGCGCGGCTGCGCGCCGAGCTCGACATCCCGGTGTTCCACGACGACCAGCACGGCACCGCGATCGTCGTGCTCGCCGCGCTCATCAACGCGCTCAAGGTGGTCGGCAAACGCCTGGAGGACGTGCGGATCGTGATCTCGGGTGTCGGGGCGGCCGGGTCGGCCATCATCCGGCTGCTCCTCAAGCAGGGCGCCCGCTCGATCGTCGGCTACGACGTCAACGGCGCGGTGTGCCGCACCCGCCCGGCGCCCGACGAGAACTGGCGCTGGATCGCCGACCACACGAACGCCGAGTGCGTCGACGGGACCCTCAAGGAGGGCCTGGCCGGCGCCGACGTGTTCATCGGCGTCTCGGCCGCCAACATCCTCGACGGCAGCGACATCGCCACCATGGCCCCCGACGCGATCGTCTTCGCGCTCGCCAACCCCAGGCCCGAGGTCGACCCGCTCGAGGCCGCCGCGCACGCCGCCGTCGTCGCGACCGGCCGGTCCGACTACCCGAACCAGATCAACAACGTGCTCGCCTTCCCCGGCATCTTCCGGGGGCTGCTCGATGCGCGTGCCGTCGGCATCTCCGACGAGGTGCTCCGCGCCTCCGCGCTCGCGATCGCGGGCACGGTCAGCGACTCCGAGCGCAACGCCTCCTACATCGTGCCGAGCGTGTTCGACCCCGAGGTCGCCGAGGCGGTCGCGAAAGCCGTCGTCGACGTCGTCCGCACCGAGCGCGAGGAGGCCGGGGAGGAGATGCCCGCCACCGGCGCGATCCCGCTCGGCATGGGCGGTGCGCGCTGAGGGTCGTCCTCGCGCCCGACAAGTTCAAGGGGTCGGCCACCGCGGCCCAGGTCGCGGCCGCGCTGCGCGCCGGGCTGCTCCGCGCTGCTCCCGGCCTCGACGTGGTGAGCGTGCCCATGGCGGACGGCGGTGAGGGCACCGTCGACGCGGCGCTCGCGGCGGGACATTGTCCGCGCACGGTCACGGTGAGCGGGCCGCTCGGCGAGCCCGTGGAGGCGCGGTTCGCGGTGTCGCCGGACGGCGGGACCGCGGTGGTCGAGATGGCGGCCGCATCCGGTCTCGCGCTCGTCGGGGCGAGCGACGCGGCCGCGCGCCACGCCTCGACACGAGGCACGGGCGAGCTGATCCGGGCCGCGCTCGACGCCGGGGCCCGCCGGATCGTGGTCGGCGCCGGTGGCAGCGCCTCGACCGACGGCGGTGCTGGGATGCTCGCCGCGCTCGGCGCACGGCTCGTCGATCACGAGGGTGCGCCGATCTCCGACGGGGGCGCGGCCCTCGGACTGCTGGCAGACGTCGAGCTCGGTGGGCTGGACCCGCGGCTGCGCGACGTCGAGCTCGTGCTCGCGTCCGACGTCGACAACCCGCTGCTCGGCGGGCAGGGCGCCGCGGCGGTCTTCGGTCCGCAGAAGGGGGCGGACCCGTCCACGGTGGCCGAGCTGGACGCCGGACTGGCGAGATGGACGAGACGCCTGGACGCTGCCGGGGTGCCGGACGCCGTCGGACACGCGGCACGACCGGGCGCGGGTGCGGCGGGCGGGCTCGGCTACGGGCTGCTCGTGCTGGGGGCGACACGCCGACCGGGTGTCGAGACGGTCCTCGCCCTCACCGGGTGCGCCCGCCACCTGAGCGGGGCGACGCTCGTCGTCACCGGCGAGGGATCGCTCGACGAGCAGTCCCTGGGCGGCAAGACCCCGGTGGGTGTCGCCGCGGCGGCCGCCGACGGCGGCGGGCCGGGGGTGGCGGGCGCGGGGCGGAGCCACCTCGACACCGCGCCGCAGCGGGGCG
>JBMDXU010000225.1:0-8691 GCA_048594485.1 Pseudactinotalea sp. | reverse complement strand
CCCCGCTTCTTGAGGACGGGGGTCAGACGCCGGTGGAAGGCGTCCTCCCAACGGGCAGCGACGTGCGTGGCAGCCATGAAGCCAGGCTAACGGCGGCGAGCGAGGTGCATCCCCGAGCTGCGACGCGCCCGGCCGCCCTGGGACGTTCTGCCCGCGCGTGCGACGAACGCCCCGGCGACGACACAGGATCGTCGTACACGGACAGAGGGAGGACCGATGCGATCCAGGACCATGCTCGGGATCGTCGGCGCGACCGCGCTGGCGATCGTGACGACGACGGCGTGCGGGGTGGATGGCGGGTCGCCGACGGCGTCCTGCACCGACCGCACCACATCGGCGGGCGAGCCGGGCGCCGCCGAGCCGCTGCTCGTCCTCGGCGACCCCGCGTCGTCGCCGACGATCGTCTACGCCGATGGTGCCGTCGTGGTCCCGATCTCGACCGTCGACGCCGGCGACGCGGCGGGCTTCCTCGGCGCGCCGATGATGGCGCCGGGGTTCAGCGGTGACCAGCCCGGCGGCTTCGAGGGCGGATCGCTCACCGACTGCGAGCTCGGGGTGGTGATCGAGCTCGCCGACGACCTGTTCACCGATGACGTCGACTTCGGGAGCCCGCAGATCACCGACAGCGGCAGCACGATCGTCAGCTACCGCGGCGAGAGCTACTCGATCTACGCGTACAGCAGGGACGAACCGGACGAGTTCTCCGACCTCAGCGGCGCGCAGAACCGCGCGCGCGAGGACCTCGCGGACCTCTGGGACCTGGTGGAGGAGCAGGCCGAGCTGGACGGGGAGCTCCCGATCGACCGGCTGCTCATCCGCACGTTCGGTGACGTGTCCGACGCCGACGTCGTCGACTGGCCGCTCGACCAGCCGCTGTCAGAGCTGCTCACCGACGGCTGTGCGACCGTCACCGATGCCGGCGACATCGAGCTGCTCGTCGACCGTCTGGACGAGGGGGATCTCGTCGACAGCCGGCCGCCCTTGCTGGCGATCACCGCGCAGGCGCCGGGGACACCCGACTGCCCGTGACGGCGCCCGATCAGCCGAAGTCGACGCCCTGGGCGAGCGGGAGCTCGGTCGAGTAGTTGATGGTGTTGGTCGCGCGGCGCATGTACGCACGCCACGCGTCCGACCCCGACTCGCGCCCGCCGCCGGTGGTCTTCTCGCCGCCGAACGCGCCGCCGATCTCGGCGCCCGAGGTGCCGATGTTGACGTTGACGATGCCGCAGTCGGAGCCGTCGGCGGCCATGAACCGCTCGGCCTCCCGCTGGTCGAGCGTGAAGATCGAGCTGCTCAATCCCTGCGGGACGGCGTTGTGCAGCTCGATGGCCTCCTCGAGGGTGTCGTAGGACATCACGTAGAGGATCGGCGCGAACGTCTCCCGGTGCACGACACCGCTCTGGGTCGGCATCCGCACGAGGGCGGGGGAGACGTAGGCCGCCTCGGGGGCGTCGTCGACCGTCACTGGCGCGCCGCCGACGACGACCGTGCCGCCCTCCTGCTGCGCCTGGTCGAGCGCGGCGAGGAATCGCTCCTGCGAGCCCTTGTTGATGAGCGGCCCGACAAGCGTCGTCTCGGCACGCGGGTCGCCGATCGGGAGGTTCTCGTACGCCTTCGCGAGTCGGTTGACCACGTCGTCGACGATCGAGCTGTGCACGATGAGCCGTCGCAGCGAGGTGCACCGCTGCCCGGCGGTGCCGACGGCCGAGAACACGATGCCGCGGACCGCGAGGTCGAGGTCGGCGCTCGGGGTCACGATCGCCGCGTTGTTGCCTCCCAGCTCGAGCAGCGAGCGGCCGAAACGCGCGGCGACGACCGGGCCGACCTCGGCGCCCATGCGCTCGGAACCGGTGGCCGACAGCAGCGCGACGTCCTTGTTCGCGACCAGCGCCTCGCCGGCCTCACGGCCACCGAGCGCGACGGCGGAGACGTGCGCGGGTGCGTCCGCCTCGGCGAGCGCCCGATCGAGCAGCGCGGCGCTCGCGAGCGCCGTCAGCGGGGTCATCTCCGACGGCTTCCACACCACGGTGTCGCCGCAGACCAGCGCGATCGCGGTGTTCCACGCCCACACCGCGGCGGGGAAGTTGAACGCCGAGATCACACCGACGACACCGAGCGGGTGCCAGGTCTCCATCAACCGGTGCCCGGGGCGCTCCGACGGCATCGTCTGCCCGTAGAGCTGGCGCGACAGCCCGACGGCGAAGTCGCAGATGTCGATCATCTCCTGGATCTCGCCGCGCGCCTCGGACGTGATCTTGCCGGCCTCGAGCGTGACGAAGGTGGCCAGGTCGTCCTTGTGCTCGCGCAGCAGCTCGCCCCAGCGCTTGACGACGGCGCCGCGCACCGGCGCCGGGATGGTGCGCCAGGTCGCGAACGCGGCCTTCGCGCGCACGACGGCCTCGTCGACCTCGGCCGCCCCCGCCAGCGGGAGCGTCGCGATCACCTCGCCGGTCAGGGGCGAGGTCACCTCGAAGGAGGCGTCGCCGTCGTGCACGGCCGGCAGCTCGATGCCCAGCGACGCCAGGGCGGCGGTGGCGACGTCGGTCGGTGTGGTGGTCATGAACTCTCTCCTTCAGTACGGCGCGAGACCGAACGTCTGCGTCGAGACCGGACGTCCGAGGCTCGGTCTCGACGCCGACGTTCGGTCTCAGGGCTGGGGTGGCCGGCGAAGGCCGGCGAGGTGCGGGTCAGGTGGGTGGGAGGGCGTCCAGCGACTGCTGCTGCTGGGCGGCGTACAGGTCGAACGGGTCGTGGAGGTGACGGCCGAGCGCGCCGGCCATCCAGTCGGCGTCGAGGGCGGTCGCCTCCTGGCTGGTGTCCTTCGACCCGTCCGCGGTGAGGTTCGACTGGAAGATCCCGGCCGCGCTCGCAGGCAGGAAGTCCTCGTACACGATCGGCGTCCGGACGATGCTGCCGTCGGGGCCGACGGCGTAGGTGAAGTAGGCGAGATCGCGCTCGGCGAGGCCGTCCTCGGTCGTGGGGAAGTCGCGTCGCCAGAGCTCGCGGAGCACCTCCTGGCGGCCCTCGGCCGACGTCACGCCGCGCTCGCCGTACAGCCGCTTCGCCTCGATGATCGCGGCGTCGTAGATGTCGCGGCCGGCGCGGGTGAGGGCGATGCCACGCGCCTCGACCTCGCCGAAGCGCACACGCAGGGAGTCCTGCGTGATGGTCCCGTCCGGCATCCGGAAGGTGCGGGGCTCGGCGAGCGCGCGGAAGGAGGTCTGCCGCAGCAGCACGTCCGGGCCCTCCCACCGCGGCGGGCCCTGGATGTCGTCGATCATCGTGATGCCGCGGGCCTCCATGCGCTCGTAGAGCGCGTCGATGTCGAGCACCCGCGGCGTGAGGTGGTTGATGTGCGTCGAGCCCACGCCGCCGATGTCGGAGGCGACGGCGCTGACCTTCTCGAGCTCGTCGTACCAGGCGCGGTCGACCGGCTCGCGGGAGAGCTCGAAGACGGCGGTGGCGAGCTCGAGGAAGCGCGCTGCGTCCTCGGCGCCCAGCCCCCGGTCGGCCTCGGCGCGGTCGGCGAGCTCGAGCAGCTCAGGACCGAAGATCTCCCGGGTGGCGAGGAAGGACTCCAGCCGTCGCTGCAGGTCGGCGTCGAAGAAGCGGCGGTCGCTCGGCGTGATCACCGACGTGAACACGCGGAACGGGTTCTTCGCGAGCTCGTCGGCGTCGATCGGGCGGAACGCCGTCGAGACCACGGGGACGGCCGACGTCGCAGCCTCGCGCAGGTCGTAGAAGCCGACCGGGTGCATGCCGATCGCGCCGAACACGCGCGCGACCTGCTGCATCTCGGCCGGTGTGCCGAGGCGGATCGCGCCGTGCCGCTCGGCGGTCACGCGGTCGATGCTCCCCAGGCGCTGCGCAGCGTCCGGGTCGGCCGCCATGACATCGGCGTTGACCTCGTGGCTGACGTCGAGAAGCGTCGTGTACGCAGGGACCTCGACGCCGTACATGTCCGAGAGGCTGCGCGCGAACGCCGCCCGCAGCTCCCATTGCTGCACGAACCCCTGGTCCATCGACCATCTCCTCTCGCCGACCGCCGGGAGCATTGTGCTCCGGGTGTCCACGATACGGACTCTCCGCCATGCCTCGGTCATCGCCGTCTCAGCCGACGGGCGCCGTCGCAGCGCCCGTGGGCGGGCGATGTCGAGACGCGCGGTGCCGGCCCACCACCCTGCGGAGGCGGAGGTTCGACGGCAGGCCGACCTCGCGCAGCTCTCAGCCGGTCGCGTCGGTGTCCAGGTAGAGGCAGAAGGGGTGGCCGTCGAGGTCGAGCAGGACGCGCACGTCCTCCTGGGGCTGGACGTCGGCCAGCCGGGCGCCCAGCGCGACGGCGTCGGTCACCGCGGCGTCGAGCTCGCGCACGCCGATGTCCAGGTGCATCTGCATCTGCTGGTCGCCGTCGCCGGCCGGCCAGGCCGGCGGGACGTGATCGGTCTCGAGCTGGAACGCGAGGTTGCTGCGGGTGGCGGTGCCGTCGGCGTCGCGCATCACCATCGTGACCCAGTCCGGCTCCGACCGACCGATCTCCCAGCCGAGCAGGTCGGAGTAGAACTGCGCCAGCCGCGGCGGGTCCGTGCTGCCCAGCACCACACCCACCCAGCTCGTGAACCCGCGGATCCCTGCCATCGCTCGACGCTACGCCCTCGCGGCGAGCCACGACGGCATTCGCCTCATCCGCGTTCCGGCGCGGGCGGCTGCGGGTCGCGGGTCCGCCGCAGCAGCTCGAAGAAGGTGTTCCCGAGCACCACCGTGTAGCGCCCGTCCTCCTCGAGCAGCCGGGCCAGCTCCGCGATGTCGGCGGGGCCCTGGTTCCACGCCAGGATGCCCGCCGAGACGAACCACGGCACGCTGCCGTCCCAGCCCTCGATGTAGGCGTCGAGGGCCGCCTTGTACTCGTCCGCCCGGCCGGGCGCGTTGAGGTGCCCGACCACCGGCAGGTCGCCGTCGGCGATCACGCCGCCACCCTCCCAGGACTGGAACATCCCCTTGAGACGTGTGTGGCGTCGGTACGACTCGAGCACGCGGCCGCCCAGCGGGATCCAGCCCTCGTCGTCGCGGTTATTGTAGGCGTAGACCAGGTCGAGGCCGGTCCGCTGCAGGTAGCGGTCCGTCAACCGGGTGTAGGCGTCGAGATCGTCCTCGGGCCAGGAGCCGCCGTAGGTGTAACCGGCGCCCGACGGCCCGCAGATCAGCAGGTCGTTCTCGGTCGCCGTCTCCTGGTAGTAGCGGAAGAGCGACGGCGCCGCGTCCGCGAGCACGGGACTGATCGTCCAGTTGGTCGGCGCCTGACCGCGCGCCGGGTCGTCCCACAGCGTCCGCATGTACCGCTGGCAGTACTGCAGGTTGTCGCCCTCGCCCACCGTCATCGTGACGTAGACGGTGTTCTCCGGACGGCGTCGCGGGGTGCGTCGCGGGCGGGTGTCGATCCGTGCCGGGACACCGCCGAGCACGGACCCGTTGGCGAAGAAGTCGGCCGGGAGCACCTCGACGCTCTGCGTGGCCGCCAGGTCGACGCCGCCCCACTCGCCGGCGACGTCGTTGGAGAACCAGCCCATGTACGGGGTGGTCGGGCGGGTGTCGGCCATGATCTCGGTGAGCAGCTCGCCCTGGTCGCCGTTGGGGTCGAGCCAGACCACCATCGCGGTCGTGGCGACGACGTAGTCGCGGAAGATCGTGAACGGCTCCACGCGGGTCGGTGCGGTCGTCGTCGCGCTCACGAGGTACTGGTTCCACATCTCCACGACGATCTGCAGGCTCTGCGTGCCCGCCGGTGGGGTGATGCGGTAGACGAAGAAGTTGCCGCCGTCGGCGAACCGGTTGCCCTGACCGCCGACCGAGGATCCGCCACCCTCGAGCAGCACCTCGGCCTCCTCCGGGGTGTCGGGCGTGAAGGCCAGGATCTCCGCGCCGTCGGCGATCACCGAGACCGAGACGACCGAGGGGCCCCAGCCGTCGTTGCCGAACGCGTCGGAGAACCGCACGTACACCGACTCCTCGCCCAGGTCGGGGGTCAGGTCGAGCGTGTACACGTCGCGGTTCGACTCGTCGCGCACCTGCTCGGTTTCCCGGGCGACCTCGCGCCAGGCGACGTCGTCGACCTCGACGACCTTCGTCGGCGGCAGCCCGGCGATCAGCCGCTGCTCGCAGTCGGGCCAGAGCTCTTCGAACTGCCAGCGGTGGATCTCGGCCTTGGACATCCCGGTGAAGAGTCCGCGCAGGTCCTCGACGACATCGAGCCCGTGGGTCTGCGCCAGCTCGGGCGAGGCGACGACGGCGCCCCGGAGCCCGGCGAGCGTCGTCGCCACGTTGATCGACTCGCGGGCGTCCGGGTCGTAGACGATCGCCCCGGACGCGCGGTCCAGGTAGTGGTCGAGCAGGCCGAGCGGGTCGCTCACCTCCCGCTGCCGCACGTCGAGCGAGGCCGGCCAGGCGCGGTCGGCCTCGTCGTAGTGGAAGTAGAGCTCGGGCCGCTCGCGGTTCACCACACCCTGCAGGGTGCCGAGCAGCAGCTGCTCGTCGCCCGTCAGCGGCTCGATGTCGGAGACCAAGAGCCGCTCGGGCCGGGCGAACTGCGGGAGCAGGCGTCCACGTCGCCACCGCAGGCCGCGCCCGCCGTGGCCACCACCGTGACCGCCGCCGTGGCCACCGCCGTGGGCGCCGCCCGCGGCCGCTGGAGCCACGAACGGCCCTGCCGCGCTCGCTCCTGCCGCCAGTCCTGCGGCGCTGAGAAATTCTCGTCGAGAGACCATCAGGAGATCACCTCATCGTGTGGGAGTCGTCATCGACCCGATCGAGGCTGCCTCATCCTTGACGCTTCATGTGCTGAAATCCCGGATGCTGGACCGATTTATCTCCAGCTCTCGTCATGCGGTCAGTGCGACGCCGGCCGGGGCGCGGGTGCGCGCCACCCGCGCCAGAGCGCGAGGATCCTCACCGCCGTGATGAGTCCGCTCGCCCCGATCACCGTCCACGTGCCGTCCAGGCCGCGGGCCTCGGCGAGCACGACGACGGCGCAGCCGAGCACGGCCGGGACGACGTAGAGCTGGGTGTCCCGGCGCAGCACCGAGGGGATCTCGCCGGCGAGCACGTCCCGCAGCACGCCGCCCGCGGCGCCGCCCATCGCGCCGATGAGGACGGCCTCGAGGGGGCCCAGACCCTGCTGCAGCGCGATCGCCGTCGAGGTGGCGCAGAACAGGCCGAGCCCGACGGCGTCGCACACGAGGACCGCCCGGCGCAGCCGTTGCACGGCACCGTGGAAGAAGAACACGGCGAGCGTCGCGACCGCGATGATCGCCCACCACCACGGGGTGCGGAGCGCCGCCACCGGGACGTCGAGCAGGAGGTCCCGTGCCAGCCCGCCGCCGACAGCGGTGATCGAGGCGAGCACGAACATCCCGACGACGTCCATGTCCTTGCGCACGGCCATCAGCGCGCCGGAGAGCGCGAACGCGGCGATCCCCAGCGCCGTGAGGGCCGTCAGTGCGGTGGTCACGTCCCCGAGTCTGGTGCACCCGAGCCGGCGCGGCCGACGCCGACATCGGTGATCGGCAGCGAGATCGGTGAGGCGTCGACCATCGATGTCGACGACGGAGCGGACACGGTTCGGGCACGGTCCGGGTGTGGTCCAGCGCCCGTTCGAGGATCGACGTCCGTGTGGCGGCCATCGGATCGGGCGAGAATCGGTCATTCGACGAGGGCAGCTCCCACGTGGATCCTGCCGCTGCCGCCACCAGACAGCAGTGACGGTCGCCGTCGCCCTCGAGACAACGGTCATCTCGTCGCCGGTTCTCGTCGCCGCGGTCGCCGCGCAGGACAGACTGGGCCAAGGACTGTCGATGGGAGCCGTGACATGACCGAGGACCTGATCAAGCTCAGCGCCCGCAACCTGGAGGCGATCGCCGACCGTGGCGTGCCCGTGCCGACGTACGACCGCGCCGCGGTCCGCGCCGGCATCGTGCACCTCGGTGTCGGGGCGTTCCACCGGGTGCACCAGGCGCTCTACACGGACCGGCTGCTGCAGGCGGGCGCCACCGAGTGGGGCATCTGCGGGGTGGGGGTGCTGCCGCAGGACGAGCGGATGGCGCAGGTGCTCCGCGGTCAGGACCACCTCTACACCGTCGTCGTCAAGGGCGACCCGGAGGCGGGCGGTCCGGAGGGCGGCGTCTCGGCGCAGGTGGTCGGCTCGCTGGTCGACTACCTGCTGGCCCCGGAGGATCCGGAGGCGGTGATCGCCAGGATCGCGCACCCGGACACGCGGATCGTCTCGATGACCATCACCGAGGGCGGGTACAGCGTGAACGAGGCCACCGGGGCGTTCGACCCCACGCCGGAGGTGCTGGCCGACCTCGAGAGCGGTGCGACGCCGTCGACCGCCTTCGGGCTCGTGGTCGCGGGCTTCGCCCGACGCCGCGAGCAGGGCACAGGGCCGCTCACTGTGCTGTCCTGCGACAACCTGCCCGGCAACGGCGACCTCGCCAAGCTCGCGTTCTGCGCCTTCGCGGACCGGGTCGATCCCGAGCTCGCGGCGTGGATGAGGACGGAGGTCGGCTGGCCGAACACGATGGTCGACCGGATCGCTCCGGTGACGACCGACGCCGATCGGCAGCTGCTCGCGGACACCGTCGGCATCCAGGACGGGTGGCCGGCGGTCTGCGAGCCCTTCACGATGTGGGTCGTGCAGGA
>JBMDXU010000224.1:0-9900 GCA_048594485.1 Pseudactinotalea sp. | reverse complement strand
TCGTCGAACCCGTACTTGCCGTGGTACCGGCCGATGCCCGACCGGCCGACGCCGCCGAACGGGGCGCCGGGGAGGAAGGAGCTGAGCGCCCAGTCGTTGCGGGCGACGCTGCCGGACCGGGTGCGCGCGACGAACGTGCGGTACTCGTCGTCGTTCGGGCCGAACCAGGTCGCGACCAGCGGCGCGGGGCGGGACGCGAGCCGGTCGAGCACCTCGGAGGTGTCGTCGTAGGTGTGCACCGTGAGGACCGGGCCGAAGACCTCCTCGCGGTCGAGCTCCATCTCGTCGGTCACGCCCAGCGCGACCACCGGCGGCATGATCCGGTCGCGTCGCATGGCGTCCTCGCCGGAGGCGTCGGAGGAGACCGCCCGGATGATCTGCGCTCCCTGCGCCGCGGCGTCGTCGAGCAGTCCCTGGACGCGGTCGAACGCGGCCTCGTCGATGAGGCTCGTCATCTGACCCGACTCGATGATGTCCGGAACGCTCTCACCCCATGCCGAGAACACGTCCTGGACGAAGATCCGGGCGACCGACGACGGCACGTACACCTCGTCCGGGTTGATGCAGGCCTGACCGGCGTTCTGCAGACGTGCCGCGGCCACCCGGCCGGCAGCCCGGCGCAGCGCCTCGCGGTTGCCCGCGGTGGTCTCGCTGATCACCACCGGGTTCTTGCCACCCAGCTCGAGCGTGACCGGGGTCAGCGTGGCCGCCGCAGCTGCCATCACCTTGCTGCCGGTCGCGGCCGAGCCGGTGAAGAACAGGTGGTCGAGGTCGAGCGAGGCGAACTCCTTGCTGATCGCGGAGTCGCCGGTGACGACCGCGACCTCCTCGACGTCGAAGGCGTCGTGCCAGGCGTTCGCCAGCACCTCGGCCGTGCGCGGCACCTTCTCGCTCATCTTGATCATCACGCGGTTGCCCGCGGCGAGCGCCGTGAGCGCGGGCACGGCCGTCAGCGTGAGCGGGAAGTTCCACATACCCATGACGCCGACGACCCCCAGCGGGCTGGGCACGACGTCGGCCTGCAGCCCCGCGAGCCGCAGCGCGGTGCTCGCCAGTCGCCCGGCCGGTGGCCGCGGCTTCATCCAACGACCGACCCCGGCGCGCTGGACCTCGACCTCGGACGCGAACGCCAGCACGTCCGTGACGAGCGTGGTCACCTCTCCGCGGTAGCCGAAGTCGGCGGAGATCGCCTCGATGATCTGGTCGGTGTGGTCGATGACGGCGTGGGCGAACCGGTCGATCCGGTCGCGTCGCACGGCCAGCGAGGGCGGACCGTCGCGGTGGAAGGCCGCCTTCTGCAGGGCGAGCACCTCCGACATCGGCGTCGACGTCGCTGTCGCGCTCATGCCGCACCTCCGGCCGGTACGGCGAGCAGTCGCGACGACGGAGCTGAGCACGAGAGCGTGGTCATGACCCCACTGTAAGCCGCGTGACTGCGGTGACGCTGGCGGGCGGCGGGCCGTGAGGACGGCGTGCGGTCAGCGGGCGTCGGTGCGCCCGTAGCGTGCGCCGTCGAGGGTGCGCCAGAGCAGCCCGGCGTCGACGAGCGCGCGACGGATCCCCACCGGGTCGTGCGCGAATGTCGCGAGGTGGTCGGTGACGTCGCGCTCGGACATCTCGACGGCGGGGAGCAGGGCGGCGACGACGGTGAGCAGGCTGTCGGCGGTCTCCCCGGTCGGGACGCCGACGACGACGCCGAACGGGGCGAGCTCGGCGAGCTGCTCCCGATCGGGCCGGCCCGCCAGCGCGGCGCCGAGCGGCGTCAGGGCGACCAGGGCCTCGACGGCGGCCGCCGATCCCTGGGGGTCGAGCCCGATCTGCTCCCCGTCGACCGTGAGGACACCCGCGTCGCGGCCACGGGTCACGGCCTTGCCCAGGGTGCGCAGCTCGAGACCGCTGGCCGCCTCGAGGTCCGCGAGCGACGCCGTCGACCCCGGACGCCGGGGCAACGACGCGACGACGGCGGCGACATCCGGTTGGGCGAGGGCGGCAAGGGCGGCGGCAGCTCTCGCGAGCACGAGCACGTCGGTCGGCTGAGAGGCGGTCACGCCCTCACGCTAGTGGTGCGCGTTCGGCGGTCCTTGACAGGTCGGCGATGTCCGGGCGGATGCATCGCGAGGCGGAGTCCGACGGCGATACCGGGGTTGTATCGCCGAGGACGACAACGATGCGAGGCGCCGTCCGGGCGCGCCGGGCGTCAAGGAACGTCGGACGCGTGCCACTGAAGGCGCACCACCGCCGACGCGACCGAAAATCAGGCGACGGAGGCCGCCCACCCACCGCGCCGGTAGGCGCCCGTGAGGGCGACGATCGCGAGCGCGACGAGCGTGCTGCCGAGGATGGTGGCGCCCATCGCGAGAGCGTCGCCGCCGAGGACACCGACGAGCGGGGCGACCAGCGCTGCCACACCCGACTGCGACACCCCGATGAGCGCGGCAGCCGACCCGGCGCGCTCGCCGTGACGCTGCAGCGCCAGGGCGGAGGCGTTCGGCGGGATCAGCGACGCGATCGCGAACAGCAGCCACAGCGGCACCATGAGTCCGACGAGGCCACCGAACCCGGTGAGCGTGACGACGAACAGCAGCGTGCCCATGGACGCCATCAGGATGGCCGCGAGCCGCAGCAGCCGGATCGGGGAGAACCGGCGCACCAGCGCCGCGTTGACCTGGGCACCGGTGACGAGACCGAGGCCGACGACGGCGAACAGGCCGGCGAACTCGCTCTCGGTGAGCCCGTAGCCCTGCCGGATGATGAACGGTGACGCGGCGACGTAGGAGAAGACCGCGGCCATCGTCATGCCGGGGAGCAGCGCGTACGCGACGAACCGCCAGTCGCGGACGAGGACGCGGTAGGAGGTCGCGACCGCGCGCGTGCTTGTCAGACGCTGCGCGACCGGGAGGGTCTCCGGCAGGAACTTCCACACGACGGCGAGCAGCGCGAGCCCGAACAGCGCGAGGAAGGCGAAGACGGCGCGCCACCCCCACAGGTGGGCGATCGCGCCACCGACGGTCGGGGCCAGCAGCGGTGCCACACCGATGACGAGCATGAGCCGCGACAGCACTGCCGAGGCCTCGGCTCCGCTGAGACGGTCGCGGATCACGGCCATCGCGGTGACCGCGGCGGCGGCGTTCCCGATGCCCTGGATGATGCGCAGCACGACCAACGGGGCAACGTCCATGACGGCCATGCACAGCAGCGAGGCCACGATGTGCACGACGAGTCCGATCATCACCGGCGTCCGGCGACCGAAGCGGTCCGACAGCGGACCGATGACGAACTGTCCGAGCGCGCCACCGATGAGGGTGGCCGTGATCGTGAGCTGGACGTAGGCCTCGGTGGTGCCGAGGTCGCCGGCGACCTCGGGCAGCGAGGGGAGGTAGGTGTCGGTGGTGAAGGCGCCGATCGCGCACATCGCGCCCATGAGCAGGACCAGCTTGAAGGTCCACATCCGACTGCGCGCAGCCGGCGCTGCGGCGACGGGCGCGTCGATGAGGACCTCGCCGGGGGCGGCGGGGTCGTCGGAGGTGAGGGTGACCGGGTCCTGGGCGGGCCGAGTGGAGAGAGTCGTCATGCGTGCTTCTCGTAATCGAAACGTTTCGTGCGTACGGGTCATTGTGGCAGGCGAGCGCCCGCCGGGTCGAATCGTTACGACCCATTCGGGGCAGAGTTCACACGAATTTCACGTGGGGTGTGGCCGGGGTCTCCCCCAGGGGGCCGTCAGGCCTTGGCGGCGGCCTTCTTCTGCTGCTTGTACTCGCGCACCTTGAGCAGCGAGTCGGCGTCGACGACGTCGGCGACCGAGCGGTAGCCGTCGAGCGCGTAGTCGCCGGCCGCCTTCTCCCACCCCTCCGGACGTACGCCGAGCTGCTTGGCGAGCAGGGCCACGAAGATCTGGGCCTTCTGCTTGCCGAAGCCAGGGAGCTCCTGGACCCGCTTCAGGAGATCGGCCCCGGTGGTGGCCTCCGACCAGAGCCGGGTGACGTCGCCGTCGTAGCGCTCCTCCACCAGCCGAGCGAGATCCTGGAGTCGGGCGGCCATCGAGCCGGGGAAGCGGTGGATCGCAGGCGGCACGCTGCAGATCCGCGTGAACTCCTCGGGATCGGCGGCCGCGATCGCGGCCGGGTCGAGCGTGCCGAACCGGCTCAGCACTTTCCATCCGCCCCGGAACGCGTGCTCCATCCCGTACTGCTGATCGAGCATCATGCCGACGACGACGGCGAAGGGGTGCTCGTCGAGCACCTGATCCGCCTCGGGGAGGTTGGCGATGTGGAAGTGCGGCGCGACGGACATGTCGGCATCGTCCCACGCACGGCCGACCCTGGTGCGGCGCAGTCGCAGCCGCCCTGTCCCTAGGCTGCTGCCGTGGCAGTGGCCGTCGACCATCTCCGCACTCTCGCACGCCTGCAGGGCGAGTACGCGCGGGTGCTACGCCGCACCGACCCCGGCGCCGCCGTCCCCGCCTGCCCCGGGTGGGACGTGCGCGAGCTCACCGAGCACCTGGCCCGGATCCACCACTGGGCCGCGTCGATGGCACGCGGTGCCGACCAACCGCCGATCCCTCCGGCTGCCGGCCTCGTCGAGCTGTACGAGACCTGCGCCGCCGTCCTCCGCGCGACGCTGCACGAGCTGCCACCGGACCATCCGGCCCGCACCCTCGTCGGCCCCGGACCGGCATCGTTCTGGCACCGGCGGCAGGTGCACGAGACGCTCGTCCACCTCGCCGACCTCCGCTCAGCCGGTCGCGCCCTCGCCGATCTGCGGCACACGGGGATCGACGACGCCGACGCCGCGCTCTGGGCCGACACCGTCGACGAGGTCGCCACCATGACGTACCCCCGACAGGTCGCACTCGATCGGATCACGGCGGTCGCCGCCGTCGACCTCGTCGCGTCCGACACCGGAGATCGGTGGCGGCTCGGCGAGGGCGAGCCGGTGGGGACGCTCGCGGCGCCCGCTCGCACCCTCGCGCTGCTGCTGTGGCACCGCGCCGACCTGACCTGGGACGTCACGATCGACGGCGACCGGGCCGCCGTCGAACGCACGCTCGCGACCGCCGTCGCCCCCTGAGCGCTCTCCGTTCGCGGACGCGAGCTCGGTGGTTGCGGTCACGACGACGTCGCGCTCACGCCGCTTCCGCCTCCGCGCTCGAGGTGACCGTGACGACGAAGCCGTCGCGGAAGGGCGAGAGCACCCACGTCACCACCGGCGGGCGCACGACGGCGGAGAGGCTGACCTGCGCCGTCGTCCCGTCGGGCGTCCCGGTGGGCTGGGCGATGGCGAGATCGTCGAAGTCGACGACCCCGCGCGGGGCAGCGGAGAGATAGTCCTCGACGGCGTCCCGCACCGAGGCGTCGCTGAGCGGGAGCGCGGGAGCATCGGGGCGTTCGTCGCCGAAGTAGTCGTCCTCGGAGATGGAGTCGGCGGCATCGGCGGCGACCGCGTCCGCCAGCGCGAGCAGCCGCTTGCGCTCGAGGTAGATCGCCGACACCGAGATCACCACGAGCACCAGGGTCAGCGCGACCAGACCGTAGAAGATCGACAGCAGCATGATCTGGCCGTCGTCGCGACGTTCACGCAGGGCGCGCCACCGCTCACCCATCGCGAAACCCGCTGACGGCGGTCATGGCGTCGGCCGTGATCGTCGCGACCGTCGGGATCGACCCGGCCAGGAAGTCCGGTGCCAGCGGCAGCTCGACCTCCGAGCTCACGGTGATGAGCACGTACTCGCCCGCCACCAGGCAGTCCGGCACCGAGCAGGTCACCTCAAGCGTGTCGCCGCCGTCGACCGCCAGACCCTGGTCCGCGAACGCCAGCTCGACGCCGAGCTCGGCGGCGGCGATCCCCTCCTCGATGGTGTCCGCGCCCGCGATCAGACGGCCCGCCTCACGCGCGGCACCCTCGGCCGCGAAGCTCGCGGCCTGGATCCGGGCCACGGTGAGGATGAGGTAGACGAGCGGCACGAGCAGGATCAGCGAGACGCCGAGGAACTCGACGACCGCACTCCCCCGCTCGACGTCGCCGAGCCGAGCCCTCGCCCACGCGACGGCGCTGCGCCACCCGGCCGGCCGCCGTCGGGTACTCATTCCTGCACCGCCCGGCCCGTGACGACGATCGTCTCCCCCGGGCCGAGAAGACCGAGCACGGGCAGCGGCGCGGCCACCGTGACCGTGACGAGGTCGACGTCGCCGTAGCTCGAGTAGGCGGCGTCGATGTCCTGGGTGTAGCTGCTGGGGAGTGTCATCGCGATGAGCTCGGCCGTGCGCTGCTCGCCGGCCGCGAGATCGCTGCCGTGCAGCGCCGCGTAGCGCGCACCCTCGGACGCCGCGTCCACCAGCAGCGTGCGCACGTGCAGCGCCAGGGCCAGCTGCGCGACCGCGAGCACCACGACGGTCAAGAGCAGCGAGACCAGCAGGAAGTCGACGACCGCCGACCCCCGTTCGCCGCTCAGCCGCCCTCGAGGATCCTGTCGATCGCCGTCTCGAAAACGGTCTGCAGCGCCTCGCCGGCCACCGCCCAGATGATGACGACCAGGCCCGCGGTCATGAGCGTGATCATCACCCAGCCCGGGACGTCGCCGCGCTCGGGGTCGCCGGTCATCAGTGCGGCCCACCGCCGTCGGAGGTCGTTCATGGGTCTGCCCTTCCATCGCAGGTCTTACAGGTCGAGGCTGAGCACGGTCAGCCCGGGGAACACCGCGAACAGGATCGTCACGGGGAGCATGAAGAACACGACCGGCAGCATCATCAGCACCTCGCGCCGGCCGCCCTCCTCCATCAGCGCACGCCGGCCCACCTCGCGGGCGTCCTGCGCCTGGGCGCGCAGCACCTCCGCCAGCGGCGTGCCGCGCTCGACGGCGGTGGCCACGCCGTCGGTGAATCGGGCGATGCTCGCGAGCTCGGTGCGCTGGGCCATCCGGTCGAGCGCGGTGCCGAGCGGGACTCCGGACCGGACGTCGGCGAGGGTCGAGCGGATCTCGCCCGAGAGCTCACCGCGTGTGCTGCGCGAGACCCGCTCCAGGGCCGCCAGCGGGGACTCGCCCGCGCCGACCGAGAGCGCCAGCAGCTCCGCGATCGTGGGGAACTCGGCGATCATCCGACGCTCACGCCGCTGCACCGCCTGGGTGAGCATCCGGTCCCGGAGCAGTGCCCCACCGACGGCGCACAGGGCGACCAGCACCACCAGCGGGACGAGCGACACGCCGCGGGCCACGCCGATCACGAGCGCCCCGACCAGACCCACCGCGAGCCCGATCGTCGACCAGATCACCTGCTCCGTGCGGAACCCCTCCAGCGTGGTGGGGCTGCCGGCGCGCACCAAGCGGGAACGGATCGACCCTGCGCCGCTGCCGAGCCGCTCCAGCAGTCCGCCGAAGTCGCGGACGACCGGCCGAACCATCCGCTCCAAGGTGGGGAACGGCGTCACCACGTGCGTGTCGGTGAGCAGCCGCGACGTCGTCGGCCGGTCGCGCAGGTACGGCGCGACCCGGTCCACGAGCCGGATCCGCCGCGCGGACAGCCGCCACAGGATGAGGGCGAGGCCCAGGCCGAGGCCGAGGCCCAGCGCCGCACCGGTCAGCCCCATCGGCGAGAGCATCGCCCCGACCGCCGCGGTCATCGGAGCACCCGCACGTCTTCGGGGAGCCGACCGAGGCGCACCATCGCCTGGTACGCGATCACCGACGCCGCCGCGCCTACCAGCAGGACCAGCACGCCGAGCGGCGAGTTGTAGGCGCGCACCGTGGTCGACTGGGTGGTGAGCATGGCGAGCACCAGCCACGGCGCGGCCGCCGCGAGCCGGGCGCCGTTGACCGTCCAGGACTGCCGTGCCTCGAGCTCACCGCGAGCACGGATGTCGTCGCGCAGGAACTGCGACAGGGTGCGGAGCAGGCGCCCGAGGTCGGTTCCGCCGACCTCGCGCGTGATGCGCAGCGCCTCGATGAGCCTGTCGGCGACCGGGTCGGCGAGACGCGCTTTGAGCAGGTCGAGCGACTCCACGAAGTGACCCGAGGCCCGGTAGTCACGGGTGAACTGCGCGAACTCGGGGCGCAGCGGCTCGGGACCACGGTCGGCGAGCGCGATCAGCGCCTCCGGCAGCGAGAGGCCGGCGCGCACCCCGGAGCCGAGATCGTCGACGACGTCGGGCCACAGCGCGCGAAGCTCGGTGCGGCGTCGGCGCGCCTTCGCCCGGACGTAGACGGTGGGCGCGAACCCGGCCATGACGGCGAAGCAGACGGCGATCGGCGGCGTCGCCGTGAGCGCGAGCACGAGGACGAGCACCGCGAGCGACAGCGCGACGGACGTGCCGACGAACGCCGCGACCGAGACACCGGGCATCCCGGCCTGGGTGAGCATGTCGCGGGTTCGGTTGGCCATCGGCGACGGCGTCGGCTCGCCCCGCGGCCAGAAGGACCACCAGATGCACAGCAACCCGGCGCCGAGCAGCAACCCCGCGACGGTCCCCACGGAGCCCTCAGCCCCGGCGCGCGAGCAGCGCGCCCAGGTCGTAGCCGGCCCGGCGGAACCGGTCCTCGTGCGGCGGATATCCGTCGCCGCGGACCAGCTCGCCGTCGCTGCGCCGCTCGAACACCGTAGACGTCTCGATGATGCCGCCCTCGACACGACCCGAGATCGCGACGATCTCGCGGGTCCGCCGTCGTCCCGAACGATCGAGGTCGAGATGCACGACAAGGTCGACGGCGGCGGCGACGGTGGGGACGACGAACCGGTCGGAGACGTTCTCGCCCGCGAGCAGCGGCAGCGTGCACATCTTGACGACCGCCTCGCGCGCGGAGTTGGCGTGGATGGTCGCCATGCCGGGGTTGCCGGCGTTCAGCGCGATGAGCAGATCGAGCGCCTCCGCCTCCCGGACCTCACCGATGATGAGGCGGTCCGGGCGCATGCGCAGCGCCTCCTTGACCAGCCGCCGCAGCGGGATCTCGCCCGCACCCTCGAGGTTCGGCTGGCGGCACTGCATGGCGACGACGTCGCGGATCGCCAGCCGCAGCTCGAACACCTCCTCGCAGGTGATGACGTGCTCTCCGCTCGGGATGCTGCCCGCGAGCGCGTTGACCATCGTGGTCTTACCCGCCTGTGTGGCTCCGGAGACGAGCACGTTGAGCCCGGAGGCCACGGCGGCGTCGAGGAACGCGGCCGCCTCGGGCGTCAGCGACCCGAGCGCCACAAGATCCGTCAACCGGCTCGCCCGCGCGACGTACTTGCGGATGTTGACCGCCCAGTGCGTCCGCGTGACATCGGGGATGACGGCGTGCAGCCGCTCACCCGTCGGCAGCGAGGCGTCCACGAACGGGGTCGACAGGTCCAGGCGCCGCCCGCTCGTGCGCAGCATCCGCTCCACGAGGTCGCGGACCTGCCCCGACGTCAGCAGCGTCGTGGTCAGCTCCGACCGCCCGGACCGGGCGATGAACACCTTGCCCGGCTCGTTGATCCAGATCTCCTCGATGTCCGGGTCGTCGAGGTACTTCTGCAGCGGACCCAGACCGACGACGGCGTCGTGCAGCCGCTTGGCTGCCTCGTCCGGATCACCCAGCCGAGGCACCCGGCCCAGCATCGCGCGCTCGTCGTAGTCCGCGACCGCATCGGCGATCAGGACACGCGTCGCCTCGGCGTCCCGCGCCGGGTCCAGCCCACGCCGACGGATCAGCTCACGAACCTCGGTCTCGAGGATCGCCACCCCATCGGCCATCGCCACACCCCCCCGCCGTCTGCCCCGTGATCGGACAAACTACAGGTCACGTACCGCTACCGGCCAGGGCCCTCTGCCCGCCTGTGGACAACAGGCGAAGCGCCCGAGGACGCGCCACCCGCCGAGCTCGGGGGTAGCCGCGCGGCCCCCATCTCGGGGGGGGGGGGGCACACGTCGGCGCCCGCGACCGCCCCGGCG
>JBMDXU010000223.1:0-6266 GCA_048594485.1 Pseudactinotalea sp. | reverse complement strand
CTCGTCGGCTCCTCGAGCAGGTTCACCGAGCGCAGCAACGTCGACTTGCCCGACCCCGACGGGCCGATCACGCAGACGACCTCGCCCTTGCCGATCTTCACCGAGATGCCCTTGAGCACCTCGTGGTCGCCGAAGCTCTTGTGGAGGTCGGAGATCTCGATCATCGGTGCCGTCGGGTTCGGGGCGTTCGACGGCGACGCACCGCTCATGCCGCTCTCCTCGCTCATCGTGACCTCCCCAGCCGTCGCTCCAGGTACGCCGCGACACGCGTCAGCGGGATCGTCACCACCAGGTACAGCAGCGCGGCCATCACCAGCACGGTGCTGTTGCCGCTCGCGGACGACTCGTCGCGCGCGTAGGTGGTGAGCTCCTTCAGCAGCGGCGTCGTGCCCGCGATGAACACCAGCGAGGTGTCCTTGAGCAGCAGCACGAACTCGTTGGTCATCGGCGGGATGATGATGCGGAAGCCCTGCGGCAACGTGACGAACACCATCGTCTTCGCAGGCGACATCCCCAAGGAGCGGGACGCCTCGACCTGCCCCTTCGGCACGGCCTGGATCCCGGCGCGGATCACCTCGGCCATGTAGGCCGCGGCGACGAGGATCAGCCCGACGAGGGCACCGCCGACCGGGGCGAACGGGAGCCGCACCCCGAACGCGATCGGCAGCGCGAACGAGATGGTGAAGATCGACAGCAGCGCCGGCACTCCGCGGAACAGCTCGATGTACGCCGTCGCGAACCAGCGGTAGGGGCCGATGCTCGACAGCTTCATCAACGCCATCAGCACACCGAGCACCAGGCCCCCGACGAACGCGACCGCCGTGAAGACCAGCGTGTTGCGCAGCGCGATCGTGATGATCTGGGGGAACTGCTCGCGTGCGACGTCGACGTTGAGGAAGACGCTCTGCAAGCGCTCCCAGTCGGCGCTGACCGCCGCGAGCACGACCAGCGCGACGAACAGCGCGTACATCGCACCGCGCACGAGCCGGCGGCGTGTCGCCCGGCGCATCGCCATCAGGCGAGCCCCCGCTCCGCTCAGCCCTCGGCGGAGAAGTAGGAGTTGTACAGCTCGTCGTACCGACCGTCGTCGCGCATCGTCTGCAGCGTCTCGTTGACGGCGGCGAGCAGGTTCGGGTTGGTGCCCTTGCCGAAGGCGAACCCGTAGCTCTCGCCCGTGTCGTACTCCTCGACGACCTCGTAGCCGTCGTCGGCCTTGGCGTGCTCGATGTTGACCGGGAGGTCCTGGAGGATCGCGACGACGGTCCCGCCCTGCAGCGCCGGCCACATCTCGGCGTCACCCGGGTAGCTGATGAGATCGGCGTCGGCGGCGTTCTCCTGCGCGTAGGCCTCGCCCGTGGTGGACGCCTGCACGGCGACGGGCTGTCCGGCGAGGTCGGCGATCCCGGTGATGCCGGAGTCCGTGGCCACCAGCAGCGACTGCAGCGAGTCGTAGTAGCCGTCGGAGAAGTCGAGGTTCGCCTGACGCTCCTCGGTGATCGTGATCGCCGAGGCACCCATGTCGCAGGTGCCGGACGCGTACGCCGCGCCACCCTGGATCGCGTCGAAGCCGGAGTCGACGACCACGAGCTCGAGCCCCAGGTCGTCGGCGATCGCCTGCGCGAGATCGATGTCGAAGCCGCTGTAGCCGCTGGGGGCGGAGCTGTCCTCGACCTCGAACGGCGGGTAGGGGACCTCGGAGCAGACCGTCAGCGTGCCGTCGGTGATGAGCTCCAGACCGTCAGCGGCGCCGTCACCGTCGCCGCTGCCGCTGGGCTCCTCGCCCCCGTCGGTGCCGCACGCGGCGAGCGCGAGCGAGGCCACGGCGGCGACCGCGGCGATCGTGACGAGGCGGCCGGCGCGAGTGGCGCGGGTGACGCTGCGAGACATTCGGATCCTCCTGGTCCGGCGGTCGTGCCGCCGATCGGTGCGCGGGATGACGCACACCCTAGGTGCACTCGTGTTTCCCGCCGATGGCGACGAGCACGTCGAGACCAGGTTGTGATGTAGCCCAGCCCCGCCGCGGGGGCCGGCCCCGCCGCGGCACAGGCGTAGCGTGACGCTCCGTGGAGCCGATCACTCTCGCGATCGCGGCGCTGGTGGCCATCGTCGTCGCGGCGCTGCTCTCGCGCCGAACCGGGATCGCGACGCCGCTCGTGCTCCTCGTGGTCGGCATCGGCGTCAGCCTCATCCCCGACACCCCCGACCTCGAGCTGGAGCCCGACTGGATCCTCGTCGGCGTGCTGCCGCCGCTGCTGTACGCCTCGGCGGTCCGCGTCCCGGTCATCGATCTGCGACGCAACCTGCGGATGATCGGGTGGCTGTCGGTGACGCTGGTGATCGCCTCGGCGCTCGCCGTCGGCGCCCTCGTCCATCTGCTCGTGCCGGCGATCCCGTTCGCCGCCGGCGTCGCGCTCGGCGCCGTCGTCAGCCCGACCGACGCCGTCGCGGCCACCTCGATCGGCAAACGGCTCGGCCTCCCGCACCGGTTGATGACGGTGCTCGAGGGCGAGAGCCTGCTCAACGACGCCTCCGCCCTCGTGCTGCTGCGGACCGCCGTCATCGCCGCGACACCCGCGCTAGCGGGGGTCGCGTCGTTCAGCATCGGCGACGCGGCGTGGGAGTTCGCGACGGCTGTGGTCATCGCCGTCGCCGTCGGCCTGTCGGTGGGGTGGGCGACCGTGTGGTTCAGGTCCCGTCTCAAGGATCCCGTGCTGACGACGGCGACCAGCTTCGTGGTGCCGTTCCTCGCCTTCCTGCCCGCCGAGGAGCTCGGGGCCTCCGGCGTCGTCGCCGTCGTCACTGCCGGACTCGTGACGGGTCACCTCGGCGCGAAGCGGTTCAGCGCGCGCGAACGCTCGACCGAGCACACCAACTGGAACACCTTGCAGTTCCTCATCGAGAACGGCGTGTTCCTGCTGATGGGGCTCCAGCTGCACGCGCTGCTCGTCGACCTCGACGAGGCCGACGCGAGCGGTGGCCAGGTGCTTGCGCTGATCGGTGTGGTGCTCATCGTGCTGCTGATCCTGCGGGTCGCCTTCGTCACGGCCCAGCTGCTGGGTGAGCGCCGCGAGCGCAGCCGGCTGGGCGAGCGGCGCGAGCGGGTCGAGGCGATGTCCGAGCGGGTGGACCGGATCGCGGCACGGATCGAGTCGAGCCTGCGGCCCGAGCGAGGACGGGAGCGGATGTCGGCGGTCCGGCGGCGCCTCTCGCGCAGCCGCGCCGACATCGACTTCTACGAGCGCGAGGCCATCGGGCTGCGGGCCGGCGCGGTGCTGTCGTGGGCGGGGATGCGCGGCGTGGTCACGCTCGCGGCGGCGCTGAGCATCGGCGCCGAGGTCCCCGAGCGCACCGTGCTGATCTGCGTGGCGTTCGGCGTCGCCGTCGTCTCCCTGCTGCTCTACGGCGGGACGCTGCCGTGGATGATCCGGTGGATGAAGATCCCGACGGCGGACGCGTCGGAGGAGCGCTCCGAGCTCAGCGACCTGATGGGCTCGCTGAGCTCGTCGGCCGCTGCCTCGCTCGGCGACGGCGACGACCTCGTGATCGAGGGCCAGCAGATCGATCCGGACGTGGTGGCCACCGTCGTCGAGCGCCACCGGAGCATGCGGGAGATGCGCCAGGAGGCGGCCGAGCATCCCGAGGCGCTGTCCCGGCGGGCCCAGGTGGCGCTGATCAGTCGCTACTACATCGACGCGATGCGCGAGGCACTGCACGACGAACGTGCCGTCGGCGCCTACAGCACCGCCGTCCTCACCCAGGCGGAGGCGATCCTCGACGCCCAGGAGCTGCAGCTCGACCGGTGAGACTCGGCGCGCCGCTCGCCAGCGCAGCGCGCCAGCGCATGATCGGGCTCTTGCGGTTGCGCCGCCGGTCGGCCAGGGTGTGCGGATGTCCAGCCCTCATGCGCCGTACCAGTCGGCGCCCCTTCCGTCGTCGTCGTATCGCACGGCTCTGCGGGTGGCGACGGCGATCGCGATCGTCAAGTGGTTCCTGATCGCCCTCGCGGTCCTGGCGACGATCGGGCTGCCGATCTACCAGCTCAGCACCGACGCCGGCAGCGGTTTCGAGGAGGTCGCCGGCCTGATCGTGGCCGCCATCGTGGTGGTCGGGTTGCTGCTGATCCTGCTCATCTGGGTGATCTTCGGCTGGTTCGAGCACGTGCTGCGGCTGCTGGTCGCGATCGCCGACCACACGCGGCGCTGATCCCGCGAGCCCGGCTGCTCAGTCGAGGTGGAAGACCTCGGGCAGCGGGTGCCACCACTCGTCCGCGGACGCCTCGGGCACCTTCTGCTGCATCGGGTCGGTCACCGTCCACCAGCGCTGCGTCTCCGGGTCCGCCGCGATGGCGGCCATGTCGGCCTCGTAGTCGTCGCCGGTGTACTCGTAGTAGCTGATGAGCAGCTCGCCGTACCGGTAGATCGAGTAGTTCGTGACGTGCGAGGCCCGCAGCCGGTCGAGCACGGTCGGCCACACGTCCGCGTGGATCCGTTCGTACTCGGCGATCTCCTCGGGCTTGATCTTGATCACCTGGGTCACTCGTCGCACGGCACAGCCTTTCCGGTTGTCATCGGGAGGGGGATCACTGGCCCGCCGGCCGCAGCCGCAGACCCTGCATGCCGCCGTCGATGGCGATCGACGTGCCGACGACGGCGCGCGAGCGCGGCGAGACGAGGTTGGCGACGGCGTAGGCCACCTCGTCGGCCTGGACGAGCCGACCGGTCGGCTGCCGCGCCGCGAGCGCGGCGCGCTCGGCCTCGGGGTCGACCGCGGCGTCGAGCAGTCGTCCGACCCAGGGTGTGTCGACGGTGCCCGGGTTGACGCAGTTCACGCGGATGCCCTCGCGCACGTGATCGGCGGCCATGGCCTGCGTGAGCGCGAGCACCGCGCCCTTGCTCGCCGAGTACAGCGCACGCTGCGGCAGACCCGCCGTCGCGGCGATCGAGCAGGTGTTCGTGATGCTCGCGTTGTCGGAGCCGCGCAGGTGCGGCAGCGCCGCGCGCGAGACCCGCACCATGCCGACGACGTTGAGATCGAGCACCCGCAGCCACTCGGCGTCGTCGTTGGTCTCGACCGTGCCCTGGGCGCCGATGCCCGCGTTGTTGACGACGGCGTCGATGCCGCCGAGCGCCTCGGCGGCCGCTGCCACCGCGGCGTCGACGCTCTCGGCGCTGGAGACGTCGCACCGGATGCCGACGAACTCCTCGGCGACGTCGGTGTTGAGGTCGAGGATCGCGACCCGTGCCCCGCGAGCGGCCAGCTCGCTCGCCGTCGCGAGCCCGATCCCGCTGGCGCCGCCGGTCACGATCGCGCGGACCCCGCTCAGCTCTCCCGTGGTCATGCCGGCACCTCCTGCTGCTGCCAGACCACGCCGCCCGGGAACGTGTGGTCGCTGATCGACTGCTCCACCATCTCGGCGCCGCTGCCGGCCCGGCGCGGCGCGGTGTACGCGCCGCCCGAGATCAGCACCGGTTCCACGAAGTGCTCGTGCAGGTGGTCCACGAACTCCAGGTACCGCCCCTGCGTGGTGCCGGAGAACACGAGGAAGTCGGCCATGGCCAGATGCTGCACCATCTCGCACAGCCCCACACCGCCGGCGTGCGGGCACACCGGGACCTCGAAGCGGGCGGCCAGCAACAGCACGGCGAGCAGCTCGTTGACCCCGCCCATGCGGGTCGCGTCGAGCTGGAACACGTCGATCGCCTCGCACTGCATGAGCTGCTTGGCGATCACCCGGTTCTGGGCGTGCTCGCCCGTGGCGACCTTGATCGCGAAGCCCGACTCCCGCAGTCCCATCCGGATCGCCCGGTGCGCGAGGACGTCGTCGGGCGACGTCGGCTCCTCGATCCAGTAGGGGTCGTACGGGGCGAGCGCCGTCATCCAGGCGATCGCGTCGGCGACGTCCCAGCGCTGGTTGGCATCGGTGCCGACGAGGATGTCCGGGCCGACGGCGTCGCGGGCGAGCGCCATGCGACGGACGTCGTCGTCGACGTCGGCACCGACCTTGAGCTTGATCATCGCGAAGCCCTCGGCGACCGCCTCCCGGGCGAGCCGCACGAGCTTGTCGTCGCTGTAGCCGAGCCAGCCCGGGGTGGTCGTGTAGGCGGGATATCCGGACGCGAGCAGCTGCTCGATGCGCTCGGCCTTGCCCTGCGCCCTCGCGGTGAGCAGCTCCAGCGCCGCCGCCGGCGTGATGGCGTCGGTGAGGTAGCGGAAGTCGATGCACGAGACCAGCTGCTCGGGCGTGAGGTCCGCGATCAACCGCCACA
>JBMDXU010000222.1:0-4199 GCA_048594485.1 Pseudactinotalea sp. | reverse complement strand
TGGGCGCTGATCGCCGCCGCTCGCGCGCACCCGGGGTGCGATCTGGCCCGCGGCCAGCGCGGTGAGTGCGAGTGCGAACCCGACGAGCTGGAGCGGACGGAGGCCCTGACCGAGGACGAGGGCGCCGAGCGTCGCGGCCATCAGGGGCGAGAGCAGACCGAGCAGCGCGGTCGCCACCGCCGGGAGACGGCGCAGGCCCGCGAACCAGATCGTGTAGGCGAGCAGTCCTCCGACGAGCCCCAGCCAGAGGTAGCCGGCCGTCGCGTGCGCGTCGAGCTGCGACGGCAGACCCTCGAGCAGGAGGGTCGGGGCGAGCACGAGCCCACCCGCGGTGAGCTGCCAGCCGGCGTAGGCGACCGGTCCGACGCTGTCCGGACGCCCCCACCGCTTCGTCAGCGTGACGCCGAGCGCCATCGCAGCGCCACCGGCCAGCCCGGCGGCGACCCCGAGCGCATCCAGTCGCGCCGAGGGGCCGAGCACCACGAGCGCGATGCCGACGACGCCGCAGACCCCCCACAGCAGTGCTCGTCGGGTCGGGCGCTGCCCGAGCACCGGTCCGGACAGCAGCGCGACCAGGATCGGCTGGGTGGCGCCCAGCGTGGCCGCGACGCCGCCCGGCAGGCGTTCCGCGGCGACGAACAGCAGCGGGAAGAACACGCCGATGTTGAGCGTGCCCAGCACGGTCGCGCGCCACCACCAGGAACCGCGAGGAAGGGTGCGCCCGAGGGCGAGAGCGAGCAGGCCTGCCGGCAGGGCTCGAGCGACCGCGGCCAGGAACGGCCGGTCCGGCGGCAGCAGCTCGGTCGTCACCAGGTAGGTGGTGCCCCAGACGAGCGGCGCCACCGCGGTGAGAGCGGTGACCTTCCGGACCGGTGTGCTGAGCGAGAACGTGTCCATGCCTCCACGGTCCTCCCGACCGAGCGATCGGTCCAACGCACAGTTGTCACCGTAACGATCGTGCTTCACGATGGATGGCATGGAGTTGAACCAGCTGCGCTACGTCCTCGCCGTCGCCCGCACCCGCAACTTCACCCGTGCGGCGAGCGAGTGCTTCGTGGTCCAGTCGGCGCTCAGCCATCAGATCGCGTCGCTCGAGCGCGAGCTGGGCGTGAGGCTGTTCGCCAGGACCAGCAGGCGGGTCGAGGTCACGCCCGCGGGCGAGGCGTTCCTGCCGTCGGCGCAGGCGTGCCTCGACGCGGCCGACCGGGCGGCTGCCGAGGCGGCCGCCGCCGATGGGACGATCCGCGGCCTGCTGCGTGTGGGCCTCATCCCGACCGTCACCGCGTTCGCGGTCCCGCGCGTGCTCCGCGATCTGCGCGAGCGGCATCCCGAGGTGCGTGTCACGATGCGCAACGGGGCCAGCACCGAGCTCGTCGACGCCGTTGCGACCGGCGACCTCGACGTGGCCGTCCTCGGTCTGCCGGCGTCGCAGCACCCCGCCCGTGTCGCGAGCCGTGAGCTGGCAAGGGAACGGCTCGTGGCGGTCGTCGGGTCCAGCCATCGGCTCGCGTCCCGGCGTCGGATCCGGTTGCGCGACCTCGCCGAGGAGACCTTCGTCGACTTCCCCCGTGGTTCGAGCGGCCGGGCTCAGAGCGACCTGGCGTTCGCGGCCGCCGGGCTGCAGCGCAGCGTCGACTTCGAGACCATGGTGGTCGACACCGCGAGCGACCTGGTGGCCGACGGCCTCGCTGTCACGCTGCTGCCCGCCGGGGTCGTGCCCGCCCGTGACGATCTCGTCGCGATCGAGGTCTCCGACGGGCCGGTCCGCGTGCAGCACCTCGCGTGGAGCGACTTCAACCCGAGTCCCGCGACACGCGTCTTCGTCGGTCTGGTCGAGGCCCTGCAGGACTCCGGGGACGTCAGGCGACGGTGACCCGACGCGGTGCCGGTGCCGAACGTGTGCCGCTCAGGACGACGTCCCACGCCCGCGCGAGTCGTCGGATCGCCTCACGCAGCTCGTCGGGCGGCCGGATCCAGGGGATGCGAACGAACGACTCCAGCCGGCTCCCGACGGCGAACTGCGAGCCCGAGGCGATCGCCACCCCGTGCCGCTCGGCCTCGTCGACGAACGCGCTCGCGACAGGACGTGGCAGGGCGCACCAGGCGGACAGCCCGCCCGGAGCTCGGCGCACGCGCCAGGTCGGCAACAGCTCGGCGATCGCCGCGAGAAGGGCGTCGCGCTGGTCGCGCACACGGGCGCGCTGGGCGTCCACGACCGGGCCCGGGTTGCCGGGCTCGGCCAGCAGTCGCGCCAGCGCGAGCTGGTCGAGCACCGGGGTGCCCAGGTCGAGCGCGACACGCGCGGTCACCAGCTCGGCGACACGGTCCTTCGGGGCGCGGATCCACCCCAGGCGCAACCCGCCCCAGAACACCTTGCTCGCGCTGCCGAGCGTGATGGTGCCCGGGTGGAAGGCGGCGAACGGCGGCGGCATCGCGACGTCGTCGTCGAGAAGCAGCTGCTGCGCGGCCTCGTCGACGACGGGGATCGTGTGCGCGTCGGCCAGCATCCCGGCATAACGTTCGCGCTCCGCCGTGGTCATCAGGCTGCCGGTCGGGTTCTGGAAGTCCGGGACGAGATAGGCGGCCTTGGAGCCCGACTGCCGGATCGCGGCGCCGACGGCGTCGAGGTCCCATCCGTCGACGTCCACGGGGTTGGGGACCAGTCGGGCGCCGTGGCTGCGCAGCGCCCGGGGGATGTTCGGGTACGCCGGGTCCTCGACGAGGACGCGGTCGCCCGCGCTCGTGCACGCCTGCATGACGACGGCGGCCGCCGACAGGGCTCCGGACGTGACGAGGATCTGCTCCGGAGCCGTGGGCAGACCCCGGGCCGCGTAGTGGTCGGCGATGGCGGCTTGCAGGGGAGGGAGACCGCCCGGGAAGTAGCCGTGCCCTCCCAGGTAGGGCGTGACGTCCGCGGCGGCGGCCGCCAGCGCGGCGGCGACCCCCGGCGGGGCCGACGTCGCGGCCGACCCGAGGTCGATCAGGTCGGGTCGGTCGACACGCGGCATGAGCACGCGATCGCGCACCCGTGCCCGTCCACCCGGGACGTGGGCGTAGGTCCCCGAGCCGTGACGAGCCCGCGCGTAGCCGCGGTCACGGAGGTCGGCGTAGGCCCGGGCCGCGGTGGTGCGGGAGACCGCGAGCGCCGCGGCCAGCTCGCGCTCGCTCGGCAGCCGCGCGCCATGGGGGATCCGACCGTCGCCGATCAGGAGGGCGAGCGCGTCGGACAGCCCGGCGTAAGCCGGATCCCGGTCGAAGTCTCCGATCAGAGTGGCCGTGCGGGCAGGGCTCAGGACCGTCGCCATGGAGGCCACTTTGCCACAAGTGGCTATTGTCGACCAGGCCACTTGGTCCGACAGTGGTGGGCGTGCCGAACGACAACAGCAGCCTGGTCCCCGACATCACCCGACGCCGGCGCCCCGCACCGATCCTGCTCAGCAACCTCGGGCCGTGGGAGCAGCTGAGGGCAGGCAGGCTGCCGCGACGTGTGATCCAGCTCGCCGTCGGGCTCTGGTTGTACGGCTGGTCGATGGCGATGATGCTGCGAGCGGCGCTCGGGGTGGACCCGTGGGACGTGCTGCACAGCGGGCTCGCCCGGCATCTCGATCTCAGCTTCGGTGCTGTCGTCACGATCGCCGGCGCGGTCGTCCTGCTGCTCTGGATCCCGCTGCGCCGCAAGCCGGGGCTGGGCACCGTGGCCAACATCGCGGTGATCGGGGTCGCGACCGATGTGGGCCTGTCGGTCATCTCCACGCCCGCGCTCGCGGGTCTGCAGGCGCTGCTGCTCGTGGGCGGCGTGCTGCTCAACGGCCTCGCCGGGGCGCTCTACATCGGCGCCCAGCTCGGCCCAGGACCGCGGGACGGACTCATGACCGGCCTGGCCGCCCGCACGGGCTGGCCGATCCGCCGGGTCCGCACGATGCTGGAGCTCGGCGTCCTCGCCGTCGGGTTCGCCCTCGGCGGCCCCGTCGGCGTCGGCACCGTGCTCTACGCCCTGGCCCTCGGGCCCGTCGTCCAGGCCGCGCTACCCCACGTGCTGGTGCCGCTGCGTTCGTCCGGCAGCCATCGTGCGGTGGCGACCGCGCCGGCGCCGACGACGTGACGAGCGCGTTGCCGAGCCGTGGATCCGGACGGGGTCAGGCTTGCCTACGTTGCGCTCCCACTCCGGAGCGCGCACACTGAACGCGTCGGTGCGCGCC
>JBMDXU010000221.1:0-13045 GCA_048594485.1 Pseudactinotalea sp. | reverse complement strand
GTGAGCCCTAGGGCGTCCCGCAGGGCTTTGGGAAGCAGGACGCGCCCACCGGCATCGATCGTGGCCTTCATGGGGAGACGCTACCAGCAGGATCCCAGTCGCCCCCATGGTCAGACCGCGCCGTAGACCGACGTGTGCGTCTCTCCCGGGATCGGCCAGCGCCGCCCGGGAACCGCGCGCGCGAGCTGGTCGATGGCGTCGAGCATCGCGCCGATCCGTGCCGGGCGCTGAACGCCGGACAGGTACACGTAGATCCAGTCGCCGTCGGCCACCAGGGTGGCTTTCCGCAGGCCGGGCTGGCCGAGGATGTCGGAGGCCTCCTCGAGGCCGAGGATCTGGACGGCGTCGGCGTCCTCGCTGATGATCGCGAGCACGCTTCCACCCGCGGTGATGCGTGGGTCGCGGATCCGGCGCAGACCGTCGTAGCTCGGCAGCACATAGACATCGGGCCCCCGGCGCAGCATCGTGCGCGGCAGCCTCTTCGTCAGCGCCAGCGGAACTGCCATCACAGCTCGACCTCCTCGCCGGGCCTCGCCACCAGAGTCCCACGTCGTGCGGGAACGTCCACGGGACGGCGCGTCACCGCCACTACGGTGTGCCGGTGAGCGACGCACGCGTGATCCACACGGCGCAGGCACTCGTCGACGAGGTGCTCGAGGTGCCGTCGCTCCCGGCGCGCGGTGCGAACGTCGTGGTCGAGGCCAGCGCTCGGTACGCGGCCAGCGCGGTCAACGTGCTGCTCGCGGCGGTGCGCTCCGGTGCGGTGTGCGTGCACGCCGGGAGCGTGGGGACCGGGCCGAACGGCGACCTGATCCGGGAGACGCTCACCGCCGAGGGCGTCACGATCTCCTCGCCCGCAGTGGCCGAGCTCGACACCGGCACGTGCCTCGTGCTCCTCGAGCCCAGCGCCGAGCGCACCTTCGTCACCGTCCAGGGGGCCGAGCGCCGCATCAGCGTGGCGAGCCTGGCCACCTCCGCGCCCGTCCCGGGCGACGTCGTCTGCGTCAGCGGCTACAGCCTGTTCGGTGAGACGCGCGACCCGCTTCTGACGTGGTGGGAGGCACTGCCCGACGGCGTGGTGGTGGTGCTCGACCCGGGAGCGCCGTTCGTCGATCTCGACGGCGACCTGCTGGCCCGTGCCCTCGCCCGCACCACGGTGTGGACCGGCAACGCCGACGAGGCCGACGCTCTCGCGCGCCGCTCCCGCGGTGAGCCGCGTCGACCCGACGGTGCCGCGGCGATGCCGATCGGGGAGTCGGCCGATGTGGTGTCCGCCGCGTTGCCCGCGGACGCCGTCGTCGTCGTCCGCGACGGGCCGGCCGGTTGCGTCGTGCGTCGTGGCGGCGTCACCACCACGCACCCGGGCTACCCGCAGACGCCGGTGGACACCAACGGCGCCGGCGACGCCCACACCGGCGTGCTCGTCGCCGCGATCGCCCGCGGTCTCGACTGGACCGAGGCCGCCGACCGCGCCAACGCCGCCGGTGCCATCAAGGTGACCCGTCGTGGTCCCGGCGCCGCCCCCACGTCAGCCGAGATCGACGCCTTCCTCGCGCGGCGCTAGGCGAAGTACGGTCGCCTCGTGGACTCCAGGACCGTCATGGACGACGCCGCCCGGGCTCGTGTCGCGCTGCTGCGCGGGCTGTCGAGCGCGGGCGCCGAGGTGTTCACGACCGTGCTCACGCGCAGCCCGATCAGCCGGATCGACGTCGCCCGGCTCACCGGGCTCTCGCAGGCCGCCGTCACCAAGGCGGTGACGCCGCTGTCCGCGGCGGGGCTGGTCGTCGATCGCCCTCTGACGCGCCCGAAGGGGTCGCTCGGGCGACCGGCGAACCCGGTCGCGATCGTCGCCGACGCGCTGGTCGTCATCGGTATGAAGGTCAACGCCGACGAGGTGATCGCGGTCGTCACCGATCTCCAGACCCAGGTCGTGCACAGCGCTCGGGCGCCCCTGCCCACGCCGTCACCCGACGACGTCGTCACGACCGTCGACGCGCTCTACGACGCCCTCGCCGAGCAGCTCGGGTCGCACCACGGGCGGCTCGCCGGGGTCGGCGTATCGGTGTCCGGCGACGTCGACTCCGCCGCGGGCGTGGTCCGCGAGTCGGCGAACATGGGCTGGGACCAGCCCGTGGACCTCAGGGCGTTGCTCTCCGCCCGACTCGACGTCCCGATCGTCCTGGAGAACGACGTGCGCGCGCTGGCGTTCTCCGAGCACGCCTTCGGGGTCGGCCTGGGCAGCCGCTCGTTCGCGATCGTGACCATCGGCGTCGGCATCGGCAGCGGGCTGCACGTCAACGGCGACGTCGTCGAGGGGTTCTACGGCGTCGCGGGAGAGATCGGTCACCTGCCGCTGACCTCGGCCGATCACGTCTGCGTCTGCGGCCGGCGTGGGTGCGTCGAGGCCGTGGCCGCCACCGCGGCGATCGAGGCCCGGGTCAGTGCCGGGCTGGGTCGAACGGTGACGATCGAGGAGGCGGTGGCGCTCGCGCACGAGGACGACCCGGTCGCCGTCGAGGCGTTCGGCGAGGCGGCGAGGGTGATCGGCACCGCGATCGCCAGCCTGGTCAACCTCGTCGGACCCGAGCTCGTGATCATCGGGGGAGAGGCGGTGCAGGACTTCGACCTCTTCGACAGCCACTTGCGCGAGGCGTTCCATGAGCACGCCTTCGGCGCCGCCGGCCGCTGCCGCATCCTCGTGCGGCCGCACTCCTTCGAGGACTGGGCGCGAGGGGCGGCGGCCGCCGTTGTCCGGTCGCTGACCTGAGCCGTGCCGCGACCCGAGGGGAGAGGGCCGCGGCACGGCGGTCAGTCGGTGGGTCTCACCGGATCTTGCCGACCGTGTAGGTGACGGTGTCGAACCTCATCACCTCGCCCGAGGCCATCACGAGCCGCAGCGTGTGCTCGGTGTTGCGGAGCTTGCCCGAGTCGAACAGCAGCTGCCCCGTGAGCCGGTGCTCGCCCGCGGTGTCCACGACCTCGATCAGCTCGCCGTCGAGGTAGACCTCGACCTCGCCCTGGTCGGGAGCGATCGGACCCTCCCAGCGGATGCCCGTCCCGGTGAAGACCACCTCGACGGCGTCACCGGCCGTCGCCGTGCTGTGCACGTCGTCGAGATGGTCACCCGCGAACGCGATGTCGAGCACCTGCTCGCCGTCGTCGAGCGTGGCGAGATAGGCCGCGTCGATGGTGAGGGTGTCGCCGTCGACGGCGTAGTCCCCACCGGTGAGCGGCTCACCTGCCACGCTGACGCCGGTCAGCTCACCGGCGGGACGCAGCAGCTCGACCGTCACGTCGGCTGGTGCGGCCTTGTCGAAGGCAGCGGTCGTCGGGGTGAACAGCTCCTCGGCGTAGACGTCGAACCCGTCGACGAGCATGAACTGCCCCGAGGCGTGCACGAGGCGGATGGTGTGCGCGCCGTTCGGCAGGTCGCGGACGCTGTAGACCACCTGCTCGCCCACCTGCGCCTCCTCCGGCGGCCGATAGGCACTGACGGTGTCGACGAGCTGCCCGTCGAGGTACACCTCGATGTCGCCTTGCGAGTCGTCGGTCTCGGTGAGGAAGTCGATCCCGGTGCCGACGAACGAGTACGTCGCGGAGTCGCCGCGTGTCTCCGTCCAGTGCACGTCGTCGCCGCGGTCGCCGAAGCCACGGCCGGTCGACTGGTTCCACGATCCCTGGTAGCTGATCGCGGGGTGGTCGTCGTTGAGGCGCAGCGGTCCGGCCTCGGGTGCGGTCGGCGCCTCACCGGTGCTGGAGTCGCCGACGGCCACCGTGAGCGGCTGCGACGTCGCCACCGACTCGGCGCCGGCGTTGCGGGTCCAGTCGCCGTCCAGGTTCACCCGGAGGTCGTCGTCGTTGATGGTGATCGTCGAGCCGCGGTCGGGTGTCACCCGGAACAGACGCGCACCATGGATCGGGACGTCCTGCGCGACGATCTCGCTCTGGTGCGACCCCACGTTGCGCTGCGCCCAGAGGTCGCGCACCTTCGCCGTGCCGTCGAGGCCGAGGTCGTCCCAGCTCACGGTGATGTCCGCGTCGGTGCGTCCCAGGTTGAAGACCGCGACGGTGTAGCTGCCGTCGTCGTCGAGCGAGGCCCACACCTGGTGCGGGGTGTCGGTCGCGACCGGTCGCGCCGGCCGTCCCGCCTGGTTGACCGCGATGACCTCGGGGTTGGTCAGCAGTTCCATGCCGTAGTCGTCCAGGTTGGTCAGGTCGTTGCCGAGGTACCACGGTGCCGCGGACACGGCCCACAGCGTCGCCGCAGCGCGCCGCTCGTCCTTGGTCAGCCCGTCCATCGAGCCGTTGCCGACGTTGAGCGAGTCGAGGTCGTTCCAGCCACGGTCCGGACCGGCGTGACGCCACCACTGCTCGAGCTTGGGGAACAGTCGCTCGACGGTGTTCCAGCTGACGAGCGCCTCGCCGTCGCAGTAGCACTCGATGTCCCAGTCGATCCGCCAGCCCTGCGCGTGCTCGGCCCAGTAGTCGGCCTCGTCGATGTCCACGGCCCAGGACAGCTCGAGCCAGATGCCGTGCTCGCCCAGCGCCTGCGACCATGCCGCGACGTCGCCCCGCGCGTCCATCGAGCCGTCCTCGATGCCCGACCCGGGGGTGACGCTGTCGAACTTGATGAAGTCGACGCCCCAGTCGGCCATCTGGTCGGCGATCGAGTCGACGTACGCCTGGCTGCAGGGGTTGTCGAAGTCCATCTGATAGGTGAAGCCCCAGTAGTCGCCCTGCTGCAGCGGCAGCGTCGCGATGTCGCCCGTGGAGCACTCCGGTGCGCCGGCGATCGGCAGGTCGGCCTCGTAGGTCTCCTTGCCGATGCCCGGGATGAGGTAGAGCCCGAACTTCTGCCCGTTGTCGTGCACGTGGTCGATGACCGTCTGGAGACCGTCGGGGTAGAGGGTCTCGCTCGGCACCGGGCGTCCGTGCTCGTCGATGCCGCCGTTCCAGCCGGCGTCGACGTTGATGTACTCGTACCCGTACTCCTGGAGCCGGGTGTGCATGGCGTCCGACTGCGCCATGATCTGGTCGGCGGTGATCCACTGCCCACCCTCGTAGACCTGCATGCTGTAGCTGCTCCAGCCCATGTAGGGCCGACTGCCGAGCGGCTCGTGCGAGGCGGGTTCGGGGTCGGCGGCGGCGGGTGCCGTGGGGGCGACGATCGCGGCGCCGCCGACGAGCGCGGCGGACGCCACGAGCGCCCACAGCGCTCCTCGGCGTCGAGTGCGGGGGTGTCGTTGCATCGGTTCCTCTCCTTGGTCGGCCCGGTCCTCCTCGACCGGGTGTCCCGGGTCGCGTCAGGCGATCCGGAGGTTTTCGACGGCGTCGCGGTCCCAGTCGATCCCGAGCCCGGGTCGATCGGGAGGCGTCATGGCGCCGTCCGTCTGGGTGAGCGCGGTGCGGGTGACGCCGCGCAGCTGGGGGATGTGCTCGACCCACCGGCCGTTGGGCACCGCGCACGCGAGCGAGACGTGCAGCTCCATGAGGAAGTGCGGCGCCACGGGGAGGCTGTGCGCTTCGGCGAGGTGCGCCACCTTGAGCCAGGAGCCGATGCCACCGACGCGGGCGACGTCGGGCTGCAGGATCGCCGCGGCGCCGAGCGTCGCGTACACGCCGAAGCTGCGCAGCGAGTACAGGCTCTCGCCGACGGCGATCGGGATGGTGGTCGCTGCGGCCAGCCGTTGGTGGGCGATCGGGTCGTCGGCCGGCAGCGGCTCCTCCAGCCAGGCCGGTCGCGACGGTTCGAGAGCTCGGGCGCGGCGCACCGCGTCGTCCAGGGTGAAGCACTGGTTGGCGTCCAGCATGATCTCGAAGGCGTCGCCGACCGCGGCACGCACGGCCTCCACGCGCGCGACGTCGTCGGCCAGGGCGGGCTTGCCGACCTTGAGCTTGACGCCGCCGAACCCGGCGCGCTGGGCGGCCACCGCCCCGTCGACGAGCTCGTCGACGGACAGGTGCAGCCAACCGCCCTCGGTGTCGTAGGCGGCCAGCCGGTCCTGCGCCCCACCCGCCGCACGCCACAGCGACGTGCCGTCGCGTCGCGTGACGGCGTCCCAGGCTGCGGTGTCGACGGCCGCGACGGCGAGCGAGGTGATCGCACCGACCGCGGTCGCGCGCGTCGACCCCAGCAGCCTCGCCACCACCTGCTCGGCCCGGGTCGCGTCGACGCCGACCACCGCGGGCAGCAGCGTGTCGCGCAGCAGCGCGAGGATCGCGGTGCCGCCGGTGCCGATCGGGTAGGTGTAGCCGAGCCCCGTCGCACCCGAGGCGAGCCCGAGCTCGACGAACACGGTCTCCTGGGCACGGAACGTCTGCATCGCGTCGGTGCGCGGGCGTTCCACCGGGATCTCGCAGAGCCACGCGGTGGCCGTGACGACCGGGTCGGGGGTGCTCACGAGGTCGCCTCCGCGTCGTGCCGTTCCGGCTCGAGTCGTTCTGGCTCGAGTCGCTCGAGGTCGAGCAGCAGCGCCTGCTGCGGGTCGAGAGTCGGCATCGGCAGTCCGGCGCGGGTGAGCACGGCGCCGTCGACCTCCAGCCCGTCGGCCTCGGCCACCGCCACCCAGGGAGGGTCCGCGACCTGGTGCCGACTGGCGTGGCCGAGCTCGGTCCGGACGCGGACGCGGTACCGGGCGGCGGGATCCAGCCAGGGGAGGGGGACCCGGCCCGCCTGGCCGGCACCCGACGTGACCGTGCGCGCCCACATCAGCAGCGCTCGAGCGCCGTCCTGCGCGACGACACCCGAGAGGTGGACGCCGTCGTCGAGGTCGGCGTTGACGACGCGACCGGAGTGCACGAGAGGCCTGACCTCCGTGTAGAGCTCGGCCCAGCGGCGCATCGTCGCGAGGTCGGTCGGGTCCGCGCGCGTGAGGTCCATCTCGATGCCGGAGTGCGCGAAGAGCGCCGTCGCGAGCCGGTACGAGAGGTCGGTGGTCCGGGAGGTCGTGTGCGAGCGAGCGGCCCCGACGTGCGACCCGATGAGCTCCGGCGGCACCAGCAACCGGGTCCACCGCTCGATCGCCGACCGCTCCACCGGATCGTTGCAGTCGGAGGGCCAGAGCCGGTCGGTGCGGTCGAGGATGCCGAGATCGACACGACCTCCACCACCCGAGCAGGTCTCGATCTCCAGACCGGGGTGGCGCTCGCGGAGCTCGTCCAGCATCCGGTAGAGCGCGAGGGTCTGGGCGCGAACGGCCGGGCGTTCGACCCCGTCCACCCGACGGACCGGCTCCAGCAGGTCACGGTTGTGGTCCCACTTGAGGTAGTCGATCCCGTGGGAGTCGACGAGCGCGCTGATCGCCCCGAGCACGTGCGCGTAGGCGTCCGGGTGCGCGATGTCGAGGACGTACTGGTGCCGCGCACTGGGACCGAGCCCCACCGACGGACCCAGCACCCAGTCGGGGTGCGCGCGCGCGAGGTCGGAGTCGAGACTGATCATCTCGGGCTCGAACCACAGCCCCACCTGCATGCCGTGGCTGCGCACCAGGTCGACGAACGGTCGCAGACCCTCGGGCCAGACCTGGCGGTCCACGACCCAGTCGCCGAGACCGGCGTGATCGTTGCGCCGACCACGGAACCAGCCGTCGTCGAGGACGACACGCTCGACTCCGACCTCGGCGGCGCGCTCGACGAGGGCCGTCAGGGTCGGCAGGTCGTGCTCGAAGTACACCGCCTCCCAGGTGTTGAGCACGAGCGGTCGGGGCTGGCTCGGGTGCCCGGGTCGATCGCGGAGGCGGCGGTGCAGACGGTCGGCCAGCCCGTCGAGACCGCGATCGGACCAGCCGAGCACGGCCGTGGGAGCGCGGTAGCTCTCGCCGTCGGCGAGGATCACCTCGCCGGGGTGGAGGAGCTCGCCGAGGCCGAGCACCGCGGCGTGGCTCCCGGCGCCCTCGGGCAGGCGTTCGACGAGATACTCCGTCGCGCCGCTCCAGGCGAGATGGGCCGCCCACACCTCTCCGTGGCCGAACCCGAACCCGGGGGTGCCGACGGCGACGAGATACGGCGCGTCGTGACCGGGCTTGCCGCGGTGGGTGCGTCGGACGTGCGCCCCGTCGCGCACCGGGGTGCGCTGCGGCGCCCGCTCCCGGCACCAGCGGCCGGTGAAGTCGAGGATCTCGACGGCGCGTCCGGGCAGCGGCAGCAGCGTGCGGACCGCCTCCAACGCGTAGTCGGACGCCGTGACGAGCCCCGTGTCGCGCGTGAGCGTGGTGTCGACGGTGAGGATGCCGTGCCGGTCCATCGTGTAGACGAGGTCGGTCCGGAAGCCGGTGACCTCGTCCGTCAGCTCGAGCGCGATCCGCCCGCCGTCGTCGTCGGCCTCGAGGTGCTGTGCGGTCAGCGTGGGCCTCGGCGTCGTCGCGGTGCCGAGGGCGTGGCCGCGTTGCGCGGGGGTGCCGGACCAGCCGTCGCGCTCCGTCGGCCACACCGTGAACGCGCGCACCGTGTCCGGTGCGTTGTTGAGCACCGCCGGCACCGCGGTCGTCAGCAGGTCGGGTGCGGCGGCGTCACCGAGGTCGGCGCCCCAGTGCAGCACCGCGGGAACGGGTGCGCTCAGGTCCAGCACGAACGCCGTGCCCGCCGCTCGCAGGGTGAATGTCTGCCGGTCGTCGTCGACCATCGATCTCCTCGTCGAGTTACTTGACGACGTTAATTAAGCAGGTCTAGCCTGACTCGCGCAAGACCCGGCGGCACCACGGAGGTGTCGTCGCCCGAGCGGCCGACGAGGATGCGGCCCGCGCCACGAGGACGAGAACGATGACGATCGACGACGCGAGAGCCGCCGCCGCGGCCCCGGGGGTGACCTGATGGTCGCCGCACCCGGCATGGTCGCCGCGCCGGTGACGCCGCTACGCGAACGGCCCCCGGAGCAGGGGTGGCGCGGCGCCCGGCGGAGCTGGCAACGGCACTGGGAGCTCTACCTGCTGATGCTCCTCCCGCTCGCCTGGTTCGTCATCTTCAAGTACGTCCCGATGGCCAACGTGGTGCTCGCGTTCAAGGACTACCACCTGCTCGAGGGCGTCTGGGGCAGCCCCTGGGTGGGGCTCAAGCACTTCCGGGCGTTCGTGGACAACCCCGTCGCGCCGACCCTCGTCAAGAACACGTTCCTGCTGTCCGCGTACGTGCTGCTGGCCAGCTTCCCCGTGCCGATCATCCTGGCGCTCGCGCTCAACGAGGTCCGCAACGCGGCCTTCAAGCGCACGGTCCAGATGGTCACGTACGCGCCGTACTTCATCTCGACGGTCGTGGTCGTGTCGATGACGATCCTCGTGCTCTCCCCCCAGGTCGGTCTGCTCAACGAGGCGCTCGGCGTCATCGGGGTGCCGATGCCCGACCTCCTGGGCCGCGCCGACTACTTCCGTCACATCTACGTGTGGAGCGACGTCTGGCAGACCGCCGGCTACTCCGCCGTCATCTACCTCGCGGCGCTCGCGGGCATCGACCCCGGTCTGTACGAGGCGGCCCGGGTCGACGGCGCCTCGCGACTGCAGAAGATCTGGCACATCGACATCCCCGGCATCGCGCCGACCGCCGTCATCATCCTCATCCTCGGCGTCGGCAACGTCATGGCCATCGGCTTCGAGAAGGCCTTCCTGCTGCAGAACCCGCTCAACCTGGGCCAGTCCGAGATCATCGCGACCTACGTGTACAAGGTCGGGCTGCTGAGCTCGAACTTCAGCCTCGGGACGGCCGTCGGTCTGTTCAACTCGGTGGTGAACCTCGTGCTGCTGCTCGTGGTCAACTCCGTCGCCAAGCGCGTCACCGGGAGCGGGCTGTGGTGAGCGCCGCCGTGTCGCCGGCACGCAGGTCCCGCCGGATGCGCGAGTCCCCGGGCGACCGGCTGTTCCTCGTCGGCGTGTACGTGCTGCTCGTGGTCTTCCTGGTCGTCGTGCTGGTCCCGCTGCTCTACATCGTCGCCAGCTCCTTCAGCGACCCGAGCGCGGTCAGCGCGGGACGCGTGCTGCTGTGGCCGGTCGACTTCACCCTGCGCGGCTACCAGACGGTCTTCAACGATCCGCAGATCCTCACGGGCTACGCGAACAGCCTCTTCTACACGGTCGCAGGCACGCTCATCAGCGTCACGCTGACGGTCGCCATCGCCTACCCGCTCTCGCGCAAGGACCTGTTCGGCCGCAACGTCGTCACGATGCTCGTGGTCTTCACGATGCTGTTCTCCGGCGGTCTGATCCCCACGTACCTCGTGGTGCAGTCGCTCGGCATGCTCGACACCCGGTGGGCGCTGCTGATCCCGCAGGCGATCGGCGTCTGGCAGGTCATCATCGCCCGCTCGTTCTTCCGCAGCTCGATCCCCGAGGAGCTCGCCGAGGCCGCGCAGCTCGACGGCGCACGCGACCTGCGGTTCCTGTGGTCGGTGGTGCTGCCGCTGTCCAAGCCGGTGCTCGCGGTGATCGCCCTCATGTACGCGATCTACCAGTGGAACTCCTACTTCGACGCACTGCTGTACATCCGCGACTCGAGCCTGCAGCCGTTGCAGATCGTGCTCCGCAACATCCTCATCCTCAACGGCGCCAGCGGTGGCATGAGCGCGACGGACCAGGTGGAGCGCCAGCAGCTGGCGAACCTCGTGAAGTTCTCCCTCATCGTCGTCTCGACCGTGCCGGTGCTGCTGATCTACCCCTTCGTCGCCCGGCACTTCACCAAGGGCGTGATGGTCGGGTCGGTGAAGGGATGAGACACGCGGGCCGACGTCGGCCCAACAGCCCCGGGCGTGCGAGCGCACGCCCGACCAGAGCGGTCGCGCGGCGGCCGGTCGTTCCCCGAGGTAGCGAGTAGAGAGGCTCGACATGCCCCTGACCACCCGATGGCGTGCGGCGACGGCGGTCGTCGCCGCGGCCGGTCTGATGACGGTCGCCGCGTGCAGCGGCGGCGACGACGGCGGCGAGGACGCCGGCGGCCCCACCACCCTGACGATCTTCACCGTGCAGGGCACGGACCAGGATCTCGACACCAACCGTTTCACCGAGCACGTCGAGTCCGAGCTCGGCATCGACATCGAGTTCCAGACCACGACCTACGACGGCACCGCTGCCGGCGAGGCGCGGCAGATCTCGCTCGCCTCCGGCGACCTCCCCGACGTCTACATGATGGTGTCCTGGGTCAACCAGTTCAGCCAGACCGAGCTGCTCAACCTCGGATCGCAGGGGGTGCTGCTGCCGCTCAACGACCTCATCGCCGAGCACGCACCGCACATCCAGGAGGCGTTCGAGGCGCACCCCGACCTGGAGGCGCTGGCCACCGCACCGGACGGCAACATCTACGGCATGCCGCAGTTCAACGAGTGCTTCCACTGCTCGAACCCGGCGAAGCTCTGGATGAACTCCGCCTGGCTCGACGAGCTGGGGCTGGAGGTGCCCACCACCACGGACGAGATGCGTGAGGTCCTCGAGGCCTTCGTCACCCAGGACCCGAACGGCAACGGCGAGGCCGACGAGATCGGCATCGGGGGCGCCGTCGACATCGCCGACGTCATCCCCTACTTCATGAACGCGTTCGCCTACGACCCGCTCGGTGGCGAGACCAGCACGCTCGCGCTCGCGCTCGACGGCGACCAGGTCGTCATGCAGGCCACCCGCGACGAGTGGCGCGACGGGCTGGAGTACATCGCCGGTCTGTACGCCGACGGGCTGATCGACCCGGCGTCGTTCACGCAGAATGCCGAGGCGCTGCAGGCCAAGGGCAACAACGCCGACGCGGCGCTGCTCGGCGGGTGCACCGCGCTCCACCCGGCCATCTGCGTCGAGCTCAGCGACGACAACCCCCGTCACACCGAGTACGACGCCGTGCCGCCGCTCGTCGGCCCTGACGGTGTGCAGTACGCCACCTACAACTCGCCCAGCACGCCGGGGGCGATGTTCACCATCACGTCCACGGCCACGGAGGCCGAGCAGGTCGCCGCGATCGAGCTGCTCGACATGCTGTACACGCTGGAGGGCCGCAACCTCGGCCAGTTCGGTCTCGAGGGCGTCGCATGGCGCGAGCCCGAGCCCGGCGAGGTGGCGCTGGACGAGGCGCTCGACCCGATCGTGGCGCTGCTCCCCGGCGACCCGGAGAACCCGGACAGCGTCAACGGGGCGTGGGGTGCTCAGGCGCAGATGTACGCCCCTGCCGAGTGGCGCAACGCCGAGGTGCAGCCCGAGGACATCTACCTGACGTCCGGCTACGAGAGGCGCCTGTTCCAGGCGACCGAGCTCTACGCCGACCACGTGCCGCAGGACCAGGTGTTCCCGTTCTGGAGCACCTGGGTGGACGGGTCGCTGTCCGGCGAGCTGGCAGCGCTGCAGACGAACATCGCCAGCTACATCGACCAGACGAACGTCGAGTTCGTCACGGGACAGCGGGACATCACGGACGACGCCGCTTGGCAGTCCTACGTCGACGGGTTCGGTGGCCTCGGGCTCGACCGCTACCTGGAGATCTACCAGCAGTCGTACGACGCCTCGACCGGCTGAGGTCACGTCCGGAGAGTTGACCAGCCCGTCAGCCCTCCGGACGCTGCTCGCGCACGCCCACGGAACCCCAGCCGAGAGGATGCTTCGGTGACCGCACCACGCACGCTGACCTACCTCACGCCCGCGACACGCTGGATCGACGCCCTGCCGATCGGCAACGGCCGGTTGGGCGCCATGGTGCACGGCGACCCGACGCGCGAGCGCATCGCGCTCAACCTCGACACCCTGTGGTCCGGCAACGGGCCGCGCAGCTCCGGCGTCGTCGGCGGGCCGCAGACGCTCGCCCGGGTCCGCGACCTCGTGCTGCACCAGGGCGACCCGGTCGCGGCGGGCGAGGCGTCGCTCGCGCTCGAGGGCCCGGACGTGGAGTCGTTCCAGCCGCTCGGCGACCTGCTGCTGGACATCCGCGGGCCGGAAGCGACGAGCGACTACCAGCGCTCGCTCGACCCGGCGACCGGTGTCGCGGTCAGTCGCGTCGCCACCGCGGCCGGTGACCGCACGCAGCAGGTGCTCACCTCCGCCGTCGACGGCGTGCTCGTGGTCCGGCTCGAGCAGGACGGCGGCACCGTCGACGT
>JBMDXU010000220.1:0-9936 GCA_048594485.1 Pseudactinotalea sp. | reverse complement strand
GGTCCAGTACCTGAGCGACCCCGCCACCCAGGTCGAGTGGTACGGCATCTCGAGCGACCTGCCCGCGGTCCAGAGCGCCTGGGACGACCCGGCCCTCACCGAGGACGCCAAGCTCGCGGAGTTCGGGGTTCAGCTCGAGACCGCGCTCGCCCCGGCCAGCTACCCCAGCTGGACCCAGGTCGCGGCGTCGTTCGACGGCGAGATGGAGAAGGTGGCCAAGAGCGGTGCCGACCCCGCGGAGGCGCTGGCGACCGTCCAGGCGACCGCCGACGAGCTCGGAACCGGCCAGGGCTGAGCATGTCCGCCCCGGCTCGGCAGCCGCACGCCGCGCCTCTGGCCCGCCGCCGCTCGGCGGGTCAGGGGCGGCAGGCGCGTGCCGCATGGCTGCTCGCGACGCCGTTCCTGGTACTGTTCCTGGCGTTCACGGCCTGGCCGGTCATCCAGTCGGTGTTCCTGGCGTTCACCGACGCCACGCGGCGCGACCTGCGCACCCCGTTCGCGGTGAACTTCGTCGGGCTGGAGAACTTCCTCGACGCCCTCGGCGACGAGCGGTTCCGCAAGGCCGCCGCGAACACGTTCTACTTCGTGCTCGTCGGGCTGCCGCTCACGCTGGTGGTCGCGCTGGCCGTGGCCGTCGCCCTCGACAAGGGCATCGGGCGGTTGCGCGGGTTCTTCCGGCTGGGCTTCTACGCGCCGGTGATCACGTCGATCGTCGCGGTCGCCGTCGTCTGGCGGTTCCTGCTGCACCCCGACTACGGCCTCGTCAACGAGGTGCTCTCGTGGGTCGGCATCACCGGACCGAACTGGCTGGGCTCGACCACGTGGGCGATGCCCTCGCTCATCGCGATGGCTGTCTGGCGCAACTTCGGGACCGCCATGATCATCTTCCTCGCCGGTCTGCAGGGCGTGCCGGCCTCGCTGCAGGAGGCGGCGGCGCTCGACGGCGCCAACGCCTGGCAGCGGTTCTTCTCGATCACGCTGCCGCAGCTGCGGCCGACGATCCTCTTCATCACGGTCACCACCATGATCGGCTACCTGCAGTTCTTCGAGGAGCCCTTCGTCATGACCGGCCGCGGCGGCCCGCTCGACAGCACCCTGTCGGCCTCGCTGTACACCTACGAGGAGTTCAGCTTCGGCAACTACGGGTACGCCTCTGCCGTCAGCTACCTGATCTTCGTCGTGATCGCGGCCGTGACCGTGATCCAGTTCCGAGTGCTCCGGGAGCGTGACTGACATGAGCGGCTTCAACGCCCCGGCCACCTTCCGGCGTCGCTGGTGGCTGTACCTCGTGCTGGCGCTGGCGCTCGTGCTCGTCGTCACGCCGTTCGTGTGGATGGTGCTCGGCAGCGTCAAGTCCAACGCCGAGCTGCGGATGGTGCCGCCCACCTGGCTGCCCGAGCAGATCACGTGGGACAACTACACCGAGCTGTTCACACGCTTGAACTTCGGCACGTACTTCCTCAACTCCACGCTCGTGGCGGCGGTCGTCACCGCGGGCAACCTGCTGTTCTGCTCGATGGTGGGCTACGTCCTCGGGATGCTGGAGTTCCGCGGCAAGAACGTGCTCTTCGCCGTCATCATGGGCACGCTGATGATCCCGGGCCTCGTGACGTTCGTGCCGTTGTTCGTGCTGGTGGTCAACGCCGGGCTGGCGGACAGCCTGCTCGGGCTGATCGTGCCGTTCCTGGTGTCGCCGTTCGGGGTGTTCCTCATGCGGCAGTTCGTCCTCGGGCTCCCGAAGGACCTCGTGCAGGCGGCAAGGGTCGACGGCGCCGGCGAGATCCGGATCTTCCTCCAGGTGATCCTGCCGCTGCTCGGGCCCGCCCTCGCGACCCTCGGCATCCTCACCTTCCTCGGCAGCTGGAACAACTTCCTGTGGCCGCTCGTGGTCGCCCAGCGCGAGGAGATGTACACGCTGCCGGTCGCGCTGGCGCTGTACTCCACCGGCCAGAACGTCACCGACTACGGCTTCCTGCTGGCCGGCGCGACGCTCGTCGTCGTCCCGGTGCTGGTCATCTTCATGATCTTCCAGCGCCGGTTCATCGAGGGCATCGCCACCACCGGCATCAAGTAGATCCATCGATCGAACGGAGAGAGACGATGTCGACGACGTCACGCACCCTGTCCCGCCGCGCCCTGCTGGGTGGCGCCACCGCGATCGCCGTGACCGCGGCCGGTGCCCCCGGCGCCTGGTCGAGCACCACCGGCACGAACGGCCCCGCCCTGCTCGGCGGCTCCGGCCGCCCGTCGGGCCGCGTCGACCGCGACCGCGTGCTCCGCTGGACCGAGGACACCTGGACGAGCCTGCTCGCCATGACCGACGAGTCCACCGGGCTGGTCGCCGACAACATCGACGCGGGCCTCACCGAGCGCTCCGGGTACACCTCGCCGACGAACATCGGCGGGCTGCTCTGGTCGGCGGTCGTGGCCCGGCAGCTCGGGATCTCCTCGCGGCGCGACACGGCAGCACTGTGCCGGCGCACGCTCGGCACGCTCTCCGACATGGAGCGGCACGCGCCCAGCGGCATGTTCTACAACTGGTACGACGAGGCGACGGGTGAGGCGCTGCGCTCCTGGCCCGGGAGCGGGGACGAGGTCTTCCGCTTCTGCTCGAGCGTCGACAACGCCTGGCTGGGTGTCGCCCTGCGCGTGGTGGCGAACGCCGTCCCCGAGGTGCGCCGACAGGCGGACGAGCTCTTCCGTTCGATGCGCTGGGACGCCTTCTACAACCCCGGCACCCACCCCGATCACCCGGCCGTGCGGCCGGGAGGTCTGATGCACGGCGGGTTCTTCCCCTACGAGCACAATCGTCCCGACGGCGTCTACCAGGGCAGCCACATCGGCGGCGACGACGTGTGGCTGAGCACGCACCACTACGACACGATCGTCTCGGAGACGCGGATCACGTCCTACCTGGGGATCCTCACCGGCCAGGTGCCGGCCGAGCACTACTACGCGGCGTGGCGCACCTTCCCGGCAGGGTGCGACTGGAGCTGGCACGAGTCGGAGCCGGTCGGGACCACGCGGACCTACCAAGGGATCGAGGTCTTCGAGGGCGCGTACACCTACCGCGGGATGCGGATCGTCCCGGGCTGGGGCGGCTCGATGTTCGAGGAGCTCATGCCCGACGTGTTCGTTCCCGAGGCCTCGTGGGGACCACGCAGCTGGGCCGTCAACCACCCCTTGCACGTGCGCGCCCAGCGCGAGCACGGCCTCGACCAGGCCGGCTACGGGTACTGGGGCTTCAGCCCGTCCAGCGACCCGTTCGGCGGCTACCGGGAGTACGGCGTCGACCAGCTGGGCATGTCGCCCGAGGGCTACTGCTCGGACCGCGAGTCGACCAATGTCGACGTCGGGTTCGGAGACTGCCGTGAGGGCACGAACCCCGACCCGACCTTCGGCGACGGCGTGGTCACGCCGCACGCCGCCTTCCTGGCGATGGCCTACGAGCCGCGCGCCGCCGTCACCAACCTCGCGGCGATCGAGGACGACCTGGCGGCCTACGGACCGGGCGGGTTCCATGACGCCGTCGCCGTCTCGGGGGTCCGCGCCGAGCGTCACCTCTCCCTCGACCAGGCGATGATCATGGGCGCCGTCGGCAACGTTCTCGGACGGGACGTGCTGCGGCGCGCGTTCGCCGATCGTCGCGCCGAGAAGGCGCTGCGTCCCCTGCTGCGGGCGGAGGTCTTCGGTGCCGGGACCGACTGAGTACCGCGACCTCAACCACAACGGTCGGCTCGACCCGTTCGAGGACCCCCGGCTGACGGCGCAGGAGCGGGTCGAGGACCTGCTGCCCCGGCTGAGCCTGGAGGAGAAGGCCGGGCTGATGTTCCACACGGTGATCGAGTCCGGGCTGGACGGGTCGGTCGTCGAGAGCAAGGGGGCGATCAGCAAGTCCGCGACGACCGCCGTCGTCGTGGGCAAGCGGATGAACCACTTCAACGTGCACGCGCTGGGGGCGCCGGCGAAGGCGGCGCGGTGGCAGAACGCCGTGCAACGACTCGCCGAGCAGACTCCGCACGGCATCCCGGTGACGATCTCGACCGATCCTCGGCACGGGTACGTGCAGAACGCCGGCGTCTCGCACGCGGCGGGATCGTTCTCCGCGTGGCCCGAGCCGCTCGGCCTCGCGGCGCTGCGTGATCCCGAGCGGGTACGGGAGTTCGCCGACATCGTGCGCCGCGAGTACCTCGCGGTGGGCATCCGGGCCGCGCTGCACCCCACCGTCGACCTCGCGACCGAGCCCCGCTGGGCCCGCCTCGCGGGCACGCTCGGCCAGGATCCGACGATCGTCACGGAGCTCGCGCTCGCCTACCTGCGGGCGCTGCAGGGCGAGACCATCGGCACCTCCTCGGTCGCCTGCACGGTCAAGCACTTCCCCGGTGCCGGGCCGCAGACCGACGGCGAGGACGCGCACTTCCCCTACGGCCGCGAGCAGACCTACCGCGCCGGCCGGTTCGCCGACCACCTCGCCCCCTTCGGTCCCCTGATCGACGCCGGCGTCAGCGCCGTCATGCCCTACTACGCGATGCCCGTGGGGCTGAGCGTCGACGGCCAACCGGTCGAGGAGGTCGGGTTCGCCTACAACCGCGAGCTGATCACGGGGCTGCTCCGCGAGCGGATGGGGTTCGACGGCGTCGTCCTGAGCGACTGGGAGCTCATCGGGGACAACCACGTCGGAGACCAGGTCCTCCCCGCGCGCGCGTGGGGCGTGGAGCACCTCGACCCGAGCGAGCGCATGGAGCGCCTGCTGGCCGCCGGCGTCGACCAGTTCGGCGGCGAGGAGTGCGTCGACCTGCTGCTCGGGCTGGTGCGCAGCGGGCGGGTCGACGAGAGCAGGCTGGACGCGTCCGCCCGCCGGCTGTTGCTCATCAAGATCCAGCTGGGGCTCTTCGACGACCCGTTCGTCGACGAGGCCGAGGCCGAACGGGTGGTGCGTCAGCGGGACTTCGTCGACGCCGGGCGGCGAGCGCAGGGCGAGTCGGTCACCGTGGTGCAGCACGCGAGCACCGGCCCCGCGACCCTCCCGCTCCCGCCCGGCTGCCGGGTCTATCTCGAGGGGGCGGACCCGGCCGCGTTCGCGGGCGCCGGCCTCGTCGTCGTGGACGACCCGGCGTCGGCCGACGTCGCCGTGCTGCGCTGGCAGGCGCCGTACGAACCACGGTCGGACCTGTTCCTCGAGGCCTGGTTCCACCAGGGGTCGCTCGACTTCCCACCGGGCAAGGTGGTGCTGCTGCAGCGGCTGGCCGCGCAGCTCCCCGTGCTGCTCGACGTCACCCTCGACCGGCCGGCGGTGCTCACGCCGCTGCTCCCGCACGTCGCGACGCTCACGGCGTCGTTCGGCACCTCGGACGACGTGTTCGCCGAGGTCCTCGCCGGTCGGTATCAGCCGCGGGGACGACTGCCGTTCGACCTGCCCAGGAGCATGGACGACGTCCGTGCGCACCCTGAGGACCAGCCGGGCTTCGACGACCCCCTGTTCGCCGCCGGCCACCCGGGCTGAGAGGGAGTGGCCCGCCCGACGGCGGCCATTAGCCTGGGGCGATGGGTGCGGCGAGGAACACCGGCTCCAAGGTCGACGGGCGCGTCGCACGCGGCGACGCACGCCGGGAGCAGATCCTGCGCACGGCCGTCGACGTGTTCGCCAGGCAGGGGTTCCGCGGCGGGTCGCTGCGGGAGATCTCGCAGCGCGTCGGGATCTCCGAGGCGGGGCTGCTGCACCACTTCGGCAGCAAGGCGGGGCTGCTGGCTGCCGTGATGGCGGAACGCGACCGGCTCGATGCCGAGCGCGCTCGCATCGAGGAGGATCACGGCATCGGCCTGGTCGACGGGATGCGGCACCTCGTGCGCCGCAACGCCCAGCAGCCCGGACTGGTCGGGCTGCACGTCGTGGTCTCGGCCGAGTCCACCGAGCCGGAGCACCCGGCGCACGAGACCTACCGCGAGCGGTACCGCACGATCCGTGCGGCCGATCGTGAGCAGTTCCGCGAGCTCATCGCCTCCGGCGGGCTGCGCAGCGACATCGACCCGGACAAGATCGGCGCCATCACCTCGGCCGTGATGGACGGGCTGCAGCTGCAGTGGCTGCTCGACCCGGAGAACATCGACCTCCCCGGGCTCTTCGAGCACTTCCTGGAGATCCTCGGCGCGGCTCCCGAGGAGCGGCCCGATCCGACGGCCGCACCGCCGGAGAACGCCTGAGCGGACCGAGCGAGCCGGGTCCGGTCAGCCGATCGGCGCACCGCGTTCGCGGGTGATCTCGGCGATCGCGGTGCGCACGCCACCGGGATCGCCCACGCGGTCGGGGCTCGCAGGGTGAGCGACGAGGGCCGCGCGGGCCCTGTCGGCGTCACACTCCGCGACGAGCATGACGATCGCGGTGCGGACGTCACCGGCGGCCTCGAGCGCGGCGGCGGCCCGGTCCTCGGCGACGCCGGTCGCCTGCACGAGCATCCGCACGCAGCGCGCGCGCAACTTGTCGTTGGTCGGCAGCATGTCGACCATGAGGTTGCCGTAGGTCTTGCCCAGCCGGACCATGACCGCCGTCGAGAACGCGTTGATGACCATCTTCGTCGCGGTCCCGGCCTTCATGCGGGTCGAGCCGGTCACGACCTCGGGGCCGGAGTCGACGAGGACGGCGACGTCGACGGCGGGGGCCAGCTCGGCGTGCGGGTTCGTCGCGATCAGCGCCGTGGCGGCGCCGGCCGCGCGGGCCGCGGCGAGAGCGCCGCGCACGTAGGGCGTGCGACCGCTCGCCGCCACGCCGACGACGAGGTCGTCGGGCCCGACCCCCTGGACGGCGGCCGCGCCCTCGGCGTCGTCGTCCTCCGCTCCCTCGACGGCGCGCAGCATGGCCCGTTCGCCGCCGGCCAGGTGCGCGACGAAGCCCTCGCTGCCCACCCCGTAGGTCGGCAGCAGCTCGGCGGCGTCGAGCGCGCCCAGGCGACCGGACGTCCCGGCGCCCACGTAGTGCACCCGACCGCCGGCGGCGAGCGAGCGCACACCGGCGTCGACGAGCCGCGCCAGGTCGCCCGCGGCAGCCCGCACCGCAGCGGCGACGCCCGCGTCCTCGGTCAGCACCGCGTCGACGATCCCGGCGGTGTCGCGGCTGTCCAGGTCCTCGGTCCGGGGATTCCGATCCTCGGTCGGCGCACGCATGCCCACGAGCGAGCGCCAGGATCCGCGGTCCGGCTCCGTCGTCGTGACCCGCCGCACGGCCTCCAACGCGCTGGCCCGCCCGCCGCCGTGGACGACCACGAGGTTGGCGGCGTCGGGAGCCGCGTCGGGGAACCCCGCGTGGATGACGACCGCGTCCGGTCGCTCGGTGAGGAGCTCGACGACCTCGGGTCCCGGGTCCTTCGTGAGGATGGCGAGCCGGCGACCCTCCGGCTCCCCCACGACCAGTCCGAGGCGTTCGGTCAGCACGGCGGGCAGCACACCGTGGGTGCTGCTCGCGGCGTACGCGGCGCGGAACCTCAGGTCCATCAGGCCGTCACCGGGCGACAGAGCCACGTCGCCCCGCTGGCTCGACGCACGCTGCACGAGGTCGGCCCCGACGTGCTCGAGCGCGGCCAGGGCGTCGGCGACGTCGGGACGCCGGTCGCGACGTCGGCGCAGCGAGCGCGCTCGAGCACCCGCCTCCTCGAGGCGGGCGCGGGACAGGCGGCCGCCGTCGACCGCCGCCTCGATGCTCGCCACGACGTGGCGGAACGCGGTCTCGTCGATGTGCGCCGGCGAGCCGAGGCAGAGCAGGTCGGCGCCCGCGGCGAGCGCGAGCACCGCCGCCTCGCCGATGTCCCCGCCGGTCCTGTCCAGGACCGCGCCCATGTCGAGCGCGTCGGTCACGATCGCGCCGCGGAACCCGAGGTCGCGCAGCAGGGTGGGGACGGTCGGGTCGAGCGAGGTCAGCCGATCCGACAGCGCGGGCACGATGAGGTGGGCGAGCATGATCGCGTCGACACCGGCCGCGATCGCGGCGCGGAACGGCGCGAGCTCGCGAGCATCGAGGGTTGCGCGGTCGACCCCGACCACGGGCACACCGGCGTGGGAGTCGACGGCGGTGTCGCCGTGGCCGGGCGCATGCTTGGCGCACGCGCCCGTGCCGGCCGCGTGCATGCCGGCGACGAGTGCGGCCCCGTGCCGTCCGACGACCGCCGGGTCGGACGCGATCGCTCGTGCGGCGAGCATGACGTTCGCGGTGTCGGAGGCGATGTCGACCACGGGCGCGAGCGCGACATCGATGTCGCACGCGGCGAGCAGGGTGCCGAGGGCGTGTCCGGCGCGGTGGGTGACCCCGACGTCGTCGAGTGCTCCGAGCGCGGACGCGCCGGGAAGGCTCGAGCCGGTCGCGGACTCGATCCGCGTGACGTCACCGCCCTCCTCGTCGATCGTGACCACGAGATCGGGAAAGGTGAGCCGGAGGTCGGCGACCAGGCGGGCGGTGGTGGCGGCGTCCGGGGTGTTCGTCGCGAACAGGCACACGCCCCCGAGGCCGGAGGACTCCCGCACCCAGGGTGGCACCTCGGTGCCCTCGAAGGCGGCGAGGAGGACCCCATGGACGGCACGGCGAAGATCGGCGTCGGTCACCGGAGTAGTCAACACTCTTCCGCCGACGGCGGGCGTCAGCGCGCGGCCTCGCCCGCGGCGAACTCGGCGAACGTGCGCCGTCCGTAGCCCGGTACCCCCGGCATGTGGTGGCCCGCCCGGAACGCGGCACCGAGCCGGCCGGGAACCGGGATCGGAAGCATGCGCCGGTGGGTGCCGTGCGCACGCTGCCACTCGCGCGCGGCCTCGAGGACGGTGAGGACCTGCGGACCGCCGATGTCCTCGGCCCGACCCAGCGGGACGCCGTCGGCGATCTCCGCCAGCCGGTCGGCGACCTCCTCGACGGCGATCGGCTGCACCGTCAGATCCGGGACGAGCACGAGCGGCATCCGACGCTGGGGACGGAGGGCACCGGCGACGAAATCGTGGAACTGGGTCGCCCGCAGGATGGTGATCGGCAGGTCGGAGGCGATGAGCGCTTGCTCCGAGGCCACCTTGTCGCGGTAGTAGACGTACGGGATGCGGTCGACGCCGACGATCGAGACGAACACGAGGTGGTCGACGGCGGCCCGCTCGGCCGCGTCGACCAGCACCTCCGTCTGATGGATGTCGCGGAACCGGCTGGTGGCGCAGTGCACGACGGTGTGGACGCCCTCGAGCGCCGCGTCGAGGCCCTCGCCCGTGGCGAGGTCGCCGACGGCGTGCCCCGCGCCGTCGCGGCGGCTGAGGACACGGACGTCGTGCCCCCGTGCGCGCAGGGCCGCGACGGTCGGGCGGCCGAGCGTGCCGGTGCCGCCGGTGACGAGCGTGGTCATCGCCGGCGGAACGTCAGCGGCTCGTCGAGGAGCGGTTCCAGGGCGGCGCGCTCGTCGGCGGTGAGCCGTCGCGGGCGGCCGCTCGTCGCCTCGACCATGACGATCGAGGTGGCGGCGATCGCGCACCGCACCTCGTCGGGCGAGAACACCTCGTAGTTGACCTCGAGGCTCGCGCCGCCGATCCGGGACACCCACAGGTCGATGCGTGCCGGGCGCTGGCTGAACGGCAGTGGCGCGAGGTACTCGACCTCCTGACGCGCCACGAGCGTGAAGTGCTCCGCCGTCGGGCCACCCGACAGGGTCTGCGTCGGGCTCGCCGCCCCCTCCGGAAGATCGGCGTTCCAGAAGGTCGCGATGCGCGCCTCCTCCAGGAGGGTGAGCATCGCGGCGTTGTTGACGTGCCCGTACCCGTCGATGTCCGACCAACGGATCTGGATCGGGATGCTGATCCTGCTCACCACGCGACCGTACCGGGACGCTGCTCGAGATCGCACTTCTGGTTCGAGATCGCACCGTGCACGGTGCGATCTCGAACCAGAGGTGCGATCTCGGCGGGTGGGGCCCGGGGCACGTAGGC
>JBMDXU010000022.1:0-14225 GCA_048594485.1 Pseudactinotalea sp. | reverse complement strand
CTCCGACGTCGACGGCCTCTTCACCGCCGACCCCCGGATCGTGCCCGCGGCCCGCAAGATCGACCGCATCACCACCGAGGAGACGCTCGAGCTGGCCGCGCACGGCGCGAAGATCCTGCACCTGCGCGCGGTCGAGTACGCGCGCCGCTACCGCGTCCCGATCCACGTCCGGTCCTCGTTCTCCTCCTTGGAGGGAACCCTCGTGACGGACGAACCAGCAGAGGATGGCCTCATGGAAGCCCCGCTCATCTCCGGCGTCGCCCACGACCGTTCCCAGGGCAAGATCACCGTCATCGGTGTCCCCGATGTCCCGGGCACGGCCGCGCGGATCTTCGAGGCGGTCGCGGCGGCGGGCTGCAACATCGACATGATCGTGCAGAACGTCTCCGCCGTGAGCACCGGCCTCACCGACATCTCCTTCACGCTGCCGCTCGACCAGGCGGCGGCTGCCAAGGCCGCCCTGACCGCCCTCAACGGCGAGCTCCAGGGCGCCGAGATCGTCTACGACGACACCGTGGGCAAGGTCTCGCTCGTGGGTGCGGGGATGCGGTCGCACCCGGGCGTCTCCGCCCGCCTGTTCGGCGCGCTCCGCGACGCCGGCATCAACATCGAGATGATCTCGACGTCGGAGATCCGCATCTCCGTCGTCGTCGACCTCGACGACCTCGACACCGCGGTCCGCGCGATCCACTCCGCGTTCGGGCTGGACTCGGCCGAGGTCGAGGCCGTCGTCTACGGCGGCACCGGACGATAGGGAAGAACACCATGGTGACTGTCGCCGTCGTCGGCGCGACCGGACAGGTCGGCGCCGTCATGCGCCGCCTGCTGGAGGAGCGCAACTTCCCCGCGGACGAGGTCCGCTACTTCGCCTCGGCGCGCTCGGCGGGCACGACGCTGCCCTGGAAGGGCGCCGATGTGGTCGTCGAGGACGCCGCGACGGCGGACCTGACGGGCATCGACATCGCGCTGTTCTCCGCGGGCGGTGCGACGTCCAAGGTGCAGGCGCCGCGATTCGCGGCGGCGGGCGCCGTCGTCGTCGACAACTCCTCGGCCTGGCGGATGGACCCGGACGTCCCGCTCGTGGTGAGCGAGGTCAACCCGGACGCCGTGAAGGATGCGCGCAAGGGCATCATCGCCAACCCGAACTGCACGACGATGGCCGCGATGCCGGTGCTCAAGGTGCTGCACGACGAGGCCGGCCTCGAGCGCCTCATCGTCTCGACCTACCAGGCCGTCTCCGGATCGGGGCTCGCCGGGGTGGCCGAGCTCGCCGGGCAGGTGCGCTCCGCCGTCGATCAGGACATCGAGGCGCTGACGCACGACGGCGACGCCGTCGACCTCCCCGACCCCACCACCTACGTGGCGCCGATCGCGTTCGACGTGATCCCGCTGGCGGGCAACCTGCTCGACGACGGCTCGGGCGAGACCGACGAGGACCGCAAGCTCCGCAACGAGTCGCGCAAGATCCTCGATCTCCCCGACCTGCGTGTCTCGGGCACCTGCGTCCGGGTGCCCGTGTTCACGGGTCACAGCCTGTCGATCAACGCCGAGTTCGCCCGCCCGATCTCACCGGACCGCGCTCGCGAGCTCCTCGCCGCCGCCCCCGGCGTCGAGCTGGCCGACGTCCCCACGCCCCTCCTCGCCGCGGGCAAGGACCCGAGCTACGTCGGCCGCATCCGCACCGACCCGGGCGTCCCGGACGGCAAGGGCCTCGCCCTGTTCGTCAGCAACGACAACCTCCGCAAGGGCGCCGCGCTCAACACGATCCAGATCGCCGAGCTCCTCCTCCCCTGACCACTTTCAACTGGTTTCCGGACACGCCGCTTTCAACTGGTTTCCGGACACCCGGCTGGTCAGCCCAGGCCGTCATGCCTCCCGTCGTCGGACGATCGGTCATCCCCTCCGGACGATTCTCGATCCTGCTCCCCGCCGGGCGAGCCTCAGCCCGTCTCAGCTCTTGACGAAGTCCACCTGGTACGTCGGGTAGCCGTTGCTGGACTTGACCTGATAGCAGGATCGGACGATCCGCCACCCGTTCTGCTGCCAGAAGTTCTGCGAGCTCTGGATGCAGTTGCTCAACGCGTGCGGGCCGTTCCACCACGTGGTGTACACGCGCGAGCCGGCGGCGTCGGCGTCGGGAGCGGCGCTGACACCAACTCCGAGAGCGAGGCCGGCCGCGAGGACGAGGGCGCCAGCACGGCGCAGGAGGGATGTCGATCTCTTACGTCCGACGGTAGGCGACGTCGGCGCGGTCCGGAACGGGAAGGACTTCCCGCGCCAGTGTCGGATGACGGCGCGCCCTTGTCCGGAAACCAGTTGAAAGCGGTCAGCGGTGGCGGGTCCAGGCGGACCAGAGGGTGGCGTAGGTGCCGCCGGCGGCGACGAGGGCGTCGTGGGTGCCTTCCTCCACGACGCGGCCGTCGGACATGACGACGACGCGGTCGGCCGAGACGGCCTGGTCGAGACGGTGGGCGATGACGAGCGAGCTCCGTCCGCTCATCACGGCCTCGGCGGCGCGGTCGAGCATCGCGCCGTGAGCCGAGCCGGCCTCCGCGGTGGCCTCGTCGAGCAGCACGAGAGCCGGGTCGGCGAGCTGGACGCGGGCCAGCGCGACCAGCTGGGCCTGAGCGACCGTGAGCTCGTGCGCGTGCGGACCGACCTCGGTGTCCAGCCCGTGGGGGAGCGCCGCCACGACATCGGAGCCGCCGACGGCGTCCAGCGCCTCGCGCACCTCGGCGTCGGTCGCGTCGGGGCGGGCGAGGGTGATGTTGTCCCGCACGGTGCCCGCGAACACGTGCACCTCCTGGCTGATCAGCACCGTCCGCGCCCGCGCGGGCTCGCTGACCCGCACGGAGCCCGACCACGGCGCGTGCACACCCGCGACGAGCGCCGCGAGCGTCGACTTGCCCGCACCCGAGGTGCCGACCACCGCCACCCGCTCGCCGTCACCGACCCGCAGGTCGACGCCGTGCAGCACCGGGCTCTCCTCGTCGTAGCCGAAGCGGACGCCGGACACCGCGACCGGTGCGCTGCCGGCACCCTCGCGCTGGTCGTCGTCGCCCGCCCGCATCGTGGTCACGCCGACGATCCGCGCGAGGGAGGCGAGCGCCGACTGCAGGCCGTCGATGAGCATCAGCAGCCCCATCATCGGGCCGAACAGCTGCAGGAACAGCAGCATCGCCGTCGTCGCCTGGCCCACCGTGAGGTCGTCGCGACCGACGAGCACGAACGCGACCACGAGGATCGTCGACATGCCGAGCAGCTCGGCCGTGTTGAGCCGCGAGAAGAACGTGTTGAGCACGGCGCGTGCGCGCATCGACAGCCGCACCACCTGCCACGAGGCCGCGCCGATCCTGGCCGCGTGCAGCGCACCGAGACCGAACGCCTGCACGGTCGGCAGGCTCCGGAGCGCCGCGAGCACGTGGTGAGCGCGCACGCCGAGCGACTCCCGCTCGGCCGCGTACAGCGGCGGTCCGTTCCTCAGGTAGGAGCGCAGCGCGATGATCTGCAGCGGGACCACCGCGACGATCACGAGCGCGAACCACGGGTTGAGGACCGCCAGTGCGATCGCCGTGAGGACCAGCGTGAACCCCGAGGCCGCGATCGTCGGGATGGCGTCGGGGAGCCCGGTGGCGATCTGGGCCACGTCCTCGCTCGCGCGCGAGGTGAGGTCGCCGGTGCCGACCTTCTCCACCACCCGGCGCGGCAGGGCGAGCGACCGGCTCACCAGCCGCTCGCGCAGGTCGGCCAGCAGGTTCTCGACCAGCGCGGCTGCTCCGATCGTCCCGATGCCGGTCGCGAGCGCCTGCACGATCGCACCACCCGCCATCCAGGCGCCGAGCCGCCAGACGTCGGCGTCGGTGCTCGCCGGGTCGGTGGCGAGATCGACGATCCGCCCGAGCGCCGTCGGGAGCACGAGAGCCGCCGCGGCGGCCACCACGAACGCGACGGCGACCCCGAGCGCCAGCCACGCACGACGGCGCAGCAGCGTTCGGCAGGTGCGCCACACCTCGCCTGTGGTCGCGACCGGGATCGTGTCCGCGGCGGTCATCGCGCTCCTCCCGAGGCGCTGACCTCGACGACGCGGTCGCAGGCGGCGAGCAGTGCGGGGGATGTCGTCAGGAGGATCGTGGTCCGTCCGTGCCGCAGCCCCGGCAGCCGTTCGGCGATCAACGACTCGGTGACGGAGTCGACGGCGGTGGTGGGCTCGTGCAGCACGAGCACCGGGGGGTCGACGACGAGAGCACGCGCGAGGGCGACGCGCTGGCGCTGCCCGCCGGACAGCCGCAGCCCGCCCTCGCCGACGACGCTGTCGAGCCCGTCGGGCAGGACGCGCAGGACGTCGTCGAACGCGGCGGCGTGGAGCGCGTCCTCGAGGATCTCGGGTCGGTGCCCGGGCAGGGCCACGTTCTCCCGCACGGTGCCGTCGAACAGCGCGGCCTCGTGCGGCGCCACGAGCACAAGCGCCCGCGCCTCCTCGGGGCGGTCCGGGTCGATGTCGACGCCGCCGACGCGGGCCGTCGCGCCCTCGGGCACCGGGCGACGAGCGGCGAGGGTCTCGGCCAGGGCGACCGCGGGGGCGCCGTCGACGGCGACGCCGAGGATCTCGCCCGGTGCAGCGTCGAGCGCGAGAACCGAGCCGTCTCCGAGATCGAGGCCGTGCACCCGGAGGTCGACGTCGCTGCCACGGGCCGCCGACGGCGGGGCGGCGTTCGCCGTCTCGTCGTCTCCGAGCACGGTGAGCAGTCGGCCGGCGCTGGCCTGCGCGGCCGACCAGACCGGTGCGACGTTGCGGGCGAACGCCGAGATCGGGATGAGCAGCAGCTGCGTGAGCCCGACGACGGTGATCAGCTGACCGACGGTCAGCTCCCCGCGAACCGCGAGCAGCCCGGCGGCGACGGCGATGCCCACCATGAACAGGCCGGTGATCGCGCCCAGGCCGGAGGTCAGGCCGGCCGCGCTCGAGCGGGCCCGCATGGTGGCGCGGAGGGCGTCCCGCGACAGCCCGCGGTAGCGCTGCGCCGCGACCTCCTGGGCGTGCACCCCGGCGAGCACTCGGTGTCCGGCGAGCATGTCGGCGGCGGCGCCCGAGGCGTCGGCGATCGCCTCGGCCTCGGGCTCGGCACGGGCGCGGAGCGGACGGCCCAGCAGGTCGAGCAGCACCAGCAGCACCGGTGCACCGACGAGGACCGCGAGGCCGAGCGGCACCGACTGCAGCAGCAGCAGCGTGCCGCCCACGACGATCGCGGCGAGCTCGCCGACCGGGTACACCAGCAGCGCGACGGCCGAGCTGACCTGCCGCACGTCGTTGGTCGCGAGCGAGAGCGCGCTGCCGGGCAGCCGGTCGGCGCGCGCCCGCGGGTGCAGCAGCCGGTCGGTGACCTTGGTGCGCAGCAGGTGCTGGACCGAATCCATGCCGAGCTGCCCGTACCACGCGCCGAAGCGCACCACCTGGGCCAGCAGGACGAAGTTGACGATCAGCAGCCCGAGCCAGAACAGCAGACCACGGACATCCCCCGCCACCACGGCGGTGTCGATCGCGCGCCCCATGATCACGGGCACCATCGCCTCGGTCACCTGGTGGACGATCGCCGAGGCGCTGGCCGGCATCACGAATCGGCGCGCGGCCCACATCCCGCGCAGCACCAGGGCACGCGGCGTCGGCGCGGGGAGCTGGACGTCGAGCGGGATCGGCGTCGAGGAGATCTCACCGCGGACGAGGCTCACGACCGGCCCGGCGCGTGTCATCGGTCGGTCACCCGAGGACGGGGTGGCGGCACGCAGGCACGACGACGCAACTGGACTCCTGGACGTGAGGCGCCGTCAGTGCGGACGAGTGGCGCAGGCTCGGTCATCAACCTAGCCGACATCGCGGGCAGCGCTCGTGACGACCGAGGTCATGGACGGCGGACGGCGGACACGATGCCCTACCGTCGACGCATGGTCGGTCGGCAGCGGCGTCGTGCGGTCTCCTCGGTCCTCACTGTGCCCGCTGTGCTCGTCGTGCTCGCCCTGGCCGGCTGCGTCCGCGCCGAGTACGACATCACCGTGCACGGCGAGACGACGTCGGTCTCGGGCGAGATCCTCTTCCTCACCGAGCCGGCGGACGACGGCCACGACTGCAGCGTCTGGTGGAGCGAGGAGTCGCCGTTCCGCGGCAGCGAGAACGCCGCCACCGAGGCGACCCCGTTCGCCGAGGGCGACCACCCCGGGTGCCGCTTCAGCTTGACCGACCGCACCGATGCCCTCCGGAGCTCCGACGGGTCGCCGCTCATCACCCGGGACGGCGACACGTTCCGATTCCGCATCCCCGCGACGTCCACGTCGTCGACCCCCGACCCCAACGGCGGCAGCCCCCAGATCACGCTCGCCATCACCTTCCCCGGCCCGGTCATCGACGGCGACGGCGGGGACGTCGACGGCAGGACCGTCACCTTCACCGATCTCACCGACCTCGGCCAGGGCATCGACGTCGTCGCCGATGCCGGGGACACGCGGGCCCCCACGAACCCGGTGCTCGTCTGGGTCGTGGGCGGCATCCTCGCCCTCGGTGTCGCGGGCGTCGCCGCGGTCGTCGTCGTCCACGCCCGACGACGCTGAGGATCAGGTGGGCACGTGCCTGCGGACGAAGTCCAGCTCGAGCGACATCTGGGCGACCCGTTCGTCATCGACCTGGCTGGCGTGGCCGGCGTCGTAGGTGTGCGTCTCGACCCGACCGCCGAGGCGGCGCAACGCCTCGACGTAGTTGAGGATCTGCCGGTAGGGGCAACGAGGGTCGTTCTCGCCCGCGCTGATGAACACCGGGACGTCGACGGCGTCGACGTACGTCAGCGGTGAGGACTCGCGGTAGGCGTCGGGCACCTGCTCGGGAGAGCCGCCGAACAGCGCACGGTCGAAGTCCTGCAGCGAGCCCATCTCGTCCTCGTACGCGGCCACGTAGTCGGCCACGGGGACGGCGGCGACACCCGCGGCCCAGCGCCCGGGCTGCGTGCCGAGCCCGAGCAGCGTGAGGTACCCGCCCCACGACCGTCCGACGAGCACCGACCGCTCTGCGTCGCTGACACCGGTCGCGACCAGCTCGTCGTGGACCGCCGCGATGTCGGCGAGCTCGGTGAACCCGACCTTCTCCTCCAAGGCGTCGCGCCACCCGACGCCGTACCCCGTCGAGCCCCGGTAGTTGACCTCGACGACCGCCCAGCCGTGGTCCACCCAGGCCGCGGACTGCGGGGAGAAGGAGTCGGAGTCGTGCGCCGTGGGCCCGCCGTGCACCTTGACGATGGTCGGGAACGGCTCCGACCCGCGTGACGGCCGGCGCAGCAGCGCGTGGATGCGACCACCCGGTCCGTCGACCCAGACATCCTCGACCGGCACCGACGGCGGCGCCGAGGCACCAGGACCGGTGAGCAGCTCGGCGCCGCTGCGGGCGGAGATCACCGCCGGCGGCCGGGCGGCGGAGCTGTGGAGCACCCAGGCGTCGCCGTCGGGGCGGGTGACGGCATCGACCGCCGACCCCTGGTGCGGCCCCACCGCCACCACGGCGCCCGAGAACAGGTCGACCCGGTACAGCCGTGTGCGGGCCTCGTGGTCGACCGAGACGAGCAGGTGCCGTGCGTCCGGGTACCAGGAGGCATCGCCGATCTCGCCCTCGACGCCGATCTCGACGGGTCGCTGGATCAGCTTGGCGACGTCCCAGATCAGCAGGCGCGGCGTGCTCGTGCGTTCGTGCCGCACGAGGAGCCGCTGGTCGCCGGGCGCCGGCGCGAAGCCGAGCGCCCACAGCCCGCGCTCGCCGCCGTCGTCGAGGTCCGCGATCACGCGGCCGTCGCGTCGGTACACGCGGATCGAGGGGTGCCGGGAGTCGCCGTGCTCGGAGTGCTCGACCGCGATGAGCGTGCCGTCGCGGCTGAGCGCACGGGCGGCCGCCCAGCTCGGGTGCGCGTAGACGAGCGTCGGCCCGTCGGAGCCGTAGCTCGACTCGCCCACGGGGACGTGATGGATCTGCGTGCCGTAGCGGGCGTCGCCGCGACCGATGACGGCGGTGCCGTCGTGACCCAGCAGGAGGCCGCGGGGGTACCCGGGCGGGAGATCGATCGGGGTCTCGACGCGACGCGCCGGCGTCGACCCGAACGGCTGCCGACGCCAGACGCCGTGCTCGTCGCCGTCGGTGTCGTCGAACCACCACACCCACTCACCACTCGGGTCGATGGTCGCGAGCGTCGTCCCCTGCGGGCGGGCGGTCGCGGCGACGGTGACCCCGGTCGACGGCGTCCACGAGTGGGCCTGCAGGCGGCCGTCGTCGCTCATGACGACGACGGCGCGGTCCGGCCGTTCGCCCGCCCACGAGGGCAGCATCACCCGCCCCGCCCGGAACCGCTGCTCCCACGCGGGCCGTGGCCAGGTCATCGGGCACGACTCCGGCGGATCACGAGCCCGACGGCGACGGCGGCCACGAGGATCAGCGCCACCACGATCCAGGTGAGCGAGCCGTCCGAGGGCTCCTCCGCCTCGGGGTCCGCGGTCGTCACGGCGGTGCTCGGCTCCGCGGTCGACTCGGACGTGGCGTCGGACGTGGTCTCGGTCGTGCTCTCGGTGGTGGCCTCGGTGGTGGTGCTCGCCGCGGCGACGGTGAACGTGTACTCGCCGGCCGCCCCGGCTCCGATCGCCTGCGTGACGGTCGAGCCGTCGACGACGACCTCGTCCTGGGCGACCGGGGTGCCCTCCGGGTCGACGACGACGACCTGGGTGCCGATCTCCGTGATCTCCTCGTTGAACTCGAGCACGATCTCCGTCGGGGCGGCCTCCAGCTCCGCGCCATCCTCGGGCGAGGAGGAGACCAGCTCGCTGTGCGCCTGGGCGGGGGCGCCGAGCGCGAGGGCGAGCAGCCCGGTGGTGAGGATCGTGAGAAGGGCGAGGAACGGCGTCGAGAGCCTGCGGGAGATCACGACACCAGGCTACGACCGCCGTCGGACGCCCCGAGGGGGCCGAACGTCCTACGGTGGGGGCAGCGACCACGAGGAGAGCCGTGCCGACCACCCATCACCTGCGCGTCCACCGGAGCGAGGAGAACCTCGCCCGCACCGACCAGCTCGCCTGGAAGCTCGCCGAGCTCGCCACCGACCCCGTGCCCGTCGACGACGACGTCGTCGACATGATCGTCAACCGGGTCATCGACAACGCCGCGGTGGCCGCGGCCTCGCTGGTGCGCGCGCCGGTCGTCGCCGCTCGCGCGCAGGCGACGGCGCACCCGTACAGCCCGGGGTCGACGGTCTTCGGCCGCGCCGCGAACCAGCGGGTCAGCCCCGAGTGGGCGGCGTGGGCGAACGGCGTGGCGGTCCGTGAGCTCGACTTCCACGACACCTTCCTCGCCGCCGACTACTCGCACCCGGGCGACAACATCCCGCCGATCGTCGCGGTCGCCCAGCACCGTGCGTGCACGGGCGCCGACCTCGTGCGGGGCATCGCGACCGGGTACGAGATCCAGGTCGACCTCGTGAAGGCGATCAGCCTGCACAAGCACAAGATCGACCACGTGGCCCACCTCGGCCCGTCGGCGGCGGCCGGCATCGGCACGATGCTCGGGCTGAGCACGGAGACGATCTTCGGCGCGATCGGCCAGGCCCTGCACACGACGACGGCGACCCGGCAGTCGCGCAAGGGCCGTATCTCCACGTGGAAGGCGTACGCGCCCGCGTTCGCTGGCAAACTCGCCGTCGAGGCCGTGGACCGCGCCATGCGCGGCCAGACGTCGCCCGAGCCGATCTACGAGGGCGAGGACGGCGTCATCGCGTGGATGCTCGACGGTCCGGACGCGCGGTACGACGTCGTGCTCCCCGCGCCCGGCGAGCCGAAGCGGGCGATCCTGGAGACGTACACCAAGGAGCACTCGGCGGAGTACCAGAGCCAGGCGCTCATCGACCTCGCGCGTCGTCTGCACCGCACCCGGCCCGAGCTGGTCGACCCGGCCGCGGTCGCGTCGATCGTGATCCACACCAGCCATCACACGCACCATGTCATCGGGTCGGGTGCCAACGACCCGCAGAAGTACGACCCCGAGGCCACGCGCGAGACGCTCGACCACTCGATCCCGTACATCTTCGCCGTCGCCCTGCAGGACGGCACGTGGCACCACGCCTCCTCCTACGAGCCCGACCGTGCCCGTCGGCCCGACACGGTCGAGCTGTGGCGCAAGATCACGACGGCCGAGGACCCGGAGTGGACCCGCCGCTACCACTCGAGCGACCCGGCCGAGAAGGCGTTCGGCGGGCGTGTGGAGATCGTCACCACCGACGGCCGCACCATCGTCGAGGAGATCGCGATGGCCGACGCCCATCCGCTCGGCGCCCGGCCGTTCGCGCGTGCGCAGTACGTCGAGAAGTTCCGCACCCTCGCCAACGGTGTCCTCGAGCAGGCCGAGATCGACCGGTTCCTGGCCGTCGCGCAGCGGCTGCCGGAGCTGGCTCCCGAGGAGCTCGGCGGCCTGACGATCGCGGCGAGGCCCGGCTTGCTGGGCACCGTCCGCACCCCGGCCGGTCTGTTCTGATGCTGCACGCGAACTCGAGCCCGGCACAGAAGCGGGCGCGGTTCCGCGAGGCGCTGTCCGGCGATCGGCTGCTCCGACTGCCCGGGGCGATCAACCCGCTGTCGGCGCAGCTGATCCAGCAGAGGGGGTTCGACGGCGTCTACGTCTCGGGTGCGGTGCTCTCGGCCGATCTCGGGCTCCCGGACATCGGGCTGACGACGCTCACCGAGGTCGCCACGCGCGCGGGCCAGATCGCCCGTGTGACCGATCTGCCGACCCTCGTCGACGCCGACACCGGGTTCGGCGAGCCGATGAACGTCGCGCGCACGGTGCAGGTGCTCGAGGACGCCGGTCTCGCCGGCTGCCACATCGAGGACCAGGTCAACCCCAAACGGTGCGGGCACCTCGACGGCAAGGCCGTCGTCGACCTGGCGACGGCGGAGCAACGGATCGCCGCCGCTGCCGGCGCCCGCCGCGACCCCGACTTCCTGATCATGGCCCGGACCGACGTCCGCGCCGTCGAGGGTCTGCGGGCCGCCGTCGACCGCGCGAAGGCGTTGGCCGACGCCGGCGCCGACGCCGTCTTCCCGGAGGCCATGACCGATCTGGCCGAGTTCGAGGCGGTCGCCACCGCCGTCGACGTCCCCGTGCTGGCCAACATGACCGAGTTCGGCAAGTCCGAGCTCTTCACCGCCTCCCAGCTGAGCAGCGCCGGCGTGAAGCTGGTGATCTACCCCGTCACGTTGCTGCGGCTCGCGATGGGGGAGGTGGAGCGCGGCCTCGACGTCATCGCCGAGCAGGGCACCCAGGCCTCGCTGGTGGAGCGGATGCAGACGCGTGCGCGTCTGTACGAGGTGATCGACTACGCCGGCTACAACACGTTCGACTCGCAGATATTCACCTACTCGGCGACGCCGCCGAGCGATCACGAGGGAGAGCAGCGATGAGCGACATCAAGAAGGGGCTGGCCGGCGTCGTCGTCGACGTCACCGCCATCAGCAAGGTCGACCCGGAGACCAACTCGCTGCTCTACCGCGGCTACCCGGTGCAGGACCTCGCCGCGCGGCGCAGCTTCGAGGAGGTCGCCTACCTGCTGTGGCACGGCGAGCTGCCGACGGCGGAGCAGCTCGCCGAGCAGACGCGGGCCGAGCGTGCTCAACGCGCCATGCCCGACCTCGTCAGGGACGCGATCGCCGCCCTGCCGACGACGTGCCACCCGATGGACGTCTGCCGCACCGCCGTCTCGGTGATCGGGGCCAACGACCCCGAGGCGGAGGACTCCTCACCGGAGGCGAACCTGCGCAAGTCGGTGCGGTTGTTCGCGATGCTGCCGGCCGTCGTCGCCTACGACCAGCGCCGTCGACGGGGTCAGGATCTCGTGCCGCCGCGGGAGGACCTCGGGTACGCGGAGAACTTCCTCTGGATGACGTTCGGGGTCGAGCAGGCGCCCGAGGTCATCACGGCGTTCGAGGTCTCGATGGTGCTCTACGCCGAGCACTCCTTCAACGCGTCGACCTTCACCGCGCGTGTCATCACCTCGACGCTGGCCGACTTGTACTCCGCGGTGACCGGGGCGATCGGCGCGCTGAAGGGTTCCCTGCACGGCGGTGCGAACGAGGCCGTGATGCACACGTTCGCCGAGATCGGGTCGGCGGAGAACGCGCAGGCGTGGCTGGACGACGCGCTCGCCGGCAAGAAGAAGATCATGGGCTTCGGGCACCGGGTCTACAAGAACGGTGACTCGCGCGTGCCGACGATGAAGGCCGTGCTCGACGACCTCGTCCGTCACTACGACCGTGCCGATCTCGGCGAGCTCTACGCCGCGCTGGAGTCGGCGATGGGGGCGGCGAAGAACATCCAGCCCAACCTCGACTACCCGGCCGGACCGGCGTACCACCTGATGGGGTTCGACACCCCGACCTTCACTCCGCTGTTCGTCGCGAGCCGTGTGACGGGGTGGACGGCGCACGTCATGGAGCAGCTCGCGTCCAACGCGCTGATCCGCCCGTTGAGCGAGTACGTCGGGCCGGAGCGTCGTGAGGTGTCCGAGCGGGACTGACAGCTCCTGTGCCGGCTCAGATCGGCAGCAGCAGCCCGGTCAGCGGGTCGCGGTCGGTGAGGCAGTAGATCAGGCCGTCCGGTGCCCGCAGGACCGTCCAGGCCTCGTTGACCTGGACGGTCGCAGCGCCCAGGGTGCGGTGACGCGCCGTCTCGCGCTCGCGATCGGCGACGGCGAGATCCGGGTGAGCGGTGGTGTGCGGGCGATCGTCGTCGACGCGCTGCAGCAGGAAGCGGATCGGACCGGCGGGGTCGGGGTCGAGGAGCCGTGCGAAGTGGGGGAACCTGCCGGCGGCGAGGTCGCGCCCGGTGAGGTCGCGCCAGAACGCGACCTCGTGGTCCCACACGGCGGGTGGGATGTCGAGGCAGACCTGGTCGAGGACCGGCGCATGGCCGCGGGCCATGCGCGGCTCGCGCTCGGCGGCGGTGACGCAGATCAGCAGCCCGCCGGGGGAGCGGAGCACCGGGACCTCGTCGTGCTGCCAGGCCGGCTGCGCACCGAGCTCGAGCAGCCGCGCCTGCAGTGCCGGCACGTCCTGCGTGGTGAGATCCAGGTGGAGCCGTGGGCCGCCGTCGATCGCCTGCATCCGGACCCAGGACGTGCCGTGATCGGGCAGCAGGGTGAGGAACTGGTCGTCGTCGCCGCGCGTGGGGGACGGCGTCGTCCCGGTCACCGCGGACCAGAAGGCGACGGACTGCGTGAACGTGGGGCGCGGGACGTCCAGGAAGACGTCGAACCAGATCGGGGCGATCATCACGGCCTCACGAAGCGTGTGGTCCCGCTGGGGTCGCCACGGAACGCGTCCGCCGCGGCGAGCCGGTCGACGGTGCTCGCCGCGAGCGGCAGGGGAAGGTCGTCGAGGGGGAAGAACCCGGCGGCGAGGGACTCGTCGTCCGCGGCGTGCGGCTCGCCGCCGGTCGCGTGGGCGACGAACAGCAGGTCCAGGTACTGGGTGCGGTCCCCGTTGCCGTAGGTGATCGGGTCGGTGACGTCGACGGCGACCAGGGCGTCCACCACGGCGTCGACGCCGGTCTCCTCCTTGATCTCGCGCGTGATCGCGGCCGCGGGTTGCTCACCCGGCTCGAGGATCCCGGACACGATCGCCCACTCGCCGGTGTCGGCACGCTGCCCCAGGAGCACACGGCCGGCGTCGTCGAGCACGACGGCGGAGACCCCTGTCAGCCACAGCAGGTCCGTCCCGACTCTCGAGCGGAGGTCCAGGATGAACTGCGGGATCGGCATGGGTCCATGCTGGCACGCGCCTCGACCGCTGCCACACTGCGTAGCGTGATGAACCTGAGCCTGCCGACGGAGCTGACGAGGTCCGGCTCGGTCCGGCTGCGGGAGGCCACGCTCGCCGACCTGCCCGAGCAGCGATGACGTGCGATCCCTGTCCATCCAGTGGCTCGGAATCGCACGCAATCGGGTCACAAGGGTTTGACACGGCGAAGCCCGTCTCGCCGACAAAGCACAGGGCCGAACCGGCGTCGCCGGTCGGCCCATGCTTGGTCGGGGTGACAGTGTGCTGGTTCAGGACATCGGCGACATCTCTCTCAAGACATCGGCGACACTCCCGGTGGGTTGATGCTCGGGCATGTCGAAGGCTCGTCTGGTCATCACCGCGTTGTTCGTCGAGCGCCAGAGCCC
>JBMDXU010000219.1:0-11680 GCA_048594485.1 Pseudactinotalea sp. | reverse complement strand
CTCGCCCCGAGGCTGGCGATGAAGGCGGACTGGTTGTCGAGCGCGTGGCGAGCGGCGTCGTCGAGGTCGTCGAGATCGAGGAAGACCTCGTCCCAGTAGTCGACGATCACGCCCCGCGCCCATCGGTACCTGCGGCGGCTGACCAGGCCCATCGGGTCACCGTGGGTGGCGCCGAAGAACGGTTCGGCGGTGGGTGAGCGCCAGTCGACGAGCACGCGGTCGCCGTCGCTGTCGGTCAGGCCCAGGCGGCCGATGTAGACGACACGACCCATCTCTCCGGGCTCGGCGAGCACCATCCGACCGAGGCAGAGGTCGATCCCGTACCGCCGCAGCGTGCTCAGCCGCGCACTCAGCCGATGGATCTCCTGATCGCGCTCGAGCGCCTCGGTGCCGCCACCGCCCGGGGCACGGCGGGCGGCATCGAGCCGCCGGTCGAGGTCGGCGATCTGCTGCTCGAGGCTCGCGGCGATGCGGCGCAGGTGACGTTCGTCGTCGTCGATGAGTCCGGGGGTCGCCTTCTCGGCGAGGCGGTCGGGCAGGGCGAACGCGGGTGCGGTCACGAATCAGCTCCAGGGGTCAGCGGGCCGACGATTCTGCGCCGCGGGGAGGGCCTTGCCGCAAGCCCCCCTGTCCGCTATAACCTGACTATGGCGAGCAGAAGTGCTCGCCATTGCTGTGCCCGCCGCCGGCGACCGGAACGATCGACGGTCTCGACCCCTCGTCGGGGTCCGGTTCGGGCCGTGGAGCTCGCCGATCCCGTCGATCGGTGCGGTCAGCGCCTCCGACCGGTCGCGAGCGTGATCGCCTCCTGGATCTCGTCGAGGACGCGCGGGAGATCCTCGACCAGACGCCGATAGGTGTACCGGAGCACCGTCCACCCGCTGAGAACCAGGTCGTTCTGGCGGATCCGGTCGGTCTCGAACACCTCGGGGGCGATGTGGAACTCGCGGCCGTCGATCTCGATCGCGAGCCTGATCGAGGGGAAGGCGATGTCGAGGAAATAGCGACGACCGCGCACCAGGACCTCGAGGTTCGCCCGCCACCCGGTGATGCCTCCGTCCCGGAGCGCGACGTGCGCCATCCGCTCTGGCATCGACCACGGCTCCGCGCGCGAGTCCAGGAGGAGACGCGAGACCGCTGCGTTCCCACGGCGGCGAGGCATGAGCGCCAACGCGTGCTCGATGTCACCGATCCGCACGAGCCTCGACCGCAGCGCACGATCGATGGAGGTGCCCGAGGTCGGCACGGCGAGGTCGAGCGCGGTCATGGCCGGCGCCGTGAGGCGCAGGCGGCCCAGGTAGCGGCACAGCTCCGGCGGGATCGCCCGGTCGGCGAAGCGGTACCCGGGCCGGGCGATCTTGGTGGCGACGGCGACATCGATCGTCGTCACGGGCAGCTCCGGCCAGAACGTCCGCTGCGCCGCCGCCGCTCCGCACACGATCGCCTGCGGGTTCCACCTGCTCACGGCCTCGGCTCGGACGACGGGGTCGTCGGCGAGGTCACGACGCGCGTAGACGCCGGGCAGCAGAGGGACGACGGTCCCGGCGGCCACTGCGCGGTGCAGCCGCGCCGGCGACCACTCACGACGGGTCACCAGGGCGGGAACGGCGGTCATCGGTGCACCGTGGCGCGGATCGGGCCGGGCGCGCCTCGCGGCCGGCGGGGTGCTGTGGACAGCGGTGCATCGGGCCGGACCTGTGGACGAGGTGCGCGCCGGAACGATCGACGGTCTCAACCGCTCGTCGGGGCCCGAATCGGCTCCTGGAGCTCGTCGAGCCCGTCGATCGTTCCGCCGGGGTCAGCGAGGGGCGCGGCGACTCCGCAGGTCGAGGAGCCCCATGGCGAGGGCGACGGCGAGGAAGGCGCCGACGGCGAGGAGCCCACGGCTGTAGGCGTCGTGATAGGTGACGAGCTGCGGCTCCACGCCGTTCTCGTGGAACACCGTGGCGTAGAACAGGGACAGCGCGATCGCCGTCCCGATCGCCGTGCCGACGCGCTGGCCGAGCTGACCCAGCGACCCGGCCAGACCACCCTCGGCCACAGGGACATCGGCGAGCGTCAGGGTCTGATTCGGCGAGATCACGACACCGCCGCCGAGACCCGCGACCACCATGATCCCAGCCATCACGAACGGCACCGCGGCGGCTGAGGCGAGCACGGCCGCGGTGCCGAGCGCCGCCACCGACACGATCATCACGACGAGGCCGCCGATCACCAGCGGCCGGCCGATGCGGTTCACGAGCGTGCCGCCGTACCAGGACGCCCCGGCGCTCGCGAGCGCGAACCCGATCGTCACCATCCCCGCGAACACCGGCTCCAGGCCGACGCCGTCCTGGAGGAACAGCGTCGTCAGCAGGAACATCGACGGCATCGCCGCGAAGTAGCAGGCGGCGAGCAGGGTGCCGTTCCGGAACGAGGTGATCGTCAGCAGCCGGAACGGGATCAGCGGGCTGCGGCCGTCGCGGGCGTAGTGCCGCTCCCACAGGACGAAGCCGGCGGCGAGGAGGGCGAACAGCACCAGCACCCACCAGCGCCGCGGGTCGTCGGCGTCCGACCCCGTGGTGAGCAGGAACGGGACGAGCAGCGCCGTCACCGAGAGCCCGAAGAGCACGACGCCCACGGGGTCCAGCTGCAGGCGCGCACGTTCGGCGGCTGGCTCCGCCCGCGGCAGCAGCCGCAGCGCCAGTCCCGCCGCGACGAGCGCGAGCGGCACGTTGATCCAGAAGATCAACCGCCAGCCGTTCTCCTCTCCGCCGATCGCGATCAGCAGCCCACCCAGCGTCGGGCCGAACGCCGTCGCCAGGCCGATGGTGGCGCCGAAGAGTCCGAACGCACGGCCGCGCTCGGCGCCCTGGAAGAGCTGCTGCACGAGGCCGACCACCTGCGGCATCTGGATCCCGGCGGCCACACCCTGCAGCAGACGCGCCGCGAGGAGCATGGTCGCGCTGGTGGCGAGCGCGCACATCAGGCTGGTCACCGTGAAGGCGAGCAGCCCGATCACGAACAGGGTGCGACGGGAGCGCTGATCGCCCAGTCGTCCCATCGGGACGAGCATCAGCCCGAACGTGAGCACGTAGCCCGACACGATCAGCTGCAGCTGCGTCGACCCGGCGCCGAGCGCCGTCTCGATCGACGGCAGCGCCACGTTGACCTTGGTCAGGTCGACGATCGTGATCGCCGCGACCGTCACGGCAACGGCGAACGCCCGCCACTTCTGCGAGCTGCTGAGCTGGCCGGGCCGCTCGTCGGTCGCTGTCACCCGGGCAGGCTATCGACCTCGGTCGAGCAGCGCCGTGTCACCGCTCCACGCCGTCGCCGCTCAATGGACAACGGCCGAGATCGCACCGTTGGCCCGAGATCGCACCGTGCACGGTGCGATCTCGGGCCAGAAGTGCGATCTCGGCTGGACGGAGGTCGGGGGGCGGGGACGCCGTCAGGGCGTCAGCCCCTCCGGGCGTCAGCCCCTCCGGGCGTCAGCCCGTCAGGCCCTCGATGCTCGGGGCGAGGGCCAGCTGCTCCTCGAGGTCCTCCGGCGTCACCGAATCGGTGAACGGGGCGACGTCCTGATCGCACGTGGCACCGTCGACGGCCTGGAGATCGACGAGGTACGTCGCGATGGCCGCATCGGCGCAGGAGCTGACCCCGAGCGACGTGTGGCCGTAGCCCTCGATCGTCAGCACGCTGGCGTCGTCGAAGTGATCGGCGTACGGCTGCGTGAACCAGTACGGGGTCGCGGGGTCGTAGCGCGTGCCGATCACGAGCACGGGGGCGTCGGTCTGCTGCTCCCACGGGCCGGTGTAGGCGTCGTCGTCGCGGTACTGCACGAACTCGCACTGGATGCCCACCCAGGAGCGGAAGCGCCCGAAGTGAGGCGCCTCGGTGTCGGCGGCATCCGCCTGCGCCGGGTAGTCCCACGGCCGGAGCGGGTGGTCGCCGTCCACGCACATGCTCGCCAGCGAGCCACCCGCCGACGGGTAATCCTCGATGAGGCCGAGCTCGCGGAGCAGCTCGCCCAGCGAGCCACCGGACGCGGCGATCCCCCGGGGCACCTCGCGTGCCGGGACGGAGCCGCTCAGCGCCGCGAGACCGGCGAGCGTGTCGGCCAGCGTGCCCCACGCCGCCGGCGAGTAGAGCGAGCTGAACGAGGCGGCGACGGCGTCGTCGTACCCGATCTCGACGGTGCCGCCCTCGGGCACCGGCACCTCGACGGGCTGGTCAAGCAGCGCGGTGAACAGGTCCTCCACGACGACGCTCGGCTCCCCGAGCGCGGCGAGCGAGCACCGCTCGGCGCCGGCCGTGGCGCACTCCGCCAGGAACTGCTCGAAGGTCTCGGCAGCGGCCGGGCCCTGCTGGATCCGGGTGCCGATCGACCCCTCGCCGCCGGACCACAGCTCCGGGTCGAGGGTGCCGTCGATCGCGAGCGCACGGACCCGGTCGGGGAACAGCGCGCTGTACGTCGCGCCGAGCACGCTCCCGTAGGAGTAGCCCAGGTAGCTCAGCTGGTCGTCGCCGACCGCCTGGCGCAGCAGGTCCATGTCGCGCGCGACGTTCGCCGTCGACGCGTGCTCGATGCGGTCCCCGGACAGCGCCTCGCACGCGGCGGAGAAGACGGCGTACTGAGCGATCTGCTCCACCTCCTCGCGCGAGGTGGTCGGGAACGCCTGGATGCCCGTGAGGAACTCGTTCTCGCTCGCGGCGTCCGGGAAGCAGGTCACCGGATCGGACTGACCGACACCGCGGGGGTCGAACCCGACGATGTCGAACCGCTCGACGACCTCGGGTGCGAGGAACCCGGGGCCGAGCAGGTGCAGGGTCTGCACACCCGGACCACCGGGGCCTCCGAAGTTGAGGAAGAGGCTGCCGATCCGCTGCTCGGGGTCGGCTGCCGGGAGCCGGGTGAGGGCGATCTCGGTGGTGTCGCCGTCGGGCTCGTCGTAGTCGCTGGGGACGACGGCGGTCGTGCACTCGAAGGCGCTCACGTCCGGCCCGTCGGGGGTGGGTTCGCAGGGTCCCCAGTCCAGCTCCGGCACCGGCGCCTCGACCTGCTCACCGCCCCCGGCGCCGTCGCCCGGGGAGGCGAGTGCCGCCGTCGGGAGGCCGACGGCGATCAGGCCCGCCGCGGCGAGTGCGGCGGTCAGACGGGCGGATGGTCTCGTGTCTGGTCTGCGCATGCCTTCTTTCGTAACGCAGCTCACGGGGCGGCAGATCCCCCGATCGACGGAGATCGTGCGGGTCCGATCGGATGAGCCGCGAGCTCATCCCTCCGCCGAGGGAGGCGTCTCAGTCCTGCACGGTCAGCACGATCGAGGTGCCGGCGTCCAACGTCGGGGTCATCAGCTCGAGGACCTCGCCGTTGCCGAGGGAGAAGTCCGTCCGCGGGCTGTCGAGGTCGGCCCCGCCGCCGGGGTTCGTGACGACGAGGGCGCTGTCGGAGATGAGGTCGACGCCGTCGTCGTCGATCTCCTCGATCGTCAGGACGATCGTGTCGAGGGCGCCGTCGATCGTGATCGTGTCGCCCTCGGCGACCGTCACGCTGTCGGTCGTGGCGTCCGGCGGCGCGGTCGGCGATTCCCAGCCGTTCCAGGTGGTGCTGGTGACCTCGAGGGTGACCGTGTCCGGGTCGGTCGGGTCGGCGTCGCCCGTGCCATCGGTCTCGGTGGGCGTGCAGGCGGTGACGGCGATCAGCAGGGCGAGCGCAGCGGCACGTGCCAGGGGGCCGGGGACGTGGCTGGGCATGAAGTGACCGTACGTGGCGCCGTCTCCTCGGGCGAGGGCAGGCCTATCGGCACATGGGACACACGAGGGGCACACCGAGAGAAATACGTTCGACATGGTCACCGCACCACGGGAGCGGACAATGACGGCGCGCATCCCGTCCCGGTGCGATGCCGGTGACCACGCTGGGTCGCTGCTCCTCGAGGTCCGACGGCGCTCGGAGCCCGGCGTACGGTGGAGGTCCGTGCGCAACGAGGGAGTGACGATGAGGTACACACGTCTGGGGCGGTCGAACGTCAACGTCAGCCGGATCTGTCTCGGCACGATGCACTTCGGTCCCAAGGCGGACGAGGCGACGTCGCACGCCATCCTCGACCGCGCGCTGGAGATGGGGATCACCTTCATCGACACCGCCGACGTCTACGGCGGGCCCGGTGATCGTGGCCGGTCGGAGCAGATCATCGGGTCGTGGCTGCAGTCGCGGCCCGGCGTCCGCGACGAGGTCGTCATCGCCACCAAGCAGTACGGCGACGCCACCGAGGGCGACGGGCCGAACCACGGCCACGGGTTCTCGGCCTACCGGTTCCGGGCGGCGCTGCAGCGCTCGTTGGAGCGGCTGCAGACCGATCGGATCGACCTGTACCAGACGCACCACATCGACCGCACCGTGTCCATGGAGGAGTTCTGGGGCACCTACGAGCGGGCGATCGCCGACGGCGAGGTGCTCTACGCCGGTTCGAGCAACTTCCCGGGCTGGGGCCTGGCGAAGTTCCAGGCGGCCGCGTGGCACCGAGGGTCGGTCGGCTTCGTCTCGGAGCAGGCGCAGTACAACCTGCTGAGCCGATGGGCGGAGCTGGAGGTGCTGCCCGCGGCCCGCGAGTTCGGCATCGGCGGGATGATCTACATGCCGCTCGCAGGTGGGCTGCTCACCGGCAAGACACGGTCCGACGAGGGCAGCCGCACGGCGCAGGTCGAGGCCGAGTACGGCATCACGATCGGCGAGAGCAACAACCAGCTGGCGCAGTTCTCCGCGCTGTGCCGCGACCTCGGCGAGACCGAGACGGCCGTCGCGATCGCGTGGACGCTCGCGCACCCGGCGGTGGACTCCGCGATCGTGGGTGTGCGGACCGTCGAGCAGCTCGACGGTCTCGATCGCGCCGGCGACCTCGACCTCGACGACGCCACCCTCACCCGCCTTGACGAGATCTTCGACATCAACACCGGGCGCAAGCTCAAGAAGGGCCCCGCCCCCGAGGCGCACGCCTGGTAGCGCGGGCGGCGCGTGGAGACCGGACGTCTGGTGTGATCGCCGTGCCCAGACCCGCGATCCCCGATGCGGTCGTCGACGCCCTCGGCGGCGGCGACGTCCTCTCGTGGACGGCCGAGCCGCTGACCGGCAGCACCGGCGCCGCGACAGCCGGGGTGGATCTGGTGACGGTCACTCTCCGCTCGCCCTCGGGCGACGAGGCGGAGCAACGCGTGGTCCGCAAGAGACTGCGGCCGTTGACGCAGGGCCGCCACGCGGCGGCGTCAACCGCCGTCGACCACTGGGCGTACTGGCGACGCGAGGCGTTGGCCTACGCCAGCGGTCTGCTCCCGATCGGTCCGGGCCTGGCGGCGCCGCGCGTCCTCGCGATCGAGGCGGACGTCGTGTGGACGGCCATGATCGACGGCGACCGTGAGCGTCCCGAGATCGCGGCGCAGCGGTTGGGGTCCTGGCAGGGGACGACCCCCGTGCCCTCGGTCTCGTGGCTCGCCCAGCACCAGCTCGCCCAGCGCATCGCGGCGAGCGACCTCGACTTGGCCGTCGTCGACGCCGACCCCCGCGTCGTCGATATCTGGGCGCTCCGCCGGTCCCTCCTGGAGCAGTTGTCGACACTCCCGTTCACGGTGGTTCACGGCGACTTCTCACTCGGCAATCTGCGCGCCGTCGACGCCCGGACGACCGTGGCGCTCGACTGGGCGACCTTCGGCACGGGACCCGTCGGCGCCGACCTCGCCTCGCTCACACTGTCCACAGGGCGATGGCTGGTCGAGGAGTATCTCGACGGGCTCGACGGTGCGTACCCGGATGCCGCGGTTCGGCGGGGGCACGGGATCACCGTCGCACTCACCCATGCTGGACGGGTGCACTGGGCACTGAGCCGTGGCGACACGATTGACCCCGCCATGACGGCGATGGTGCTCGACCGCTGCGAGGACGCCGGGATCCTGTCGGAGATCCGCTGAGTCACGCGGTGAGCGGATCACGACCTCGCGGCCCTCACCCGACCGGGTCGATGGCGACGATCTCGCTGTCGGCGTTCCCCTCACCGTCGGAGTTGGTGAGGATCCAGACGCGGCCGTCGGGGCCGAGGAGGACGTCGCGCAGTCGCCCGTACTCACCCGCCAGCAGCTCGTCGGCCTCCCCCGGGTCGGCGACCGGGACAGTGCGCAACCGCTCGCCTCGCAGGTTGGCGATGTAGATCGTCTCGTCAACGATCGCGATGCCACTGGGGCTGGCGGTGTCGGTCGACCACACCTGCAGCGGATCGATGTAGCCCTCGCCCTCGCCGCCGTCGCCCTCGACCACCGGCCAGCCGTAGTTCCCGCCGGGCTGGATCTCGTTCAGCTCGTCCCACGTGTTCTGCCCGAGCTCGCTCGCGAACATCCGGCCGTCCTCCGACCACGCGATCCCCTGCACGTTGCGGTGGCCGTAGCTGTACACGGGCGAGCCCGGGAACGGGTTGTCCTCCGGCACCTCGCCATCCGGGGTGAGCCGCAGGATCTTGCCGCCGAGAGCGTCGAGGTCCTGGGCGACCTCCGGGACGCCGGCGTCGCCGACCGTCACGTACAGCATCCCGTCCGGCCCCAGCGCGACCCGGCCGCCGTGATGAATCCGGCCGGCGGGAAGCCCGGAGATCAGCGTCTCCGGCTCGCCGAGACCGAGCGACCCCGGCTCTCCCGTGAGCGGGAAGCGCTGGACGCGGTTGCCGTCGGCCGCCGTCGAGTAGGCGAACACGCTCTCACCGTCGGTCGCGAGACCGAGCAGCCCGCCCTCGCCCTGCGGCTCCACGCCGGCCACCACGGCCGCCTCCCGCAGCTCACCCGCCTCGGTCAGCTCGAGGACCCGCGCGGTGCCGCGCTCGGAGACCAGCACCGAACCGTCGACGACGACGGCGGACCACGGGATCCGCAGCTCGCCCACCACCGTGGTCGAGGGCTCCGCCGCCTCGCTCGACGACGGCCCCGTCGTCGCGTCGTCGGAGGCCGCGGGAGCCATCGAGCAGCCCGCCAGCAGCGTCGCGCCCGCGAGCACCGCCGATGTCGCGATCCGTCGCATCCGTGCGCCTCCCGACCTGCGTGGGGTGCCCGACGACGCCCGCTCCCCGTCGAGCCTCGCACACTCCCGCCGAGCCGTCAGGCGGTGAGCGGCACCGCCCGCGAGCGAGGATGATGGGCTCATGAGGTTCCTGTCGATCCAGTCGTCCGTCGCCTACGGGCACGTGGGCAACTCCGCGGCGGTGTTCCCGCTGCAGCGTCTCGGTCACGAGGTGTGGCCGGTCTACACCGTCGTGTTCTCCAACCACACGGGCTACGGCAGCTGGCGCGGGCCGATGCTCAGCCCCGACGACGTCCGCGACGTCATCACCGGGATCGAGGAGCGCGGCGCGCTCGGCACGGTCGACGCCGTGCTCTCCGGCTATCTCGGCGGCGAGGGCATCGTCGACGTCGTCGTCGACGCCGTCGAGCGAGTCAAGGCCGCCAACCCGGCGGCCAGCTACACCTGCGACCCGGTGATGGGCAACGCGAAGTCCGGGTGCTTCGTCAACGAGGCCATCCCGCCGCTCATCCGCGAGCGCGTCGTCGGCCGCGCCGACATCATCACGCCCAACCAGTTCGAGCTCGGTTTCCTCACCGGCACCGAGCCCGACACCCTCGAGAGCACGCTCGACTCGGTCGACGCGGCCCGCGCGATGGGCCCGAGCACCGTCCTCGTCACCAGCGTCGAGCGGCCGGACCGTCCGGAGGGCACGATCGAGATGCTCGCCGCGGACGACGACGGTGCCTGGCTCGTGCAGACCCCGTACCTGCCCTTCAAGGCGAACGGGTCGGGCGACGTGACCAGCGCGCTGTTCACCGCCCACTACCGCGCCACGGGGTCGGCGTCCCAGGCGCTCGCCGCCACCGCGTCGAGCGTGTTCGACCTGCTCGCCCTCACCCTCGACTCCGGCGAGCGCGAGCTCCAGCTCGTCGAGGCCCAGGAGGCGTACGCGCACCCGCGGATGCAGTTCGAGCCGCAGCAGGTCCGCTGACGCCATGCCCCGATCGCTCGCCGCCGGTCAGTCCTGCCGCATCCTCACGATCGACGTCGCCAGCGGGGCGACGACGCTGGTCCACGCCTCCGCCGACACGCTCTACGAGGCCCCGAACTGGTCGCACGACGGCTCGGCGCTCATCGTCAACGGCGACGGCCACCTCTGGCGCCTCGACCTCGACGGCGACCCGACGCCGTCGCGCATCGACCTCGGCGACCTCGCTCCCCTCAACAACGATCACGTCCTCGACCCCGACGGTGTTCACGTGTTCGTCTCCGCCGACGACGGCCACGTCTACCGCGCTCCGCTCGCCGGCGGCACACCCCGGCGGGTCACCGCCGAGGACGGTCATCGCCACTACCTGCACGGGGTCAGCCCCGACGGCGCGACCCTTGCGTACACCGGTGTCGTCGTCGTCGACGGCGAGTGGGAACCGCCCGACCTCTTCCTCGTCCCCGCGGCAGGCGGCCCGATCACCCGGCTCACGGACGATGCCTTCCCCGACGACGGCCCCGAGTTCTCGCCCGACGGCGCCTGGCTGTACTTCAACTCCGAACGCGCGCGCACCGCGCCCGGGCACGCCCAGCTCTTCCGGATGCGACCCGACGGCACCGACATCGCGCAGCTCACCCACGACGAGCGGGTCAACTGGTTCCCGCACCCCTCACCCGACGGGCGCACGCTCGCCTACGTGAGCTTCCCGCCCGGCACGCAGGGTCACCCGCCCGACCGCGAGGTCATCGTCCGGCTCTGCGACGCCGATGGCTCCGCCGTCCGCGACCTCGTCCACCTCGTCGGCGGCCAGGGCACGATGAACGTGCCGAGCTGGTCCCCCGACGGCACGCGCCTCGCCTACGTCGACTACCCGAGCTGACGCTCCAGGGAGGTGGCCAGCGGCGAGCTGCGGCGCAGCCCGTCGAGCTCCCACTGGCCGGGCCGCTCGCCTCGCCGGAGGTGGATCAGCGCGAGGCCGACCATCGATGACCACCAGTCGACCAGCAGCATCCGCCACTCGTCCTCGGTCAGCGGCGAGATCGCATCGTAGGCGAGCACGACGTCGTCGTACCGGCAGCGCCACACGTTGATGAGGTCGGTGACCCGGCGATCGACCGTGGCGAGCTCCAGGTCGACGACTCCGCTCAGCTCGCCGTCCCGCCACAGCAGGTTGTGCGTCGCGAGGTCGCCGTGGACGAGACGTGCCGGCGAGGCCGACCAGTCGATCGTGGCGGCGAGCGCGCGCGCCTGGTCGAGTCGCCGGGCGAGCCAGCTGCGGTCGTCCTCCTCGGCGACGCCGGCGATGAGGTCGTCCGCGTCGGGGTCGGTGAGCGCGTCGAGCGGGCGGAACCGATGGGGCTGGGGCCCGAGGGCGTCGGCGTCGATCGCGAGGTCGTGCCAGCGCGCGACCGCGGCCGCGTGCTCGGCCGGCGACATGGGTCGGGGGGCACCCGGCAGGAACGACTCGAGCGACCACCAGCCCTGCGACCACACCGGCGGGTCGACGTCGACCGGCACCGGAGCGCCGGCCTCGCTCGCCCGGGCACGCGCCAGGGCTCGCCAGCCGATCGCCTCGCCGAGCCGGTCCCGGCCCAGCTGGAAGGGATCGCTGTCGCGGCGCAGCACGAGGTCCTGGTCCTTGCGCCTCACCAGCCAGTTCTGGCTCGCCCGAC
>JBMDXU010000218.1:0-6839 GCA_048594485.1 Pseudactinotalea sp. | reverse complement strand
GTAGAGGGCGAGGTAGAAGTGGCTGCCGCGGTTGTCCGTGGTGCCGAGCTTGCGGCCGGGGGAGCGGTCGTTCTCGAGGAACGTGCCGGTCGCGGCGTCGAGCGTGGTGGCGAGCACCTGGGCCTGGGTGTTGCCGGTGGTTTCGGCGAGGTGCTCGAACGAGGCCGCCAGCGCGAAGAACTCGCCGAGGGAGTCCCAGCGCAGGTAGTTCTCCTCGACGAGCTGCTGCACGTGCTTGGGCGCCGAGCCGCCGGCGCCGGTCTCGAAGAGTCCGCCACCGGCGAGCAGCGGCACGATCGACAGCATCTTCGCGCTCGTGCCGACCTCGAGGATCGGGAACAGGTCCGTGAGGTAGTCCCGCAGGACGTTGCCGGTGACCGAGATCGTGTCCTCGCCACGGCGGATGCGGTCGAGCGAGTACTGCGTCGCCTTGGCGGGCGCGAGGATCTCGATGGTCAGACCCTCGGTGTCGAGGTCGGCGAGGTACTCGTGGACCTTGGCGATGATCGCCGCGTCGTGGGCGCGGGTGACGGCGAGCTTGACCCAGTCGCGCACGGCGACGTCCTTGGTCTGCATGGCTCGCCAGATGTCACCGGGCTGGACGGCGTGCGCGAGCACGACCTCTCCGGTGGAGGTGACGACCTCGACGGTGCCCGGCGCCGCGATCTCGAACGTCTTGTCGTGGCTGCCGTACTCCTCGGCCGCCTGCGCCATCAGGCCGACGTTCGGGACGCTGCCAATGGTCGCCGGGTCGAGCGGGCCGTGCGCGACGACGTCGTCGATCACGGTCTGGTAGACGCTCGCGTACGAGGAGTCCGGGATGACGGCGAGGGTGTCCGCCTCGCCGCCGTCGGCACCCCACAGCTTGCCGCCGTTGCGGATGAGCGCGGGCCTCGAGGCGTCGACGATGACGTCGGAGGGCACGTGCAGGTTGGTGATGCCCTTGTCGGAGTTCACGTACGACAGCGCCGGCCCGGAGGCGATGCGCTCGGTGAAGGCGGCCGCGATCGCCTCGCCGCCGTCGATCTTGGCCAGCCCCGCGAGGATCGACCCGAGGCCGTCGTTCGCGCTCAGGCCCGCGGCGGCGAGCTGGTCGCCGTAGGTCGCGAAGACGTCCGCGAAGAACGCCCTGACGGCGTGACCGAAGATGATCGGGTCGGAGACCTTCATCATCGTGGCCTTGAGGTGGAGCGAGTAGAGCACGTCGTCCGCGGCAGCGTCGGCGAGGGTCTGCGCGAGGAACGCGTCGAGCGCAGCGCCGGACAGGAAGGTGGCGTCCACGATCTCGTCGGCGAGGACGGCGAGGCCGTCCTTGAGGACGGTCGTGGCGCCGTCGGCCCCGACGAACCGGATGGTCAGGGTGTCGTCGGCGGGAGCCGTCCACGAGATCTCGTTGCTCGCGAAGTCGTCGTGGCCCATGGTGGCGACGCGGGTGCGGGAGCCCTCGCCGAACGGCTTGTTGCGGTGCGGGTGGGCCTTCGCGTAGGCCTTGACCGCGCCGGGCGCGCGACGGTCGCTGTTCCCTTCACGCAGCACCGGGTTGACGGCGGAGCCCTTGACCTTGTCGTACGCCGCCTTGGCCGACCTCTCCTCGTCGGTCGTGGGCTCGTCCGGGTAGTCGGGGAGCGGGTAGCCGAGTGCCTGCAGCTCGGCGATCGCAGCCTTGAGCTGCGGGATCGACGCCGAGATGTTCGGGAGCTTGATGATGTTCGCCTCGGGTGTCTTCGCGAGCTCCCCGAGCTCGGCCAGCGCATCCGGCACCTGCTGGTCGGCGGTGAGCACGTCGCGGAACACGGCGAGGATGCGGCCGGCGAGCGAGATGTCGCGAGTCTGCACGTCGATCCCCGCCTGCTGCGTGTAGGCCGTGATGATCGGCAGCAGCGACGCCGTCGCCAGCGCGGGCGCCTCGTCGGTGTACGTGTAGATGATCGTCTGCTCTGGCACCTGGTGCTCCTGGTTCACGTGGCTAGAAATCTCGACTTCAAGATATCGAGGAGGGTGTGGGTTCCGCGCCCCATCCTGCCGTGTGCCGCGTCACGCCGCGACGCGCGCAGGGGCCCGGATGCGATCTGGAAGGAATCTGACGTTGGATGGTCGGGAGGCCGCTATCCCGCGCCCTGGTGCGCTTCTGGCGCCAGATTCCTTCCACATCCGGTGTGTCCACAGGACCAGACCGATGCACCGTCTTCCACAGCACCCCCTGTCGTGCCGAGCGAGCGCGCGGCGGGTTCCGGGAGGTTTCGGACATGGCCGCGTCGACGCTCGTGCTCCCACCTCTGGTCCGCCGTGGTGACGGGATCGTGAGCGAGGCCTCCGTGTCGAGGTACGTGGCGGCGGGTGAGCTGGTGCCGGTGCTCCCCGGGGTGCACCTGCGAGCGGATGTCGCCTCCGCACCGGGGTGGCGAGCCGCTGCCGTGACGAGGTGGCGTCCCGACGCGGTGCTCTGCGGTGAGATCGCCGCTCACCTCACGTTCTGGAGCGAGCTGACCCCGAACACGATCGAGGTCGCGCAGCACACGACGCTGCGCCGATCGGGCTTCACATTCCACCGCCGGTCGATCCCGCCCGATCTCGTCCTCGATCGCGGCATGGCGCGGCTGACCACGCCGGCGCTGACGGCACTCGATCTCGCCGTGCCGACGGACGGCGAATCCATCGATCGCGTGCTTCGCGCCAAGATGGCGCGCATCGGCGATCTCGAGGCCGCGCTGGCGATGACGCCGGGCCGAGTGGGGAATCGGGACCGTCGTCGACTGCTGCTGGACTCCCGCGCCGAACCCTGGTCGGTCGCCGAGCGGTGCTCGCACAAGCTGCTGCACGGGGCAGCGATCACCGGGTGGCGGGCGAATCGGCCGATCGTGCTCGATGGCCGCCTGTACTTCCTCGACATCGCGTTCTGGCCGATCGGTCTCGTCATCGAGATCGACGGTCGGGAGTTCCACATCGGAGCCGATGCCTTCGAGGTCGATCGGCGACGGCAGAATGCCCTCGTCCTGGGTCGGTGGACGGTGCTCCGCTTCACCTACCGTCGTCTGATCGACGAGCCCGAACAGGTGCTGGCCGAGATCCGCGCCGGCATCCGGCTCGCCACGCTCCGCAAGCATCTGGAAGGTTTCTGACGCCACCGAACCCCAGCGGGCCCGTTCACCGGATCCGGCTCGCGCTGGCGTCAGATTCCTTCCACGTCGACGCCGGGCGTCCCTCCCGGTCCGCGCTGGGCAGCGCGGAACGGTGGCAGGATGGTCGGCGGTAGCAGCAGCCATCGACGGCTCAGCACGCGCGGCACGCGCGAGGGCCGAGAACGGAATCGCCACGCATGAGCAACGCCCCTGTCACCGTGACCGTCACCGGCGCCGCCGGTCAGATCGGCTACGCGCTGCTGTTCCGGATCGCCTCCGGTCAGCTGCTCGGCCCCGACACCCCGGTCAGGCTTCGGCTGCTGGAGATCCCGCAGGCGGTCAAGGCCGCCGAGGGCACGGCGATGGAGCTCGACGACTGCGCCTTCCCGTTGCTCGCCGGCATCGACATCGCCGACAACCCGACCGCCGGGTTCGACGGCGCCAACATCGCGCTCCTTGTCGGCGCCCGCCCGCGCGGCCCGGGCATGGAGCGAGCCGACCTCCTGGAGGCCAACGGCGGGATCTTCAAGCCGCAGGGCGAGGCGATCAACGCCGGCGCCGCCGACGACATCCGTGTGCTCGTGGTCGGCAACCCCGCCAACACCAACGCGCTCATCGCGCAGCAGCACGCCCCCGACGTGCCCGCCGAGCGCTTCACCGCGATGACGCGGCTCGATCACAACCGTGCGCTGAGCCAGCTCGCCGCCAAGACCGGCACCACGGTCAACGACATCTCCCGGCTGACGATCTGGGGTAACCACTCCGCCAGCCAGTACCCCGACATCTTCCACGCGACCGTCGCCGGGAAGCCGGCCGCGGAGGTCGTCGACGACCAGGCATGGCTCGAGGACACCTTCATCCCGACCGTCGCCAAGCGTGGCGCCGCGATCATCGAGGCCCGCGGGGCGTCGTCGGCCGCCTCGGCCGCGAACGCCGCGATCGACCACGTCTACGACTGGGTCAACGGCACCGCCGACGGCGACTGGACCTCCGTCGCGCTGCCGTCCGACGGCTCCTACGGCGTCCCCGAAGGCCTGATCTCCTCGTTCCCCGCGGTCTCGCGTGGCGGCGCCTGGGAGATCGTGCAGGGTCTGGACATCGACGACTTCTCGCGGGGGCGCATCGACGCCTCGGTGGCCGAGCTCGTGGAGGAGCGCGAGGCCGTCAAGGGGCTCGGCCTCATCTGAGCCTCACCGTCGCCGGACGCGACCCGGCCGCCCGGCTCGCGCCCGTGCGAACAGTGGCGACCGAGCGGATCACAGACTGATCCGAGGACGGCGGTGCGTCACCGCCTCGGTGACCAACGATGCGAGACGCTCGACGGCGATGGTCCGGCGGGCGTCGGTCGCGGGGTCGTGGACGGCGAGGGTCGCCTCGTCGGCCTCGGCCGATCCGATCACACCGAGCAGCGCGTCACGTCGTCGACGAGCCCCACGGAGCCGACGACCGAGCGAGCCGTCCCGCTCGACGCGCACCCGGACGCCGTCGGCGCGCAGCCGGGCGGCGGCGGCGTCGGCCGCGTCCTGGTGCTCCTCGCCGACCGGCAGCAGGCACACCTGCACCGGGGCGAGCCAGATCGGCAGGCGCCCGTCGTGGACCTCGAGCAGGAGTCCGATCATCCGCTCCATGGAACCGACGACACCGCGGTGGATCATGACGACGCGGCGCCGGGCGCCGTCGTCAGCGATGTAGTGCAGGTCGAACCGCTCCGGCTGGTTGACGTCGATCTGCACGGTCGCGATGGTCTCCTCGCGACCGCCGGCGTCGAGCGCCTGGATGTCGACCTTGGGGCCGTAGAACGCGGCCTCGCCGGCGGCGTCGGACCACGACAGGCCGCGCGAGCCGGGGTCGATGTCGGCGATCGCCCCCGCGATCTCGGCCTCCGCGTGGTCCCACTGCTCGGGCGCGCCCAGCCAGCCCTCGCCGTCGTCACGTCGGGACAGACGCAGGTACGACACGTCGATCCCGAGGGTGTCGAGGACGTCGAGCGCCTGCCCGAGCGCGGCGGCCACCTCGGTGCGGACCTGGTCGGGGCGGGCGAACACGTGGGTGTCGTCGAGGTTGATCTGCCGCACGCGGCTCAGCCCGCTGAGGACGCCGGACCGTTCGGCGCGGAACATCGGCGCGAGCTCGTTGAGGCGGACGGGCAGGTCGCGGTAGCTGTGCTGCTCGGCGGCGTAGATCATCGCGTGGTGCGGGCAGTTCGCCGGGCGGAGCACCAGCTCGTCGCGAGGATGGTCGGCGGTGCCGGGCATCGGCGGGAACATGTCGTCGGCGAACTTGGCCCAGTGCCCCGACCGCTCGAACAGCTCGCGCTTGGCGAGCACGGGGGAGTACACCGGACGGCACCCGGCGGCGACGGCGACCTCGCGGGCGTACCGCTCGAGCTCGTGCCGGATCGTGGCGCCCGCCGGCAGCCACAGCGGCAGCCCGGCGCCGACGAGCGGGTCGGTGGTCGCGATGCCCATGTCGCGGACGAGGTCGCGGTGGTCGTGTGTCATGGCTCTCTCCTGGTGGTCGGTGCCCAGGAGACGACGAAGCCCCGGGGCAGATGCTCCGGGGCTCGGGTGCGGGGTGTGTCAGTGCACGCGATCGCTGCGCCGGAGGAGGTCCGGCGTCGTCGTGGCGATGGCGTGCATGGAGGGGAGAGTACGCCGCCGTCATCGAGGTGTCACGCCGCCGGTCTCTAGCCGAGGGCGCGAGCGGGGGTGGCGGGGAGCGGGGCGAGGATCTGGCGCACGTCGCGCGCCCGTGTCGTCAGTGGCGACTGGCGGGGAGCCGGCCCGGCTCGCGCGCCGACGGTGCGGGCGGGGCTGGCGGGGAGAGGTCTCCGGCACGGCTCGCGCGCCCGTGACGCGGGCGGGGCTAGCCTGTCCGCCATGGCTCAGCGATTCAATCCGCCTCCGGGCTGGAACGTTCCCCCGGACTTCATCCCGACCAGCGATTGGAAGCCGGACCCCTCGTGGCCCCCGGCGCCGGACGGCTGGACCTACTGGGTCGACGACACCGCCCCGCAGCAGCAGTCGTTCGGGTCGTCGAGCGCGCCGCAGGCTCCGTCCTACGGAACGCCGCCGAGCCCCGCCGTCCCGACGTACGGCGCTCCTGCGCAGCAGGACGCCTCTCCGTACGGCGCGCAGCAGTTCGGCTCCGCGAGCACCCCGCCCGGCGCGTACGCCGGCGGCTCGGCGCAAAGCGCCATGGGGGAGGCGCAGCGGTCAGGTGCGAAGAAGTCGATCGGCATCGGGATCGCACTCTTCATCGGCTCGATCGTGGTGACGGTCGTCACCTACTCCGTGGCCGAGCCCGGTGGCCGGTTCTGGGTGCCCTGGTACATCGGCCTGGCGGGGATCGTGCTCGCCATCCGTGGGGCGATCGAGATGAACAAGGCCAACAAGACGATCGCCGCGTCGCAGGGCTTCACCACGGGCGGCATGCCCCCGGGCCCGGGCGGCCCCACCCCGCCCGGCACGTTCTGACCAGCGGCTCTTCCGCCCCACCCGCCGAGATCGCACCTTCTGGCTCGAGATCGCACCGCGCACGGTGCGATCTCGAGCCAGCAGTGCGATCTCGGCGAGAACGGGGAGATTGGCCTCGGGTTGCGGTGCCTGGTCAGCGCGTACCCTCCCGGGCCCGCCTGCCCCGCCTCGCTCCGCCCTGCCATGCCCCTGCTCCGCCCTAACCCTGCTCCGCCCTAACCCTGCTCCGCCCTGCCTTGCCCCT
>JBMDXU010000217.1:0-5482 GCA_048594485.1 Pseudactinotalea sp. | reverse complement strand
GTCATCGACGTCAACACCGGCAAGTTCACCGGCTCGGGCGGCACGCTCGAGGAGACCGTCACGCGGAACAACCTGGAGGCGGCGGAGGAGATCGTCCGTCAGCTCCGGCTGCGCGACATCGGCGGCATCATCGTCGTCGACTTCATCGACATGGTGCTCGAGTCCAACCGCGACCTCGTGCTGCGACGTCTCGTGGAGTGCCTCGGCCGTGACCGGACCCGCCACCAGGTCGCCGAGGTGACCTCGCTCGGGCTGGTCCAGATGACCCGCAAGCGCGTGGGTCAGGGTCTCGTCGAGGCGTTCAGCACCACCTGCGAGCACTGCCATGGCCGCGGCTACGTCATGCACGACGAGCCGGTCGAGTCGGGCCAGCCCGGGTCGTCGGGCTCGGCCGGTGACGACGACGACACGCCGCGCTCGGGCCGGGGTGGCCGCCGCGGACGCCGGTCCTCCGGCTCGTCCGGGGCGTCGCAGGCCGCCGCGCCCGCGCCGGAGCAGGTCGACGACCCGGAGCAGCGCGCCGAGGTGCGCGCCAAGCTCGCCGCCATCGCTGCCGCCGCCGCGCACGCGCACGAGGAGCACCAGCACGACGGCGTCGTGGGAGCGTCCGACAACGGTGTCCCGACCGCCGGGGACAGCCTCGAGGTCGTGGTCGAGTCCGGTGGTGACGAGACGGTGGTCGAGCCCGCCGCGGGTGACGTCGTCGACGTGACCGCCGAGCCGGAGACCGACGGCGAGGCACCGGCCGACGTCGTCGTGGAGGTTGTCGAGGTGACCGAGACCGTCGAGCTCGTCTCAGTGCCGGACTCGGTGCCGGACCAGCCCGCCGAGGAGCCGTCGCAGGACTGACCGGCGCGGTCAGGCCTTGGCGCTGCCCGCGGACCAGGCGGTCCACAGCCAGCGGAGGAACACCGGCACGAAGCAGATCGCCGCGATCGAGAGTGTGTAGATCGACGCGGTGGTCGAGCCGGGGAGCGTGACGACGAACGCGCCGAGCGCGTGGAGTCCGGCGATCACCATGCCCCGGGTGAGCGGCCCACGGGAGCGGACGGACGTCGACGGCGCACCCTCGACCATGATGTCGTCGCGGACGGTCGGCGCGGCGGCCTGCTCGTCGCTGAGATCGAGACCGGCGGCCTGGGCGAACCCCGCCAGCCCGGTGAGGTCGTCGTCGGGCGCCCAGGCGTCGGCCGGGAGCACCAGCCGCCAGCGTCCGAGCCGGTCGACGAGCGCGAACGCCCAGACCTGGTCGCGGTCGATGAGACGACGGAGGCCGACGACGCCGAGGTCGGTGTCGCTGCCGGCGGCGACCCACACCTCGTGGCGGGTTCCGGTGCGCACACCCAGGTTCGCGCCGTCGTACATCAGTCTGGCGTGCAGGGCGAAACCGCGGCTGCGGTGCGGCGCCGCGCCGGGGCGGTAGGTCGCGACCATCCGCCGCATGTCCCGGTCGGCGAACCAGCGCACCAGCCAGGTCACCCAGGGCTCGGCCACCGCGACGAAGGCGACGATGACGAGGAGCCTCACCCACCACTCGCGTTCCAGCAGGTAGCCGGTGAGCATACTCCCGACCCACAACGCCGTCGGGTAGATCGCGCGGAGGATCTCGGTCGCCTTCGACGACGGACCGAGGTCGAGCTGTCGGACCTTGTGCCGTCGTTGACGACGGACGAAGGCGCGGCCGGGATCGGTGGCGTAGCCCGAGTAGGGGACCAGGTGCGGTCCGGGCCGGAACACCTGCGCGGCCAGCGGCGGCGGCTGCGCGCCCGGGACGGTCGCCCGCGTGGTGCGGCTCGCCGTCGACAGCACGGAGGGGTCCGTGTGCGGCGGGTGCTGCACGCCGCGCCGGATCGGCACGCGCAGCGTGGCCGCACCAGCGGCGATCCCGGACGCCTCCAGCGCCCAGACCAGCCGGTCGTAGGCCCGCAGCCGGTCCGCGGGCTGCACCGTGGCGCCCTGGGCGACCGTGAGCTCGGGCTGCGCGAGCCAGTCGGCGACGGCGATCGCGCCCATGCTGGTGCCGTCCTCGGTGCAGAAGTGTACGACGCCCAGCTCGTCGTAGAGCGGCACCGGCCCGTAGGCCTCGGTCGGGTCGTAGCCGACGACGGCGGCCGTGGGGGAGGGTGGCACGACGTGCATGAGATAGGCGATCGGCTCCTCGGAGCCGATGACACGCCGTCCGCCGCCGGTCGTCAGCTCGACACGGTCGGTGAGGAACATGACGCGGGCGTACCGCGCCCAGGTCGCCATCGGCGTGGCACGCGGCGAGGCACGCAGCTCGATGCGACCCGCCTTCGACGGCATCGCCGGCATCGCCGGCCGCTCGAAGTCCCACATCGCGGCGGTGAACACCGCGGCGAGGTGGTCGATCGCCGACGCGGCGTGCGCCACGGCGCCCGCCTGCACGACCCGCTGGGCCCCCCACGTCTGGGCGCCCATCCGGAGCGCGTCGGTGGACTCCTTGAGATAGCGGGTGGTGCCGTCGAGCGCGTTGCCGAACCCGTAGACGGGCTCGGCGTTGACGTCTCGGTCGACGGGGCGGTGCCCCACCGGCGCTCCCGCGACCACGACGGGCTCCCCCCAGCCGAGCGACGACATCAGCTGCGGCGTCAGCGTGCCCGGTCCGGCGGCGGGCGACGGGATTGCCGGCGCCGCCGCGTCGAGGAGCTCGAGGATCGTGCGGAAACGCGCGTGCAGACCCTTCTGCTCGGCAGGAAGGAACCCGAGCAGCTCGGAGACCGACTGCCGCGCGGACGCGACGACGGAGCGCGTCTGATCGAACGGGTCATCGCCGCGTGCGAGCAGCAGCTGCGTGGTCGTCCGAGGCGTCGCGGCCGGGGGAGCAGGCGGTCGTGGCATGGCGCTGCCAGGCTAGGGCACCTGGGGCCCTTCGCTGCGCCGCCACAGCGGGCAGAGGTGACCGGAGCGGGCGCAGCACGCGGCTGGTCAGAGCCGGCGCGCCTCGATGCGCTCCTCGACGGCGCGGTCGCCGTCGCGCGTGACGCGGTAGGCGGCCACACCGTCGCGCTCGGCGACCGCTTCGACGAGATCGGTGCCGGAGTACACGAGCCCGACGCCGTCGTCGGTGCAATGGGTCTCGCCGAGGGTGCCGTCGGCGACGAGGCGATGCACCAGCGGTCGACGACGCGACTCGCTGTCGTAGTGGACCCCGTTGGCGTAGGGGAGCAGCCCGAGGCCGTTGGTCACCGCGCGGAGGTCGTTGCCGAACGAGTCGGTGGTCCCTCCGGTGAACCAGCAGATCGATCCCGCGCTCACGCCGGCCAGCACCACACCCGCCTGCCACGCCTCGCGCATCGCGTGGTCGACCCCGTGCAGACGCCACAGGGCGAGGAGGTTGGCGACCGATCCGCCGTCGACCCACACGACGTCGACGCCGAGCAGCGTCGCCGCGATGTCGTGGTGGTTCGGCATCGTGAACAGGCTGACGGGGACGAGATCGAAGCCCGCGACGCGCGCCGCCTCGTGCATCGTCGCGATGCGGTGCGCCTGATCGCCGTTGGCGGTGCCCAGGTAGGCGACCCGTGGTCTCCCGGCCGCCCCGGACAGCTCGACGGCGTGATGCACGAGGGCGTCGAAGTCGAGCATGGTGCGGTCACCACGGCGGTACCCGCCCGACGTCGCGAGGATCGTGGGAGATGTCGTCGCCATGTCGGCAAGACTAGGACGAGGGGAATGCGACCGACGGTGGCGGGGTTGCGCGTTCACGTGACGACGAACGGCGTGGGACTGCGGTCCGACCGCGGACCGATCCTGCTCGCGACCATGCTCGCGACCTCGCTGGTGGCGATCGACTCGACCATCATCGCGACGGCGCTGCCCTCGGTCGTGGCCGATCTCGGCGGGTTCACGCAGTCGCCGTGGCTGTTCAGCGTCTACCTGCTGGCCCAGGCCGCGACCGTGCCGATCTACGGCAAGCTCGCCGACGTCGTCGGCCGCAAGCCGGTCATGATCGCCGGGATCGGCATCTTCCTGCTCGGGTCGGTGCTGTGCGCCGTCGCGCCGGGGATGCTCACCCTGATCATCGCGCGGGCGGTGCAGGGGCTCGGGGCCGGCGCGGTGATGCCGATGGCGCAGACGATCGTCGCCGACGTCTACTCGCTCGCCGAGCGCGCCAAGGTGCAGGGCTACATGGCGAGCGTGTGGGCGATCTCCTCGGTCGTCGGTCCGACCCTCGGCGGTGTCTTCACGACCTATCTCGACTGGCCCTGGATCTTCTGGATCAACCTGCCGCTGGGTGCGCTCGCCCTCTGGCTGCTGCGCCGCTTCACCGAGACGCACGAGCGCACCGACCGACGGGTCGACGTCGTGGGGGCCGTCCTGCTCACCCTCGGCAGCGCCTCGATCATCCTCGGCCTGCTCGAGGGCGGGGTCAGCTGGGCGTGGCTGTCGGTGCCGAGCCTGGCGGTGCTCGGGGGCGGGGCGCTGCTGCTCGTCGGGTTCGCGCTCTACCAGCAACGCACCGCCGACCCGGTGCTGCCGGGCTGGCTGTTCCGGCAGCGGCTGCTGTGGACCACGAGCCTGATCAGCCTGCTCGTCGGTGTGGTGCTCATCGCGCTGACCGCGTACGTGCCGACCTTCGCGCAGGGCGTGCTCGGTTCCGAGCCGCTGATCGCCGGCTTCGCCGTCGCCGCCCTGACACTCGGCTGGCCCGTCTCGGCGTCGCAGGCCGGTCGGCTCTACCTGCGCCTCGGGTTCCGCACCACGGGCCTCGTCGGCGCGAGCATCGCTCTGATCGGCACCGTGCTGCTCGAGATCGCGGCGCACACGACGTCGGTGCTCGCCGTCGCGGCGGCCTGCTTCACGATCGGGCTCGGCATGGGTCTGGTGGCGACCCCGACGCTCATCGCTGCGCAGGCGAGCGCCGAGCCGAGCCCACGGGGCGTCGTCACCGGCGCGAACATGTTCGCGCGCTCTGTCGGCAGCGCGTTCGGTGTGGCCGTCTTCGGGGCGATCGTCAACGCCGGCGTGCGGGCCGACGCCGACCTGGATGCGCTGCCCTCGACCGTTCTGGCGCCCGCCCTGCAGCACGTGTTCGTGGGTGTGGTCGCGGCCGCGCTCGCCCTGCTGGTCGTCGTGCTCGCCATGCCCGCGGGCTCACGCAACCCGGGTGGCGACGTCGACCGGACGCCGTCGACCGCCGCGGAGCCCACGGAGCAGGTGTGAGGCATCCCTCATCACGACGGCCCCGGCAACGGCGAGCAGGGTTTGCCGAGCGCCTACCGGCTCGCGTACAGTAGTTCCTCGGTGCGCTGCGCCGTGCCCATGATCTCCCAGGCGATCCTCGGATCGCCGGAGCCGGGGCCACCAGCATGACTCGGTCGTTCGAGGTGTGCGCGGGCCGCAACGCAGACCAGGCAGAGCTTCACGACCAAGAGATGAGCTGAACGTGGTGTACGCGATCGTCAAGGCAGGCGGCCGGCAGGAGAAGGTGTCCGTCGGCGACATCGTCGTCATGGACCGC
>JBMDXU010000216.1:0-5790 GCA_048594485.1 Pseudactinotalea sp. | reverse complement strand
CGCGCCCTCGCCCGCCGTCACCACAGGACAGCGGTTCCCGTGCGCTCCCGTCGCACCAGGTGCGGTGCGAGCGCACGGGAAGCGGTTCTCTTGCCTGCCGCACGCACCTGGCCTATCGTTCTTCGATAACATCGAAAAACGATAGGGGGAGCGATGGTGCGACGACGCACATCGTCCGACTCGCGCTCGCGGACGACGTCGGCGGCGATCCAGATCGTCACGATGCTCGGCGTCGCCGCCGGGATCCAGGGCGTGCTGGCGGCGATCGCCGTGATCCGCGGACGGACCTGGGTGCTCAACGGCCCCGACACCCCGATGAGCGTGCAGACGCTCGATCAGGTCGAGTGGATACGCGGCAACGTCGACGCCGTCGTGTCCGTCGCGGACCTGCCTGCCATGACACGCGTGCTGCTCGCCATGCCCGCCCTGCTCGTGCTGACCAGCCTGGCGCTGGCGGCGCTGGTGGTGGTGACCGTGCTCCGCGAGGTCGCGCGCGGAGCATCCTTCAGCGCGAGGGCGCGGCTGGGCCTCGGACGTGTCAGTCTTTTGTTCATCGTCGGTGGCGTGGTCAGCGCCGTGACCGACCAGGCGGCGCTCGTCTCGATGCGGGGTGCGCTGCGCACGCTCGAGGAACGCTGGGTCCAGGAGCTGCAGGCGGACGCCCCGTCCGTCGCTCTCACGGTCGTCCCATCCATCCCGGTGCTCGTCATCGCGCTCGGCGTGATCGCCGCGGCCGCCCTGTTCGCGCTCCAGGACGGAGCCACACTCGAGAAGGAGGCGTCGGGTGTCATCTGAGCCGAACCGACGGCGCGTCGTGGTGGCGCGATGGGCGGGTCTGTTGCTGCAGCTCGTGGCGCTAGGCGCGCTGGTCGCCGCCGTGCAGGCCGCGTGGCCGATCGCGCGTCCTCGCGACCCGGACGACCTGACCCTGATGGGCGACCTGCCGCAGGTGCCGGACCACGGGATGTTCGGGTTCATGGACGAGCTCGGCCTCGTGCCCGGGTGGCTCCGCCTGCTCGCCGTCGTTCCCGGGGTCGCGATGGCCGTGGCTCACATGATCAGCGCGGTCCTGATCGCGCGTGTCCTCCGCGATGTCGGGTCACGGTCGTCCTTCTCCGCACGTGCGCAGCGCGATGTCCGTGCGGTCGGGCTGATCCTCGTCGCGACAGCCGTCGTCTCGGCCGTGATCGACGGCGTCGCGGGCCGGCTGCTCGACGTGCTCGTCCGTGGTCAGGGGATCGTGTTCGGGGTGCTGCCGCCGTCGCTGCCGGTACTGGCGCTCGTGCTGGGACTGATCGCGATCGTCTTCTCCTACGTCGTCCGCGACGGGGCCGCCCTCGAGCGCGAGGCCGCCGGTGTCATCTGACGACGCCGCCCCTGAGCACCGCGTGGTCTGTCACCTCGACCGGTTACTCGGGGACCGAGGGATGACGCTCGCGGCGCTCGCCGAGGCGACGGGCATCACCGTCGTCAACCTCTCCGTGCTCAAGAACGACCGTGGCCGTGCGATCCGCTTCACGACGATGACGGCGATCTGCGACGTCCTCGACTGCGGCCCGGGCGATCTCTTCAGCGTCACCGCGCCGTAGACGCGCCCCGACCCGCCGACCAGGTGCTTGTGCCCGGTATCCGTGGGCTCCGCGCTCAGAAGCTCCTGCTCGGCGGCGTGATGCGGGCGGAAACTCCTGCTCGGCGTCGGGACGGGGGCGAGGGTCAGCGTGGGGGACCTCAGCGGGGGCGCGGGATGACGGCCGGCGGGTCGCCGGTGGGCTCGGAGGGTTCGTCGAGCATCGGGAAGTCGGCGCCCGTCGAGGTGTCCATGATCGCCTCGACCTCGTCGAGCCGCTGCTGCAGGGTCGCCTCGGACAGCTGCAGGATGCTCGGGCGCTCGCCGTCGACGAGGTCGAGCAGGGGGTAGGCGCGCTGCTGACCGAGGCGGTCGACGGTGATGGGGGTCCACGTCAGCCCGGTGACGCGGGCGTCGCTGTCGACGGGCTTGACCACCGTGGCCGTCATGAACAGACCGGTCGCGGTCTGGCTGAGGCAGCAGTTCGAGTCCTGGTTGCTGATGAAGTTCCCGAGCGACCAGGCGACCCACATGCCGTCGCCGTCCGGGCCGCCGTCGAGCTTCGCGAACGGTTGCGGGACGTGCGGGTGCGTACCCACCACGAGATCGATCTGACCCGACTCTGCCAGCGCCTGCGCCATCGCCTCCTGCTCGACGTTGGGGGCGAGCTGGTACTCCACCCCCCAGTGCAGTGTGGCGATGACGAGGTCCGCGCCGGCCTCCCGCGCGGCTGTCGCCTGCGCGATGAGCTCCGTCGGGTCGTAGTTCCCGGGATCCATGATGTCCGGGCTGAACGTCTGGATCACCCACGGGGCGTCGGCCGGGATCGGGATGCCGTTGGTGCCGTACGAGCCTCCGATCTGGGCGACCGTGATCGTCTGCCCGCCGCGCTCGATCTCGTACAGCTGCGGTGCATCGGCCTCGGTCTGCGACCGCGCCGAGCCGGCGTGGCCGAGCCCCGCCTCGTCGAACTCGTCGAGCGTGTACTCGGCGTTGTCCGCCCCGCGGTCGAGCGTGTGGTTGGTGCCTGTCGAGCAGCCGTCGTACCCGAGATCGGCGAGGTTGCCGACCAGCTCCGCCGGCGCTCCGAACGACGGGTAGCCCGACGGCGTCTCGCCCGGCATCGAGAGCGGCACCTCGAAGTTGCACAGCATCAGGTCGACACCCTCGCTGTAGGCGCGGGTCGCCTCGAGCATCGGGCGGAAGTCGTAGCCGTCGCCGCCGGCGTCGGCACGGGCGGTCGCGATCGGGGTGTCGTGGGGGAGCACGTCGCCCACGGCGCCGATCGTGAAGACGGCTTCCTCCTCGGCGGGTGTGCTCGGCTCGGTCGTCTCGGGCTCGGTGGTCGGCTCGGTCGATCCCTCGGACGTCGACGGCGACCCGTCCGTCGTCGACGTGTCGTCGCCCGGCTCGCGCCAGGGGTTCAGCGCGATGATCGCGACCACGCCCACGATCAGCGCGAGGACGAGGAGCAGGGCGACGGGCAACCGCGCGCCGGGCGGCACGAGGCTGCTACGGCGTCGCCGGGCGGGGGATCGCGGCACGGGGGTCAGTGTAGGGAGATCACGGCCCCCCGAGGGTTCGGGACGACGTGGCCCGACGCCCCGGTTAGCCTTGTCGGGTGTCCGAGTCCGCCCAGGTGAGCACACCGCCGTCGGTGTGGAACCTCCCCAACGCCCTGACGATGCTGCGGCTGGTGCTCGTCCCGGTGTTCGCGGTGCTGCTCGCGCAGGACACGGTCAGCAGCCGCGTCTGGGCATGCGCGGTGTTCGTCCTCGCCGCGCTCACCGACCGCTGGGACGGCCAGATCGCTCGCAAGCGCGGGCTGATCACCAAGTTCGGCACCATGGCCGACACGATCGCCGACAAGGTGCTCGTCGCCGCGGCGCTGCTGCTGCTGTCCTGGCTGTCCGAGGTGCCCTGGTGGGTCACGATCGTGCTCATCGTCCGCGAGGTCGCGATCACCGTGCTCAAGGTCGGACTGGTGCGACGGCACGTCATGGCACCCTCGCGCGGCGGCAAGCTCAAGGCCGTGCTGCAGATGGTGGCGCTGTCGGTGCTGGTGGTCGACTGGCCCGGTCTCATCGGAGCCCAGCTCGGCGGCTGGATGTACGGGCTGGGGATGGCGATCCTCTACGCCGCCACGCTCGTCGCCGTCCTCACTGCCGTCGACTACGTCGTCAAGCCCGTGCAGGTCGTCCGGGGCGGCGACGCCACGCGGCCGTGACCGCGTCCGTGCGCCGGCTCGACCCGGTCGCCGACGTGGTCGGGCTGCTCGCCGCTGCGAACCTCACGGTCGCGACCGCCGAGTCCCTGACCGGCGGGGCGCTGGTGGCACGGCTGGTCGACGTGCCCGGCGCCTCCGCCGTCGTCCGCGGCGGTGTCGTCGCCTACGCCACGGAGCTCAAGACGACGCTGCTGGGCGTCGACGCCGATCTGCTGACGGACCGGGGACCGGTCGACCCCCGGGTGGCGCGCGAGATGGCCGACGGCGTCCGGGAGCGGCTGGCCGCCGACATCGGTCTCGCCACCACCGGTGTCGCCGGACCGGCGCCGCAGCACGGCCGGACCGTCGGCACGATCTACGTGGCCGTGTCGACGACGGCACGGACCGTGGTGCGCGGTTGGCAGCTCGCCGGAGGTCGCGCGGTGCTGCGCGACGCGACGGTGCGGATCGCCCTCGCCCTGCTGCGCGGCGCCGTCGCCTGACCACGAGGGAACAATCGCCCCCGCGCCCGCGTTGGCACAGTCAATGACGAAGAACACGCTTCCGCCCCGCTACGCGGGCACCCTGCGTCCCATGTCGCGGACGATCCCCGCGCCGCGAAACCTCCCGGTCACACCGCCGAGGTACGGTATTACCACGACAGACAAGCAGCTCCATGGCCAGCACCGAGGGGAGGGCAAGCCCGTGATCGTGCTCCGTCACCAGATCGGCGATGTCCTTCGTGCGGTTCGCCAGCGGCAGGGCAAGACCTTGCGCGAGATCTCTTCCGCGGCACGTGTGTCGCTCGGTTACCTCTCCGAGGTCGAGCGCGGCCAGAAGGAAGCCTCGTCCGAGCTGCTGTTCTCGATCTGCGACGCGCTCGACATCCCCGTCTCGGTGGTGCTGCGCGAGGTCTCCGAACGAGTCGCCATGCTCGAGGGCATCACCATCCCGGACACGCTCCCCCCGGACTTCACGTCCACGGACGAGCTCGCCGGCATCCACTGAGACACCCCGGCTAGGTCATCCCGGCTGGCAGGTGGGGCACCAGTACGCGATCCGGTCGGTCGGTGGCGCGCCGAGGCGCCCCTGCCGGATCGGGGTCCCGCACCGGCGACATCCCCGGCCCGCACGCCCGTAGCAGTGTGTGTCGTGGCCCGGGCGGGGGTCACCCGTGGCCGTGATCGACGGCGCGTCGGCGCTGCGCCGGAGGATGCGTGCCGCGGTCGACATCAGCGCCTCGGGATCGTCGACCTGGTCGGCGGGCAGCCACGGGTTGATCCGCTCGAGCCACAGCGACTCGGCCGTGTAGATGGTGCCGATCCCGGCCGCGACACGCTGGTCGAGCAGGACCTCGCCGATCGGCCGCCCGCCCTGGGCCCGGAGGTTCGCCGCCGCGGTCGTGATGTCGACGTCGTCCGCCATGAGGTCGGGACCGAGGTGCCCGACGACCTCGGTCTCCCGTGCCGTGGGCAGCAGGTCGACCATGCCGAGCGATATGCCGGCGCAGGTCCAGCGCGACGTCGCGAGCACCACCCGGACCGTGTGCTGACGCCACGGCTGCGGCGGCTGCTGCGTGCGCCTGATCTGCCAGGTGCCGTCCATCCGCAGGTGGGTGTGCAGGGTCCGCCCGTCGTCGAGGCGCGTGAGCAGGTGCTTGCCGTGGCTCGCCGTCTCGAGCACCGTACGGCCGAGCAGGTCGGCGCCGGCCACAGTCGGCCAGCGAAGGTCGGCACGCACCAGCGGCAGGCCGCCGAGGGCTTCGGTCAGCCTCCTCGCGGCACGCAGCACGACATCGCCCTCGGGCATGCGACGAGACGCTACCCGAGCCTCCTGACGCCCGACCGCTCAGGTGCGCAGACGCAGCCCGCGCGGGGTGGCGATGAACCCTGCGGTGGTGAGTGCGTCGGTCAACGGCGAGCGGTACTGCAGCGCTGAGTCGCCATCGGCCTTGCTCACCGTGAACCGCCCCAACGACCCCTGGGTCGCATGGCGGGCCAGCTCGGTCGCGGCGGCC
>JBMDXU010000215.1:0-21674 GCA_048594485.1 Pseudactinotalea sp. | reverse complement strand
CAGGGTGGCCTACGTTGCGCTCCCACACCGGACCGCGCACACGGAGCGCGTCGGGGCGCGCCGCTTGCCCCCGGCGCGGCGCGCACCGACCTCACTCGGCAGGCATCGGCGCGTGCACGGACCGGGCTCGCCCGCGGGATGACGCACCACGGGTGGACGGGTTGGCCATGGCTCCGCGCGTCACCACCCCACCGAGGCCGGGCCGCGGTTAGCGTGGACCGGTGACCTCGTCCCGCAAGCCCCGCCTGCCCAGGCGACGGCCGTCCCCGTCGGACGCGACGGCCGACGTCGTGGAGGAGACCGGGACCGACGGCGCGAACGACGCGGTCGTGAGCCCCCAGCCCGACGCGTCGGACGAGCCGGCAGAACCGGTCGACGCGGCCGCGGCGCGCTGGCGCAACCTGCTCAGCGACCTCGCGGGCGGCAGCGCGCTCGGTGACGTCGACAGCCTCGGCGATGCCGCCGTGGATCTGTCGGCCGCTCACCCCGGTGGTATCGCGCAGCTGTTCGCGGGCCGACCGACGCTCCTGAGCAACCTCGCGCGCGAGGGTTCGGCGCTGACCTCGGCGCGGCGTCGGGCGCGGATCGTCGTCGCGCGGACCGACGAGCTGGCGCAACGGTACGGGTTCGCCCCGACCTACGTGGCGATCGGCGTCGCGCACTGGACGCCGTCGGGCGACGACAGCCCGGAGGGCGAGAGGCCTCGTCCTGCGCCGATCCGGGCCCCCGTGCTGCTGCGTCCCGTCACCATCACGACGCACCCCGCCGACGCCGACGTCGAGCTCTCCCTCGAACCGGCGGTCGAGGTCAACCCCGTCCTCGTGCGTGCCCTCCGGGCTCACGGCGTGACGCTCGACGTCGCCGAGCTGATCGACGCCACCCAGGCGGCGCACGGGTTCACGCCCGCTCCTGCGCTCGAGATCGTCGAGCGGCTCGCTGGCGACATCCCGGGGTTCGACGTCGAGCCACGGATCGTGCTGGGCGCCTTCGTCCACCCCGGTCAGGCGCTCGCGGAAGATCTCGACGTCGATCGGCTCCGGCAGCACGAGGTCGTCGCGGCGCTGGCGGGCAGCGAGCCGGCCCGCCGTGATCTGCGCCATCCGCTGCCGGAGCGGCGTCTCGCCGACCAGGACCCCGAGACGGAGCCGGGTGTCGGCGACCTCGACGCCGGCCAGCACCACGTCCTCGCCGCCGTCGCGACGGGGATGCACCTGCTCGTCGACGCCCCGCCCGGCGTGGACGTGCCCGGGACGGTCGCCGCGCTCGCCGCCCAGGCGGCCTCCGAGGGCAAGCGGGTGCTGTACGTGCCCGGCACCAAGCGTGCGGGGGAGTCGTTGCAGTCGAGCATGCGAACGCTGGGCCTCGACGGCCTCGTGCTCGACCTCGGCAGCGACGTCCACTGGCGCGAGCGAGCAGCGCAGCGACTCATCGACGGGCTCGACGCACGTGACCCCGACATCGACGACGACCTCGCCGCGACCCGCCGCGACCTCACCGACGCCCGGGCGGTGCTCGCCGACTACATCCGGGCGCTCCACTCCCCGCGTCCCCCGTGGCAGGCCTCGGCCTATCACGCGATGCAGGAGCTCGCCGAGCTGACGGCCGCGCGACCGGGGCCGCGCACCCAGGCTCGGCTGGAGCCGGCGGCACTGACGATGTCGGTCGACGAGCGGCAGCACGCCCGTGAGGAGCTGGCACGCGCGGCGGCGCTCGGTGCGTTCCGTCTGCGGGCCTCCGACACCCCCTGGTACGGCACGGTGCTCACCGGTGCCGATCACGCCATGCAGACCATGGAGCGCGTCCGACGGCTGCACCAGGTGCTGCCCACGCTCGCCGAGCAGGTCGAGGCGGCAGCGGCGCAGACCGGGCTCGACGAGGCGCAGACGCTCCGGCAGTGGTCCGAGCAGCTGGACCTGCTGGAGGGGATCCGCGCCTCGCTCGACCTGTTCGTGCCCGCCGTGTTCGAGCGCAGCGCCGCCGATATGGCCGCCGCCACGGGCAGCCGTGCCTGGCGTGCCCAGAAGGGGATCACGCTCAGCTGGGGGGTGCGGCGGCGTCTGCGGAAGCAGGCGAAAGATCTCATGCGCCCCGGCGTCGCCGTCGGCGACCTGCACGCCGAGCTCCTCTCGGTGCAGGCGAGGCGCGAGCTGTGGCGACGGCACTGCGCGGGCGGCGGCTGGCCGCGTCTGCCCGAGGGCATGACCGACATCCTCGCCACCGAGGAGGAGGTGGCCGCCGAGATCGCCGAGCTCCAGGACGTGCTGTCGCCGTCCTTGGACGGCGTCGACCTGCGCGACGTCCCGCTGGGCGATCTGCTCACCCGTGTGCGTCGGCTCGGCGACGACGACGCCACGCTGCGTCAGATGCCCGAGCGGGCCGGCGTGCTGGGCGGCCTCGCACGCTTGGGTCTGCAGCCGCTGGTGGACGACCTGACGGCCCGGCGTGTGCCCACCGAGCTCGTGGGTGCCGAGTTCGATCTCGCGTGGTGGTCCGGCCTGCTGGAGGAGCTGCTGCGCACCGACCCGGCGCTCGCCGACCTGGACGCCACGTCCCTCGACGTCGCAGCCGAGCGGCTGCGCGAGCTCGACGAGGCGCAGACGCAGTCGCTGCATGCCCCGTTGCTGGCTCGTGTCGCCGGGCACATCCGCGAGGCGATCGCCGCCGACAAGCCGAAGGCGCAGGAGTTCTATCTCGCGGTCCGTCGCGGCGCCACCGACCTCCGCGACCTGCAACGCCGCTTCGGACGGGTGGCCTGGGCCTCCCGACCGGTGTGGATCGTCCCTCCGATGCTCGTCCCGCAGGTGCTCGAGCAGGACCGGAGGATCGACCTCGTTGTGCTCGACGCCGTCCAGCACCTGCCCGTCGAGCAGGCGATCCCGGCGATCTCGCGCGCTCGACAGGTCGTCGTCATCGGCGACACCCGCCGGGGCGGCACCGGCCTCGTGGCGGCGGCGGCCTCGGTCCTGCCGAGCCTGGCCCTGCCGGGTGACCGCCTCGACCTCGACGCCGAGATCGCCGCCTTCCTCGCCGGGCACGGGTACGACGACGTGATCCGACCCGTTCCGGCGCCGCCGCGGCCGCCGGGCATCACGCTCGACGTCGTCGACGGCACCGGCATGCCCGGGCTGGGGTCCGAGGCCGTCGAGAGTGTGCAGGCCGAGGTGGACAGGGTCGTCGACCTCGTGATCGAGCACGCCCTGACACGCAGCGAGTCCTCGCTCGCCGTGATCGCACTCAACGCCCGTCACGCCGACCGCATCCGGGATGCCGTGATGTCGACGGCGGCCGGCGCCAGCGTGGCGGCGTTCTTCGACCCGGCGGTCGCCGAGCCGTTCACGGTCGTCGACATCGAGTCGGTCGCGGGTCTGCGTCGTGACGCCATCGTGCTCACCGTCGGCTACGGCAAGACGCCGCACGGTCGTGTGCTCTACAGGTTCGGCGCCGTGAGCGGCGACAACGGTGCCGAGCTGCTCGTCGACGCCCTCGACGCCTGCCGCCACCGGCTGACCGTCGTCAGCTGCCTGGAGCCCGACGACCTCGACCCCGATCGACTGCGCTCGGCGGGGGCCGTCGCGCTCCGTGATCTGCTGAGGTTCGCCCGCGACGGTGTGGCGTCGTCCACGGCACCGTCGGACGGCGCCGAGGACGGCGTGGTGACCGACCGGCTGGTGCAGGATCTCGCGGCCCGCGTCGAGCGACTCGGGCTGACCGTGGTGCCACGCTTCGGGCCCCCGGGCGGGGTACGTATCCCGCTCGCCGTCGGGCACCCGGCGCTCCCCGGCGAGCTCCTGCTGGCCATCCTCACCGACGACCCCGACTACGTCGCGGAGCCGAGCCTGCGCCGGCGTGACCGGCACTGGGTGCAGCGGCTGGAGAACCGGGGGTGGAGCGTGCGGACCGCGTTCTCGACCGCCGTCTTCATGGATCCGCAGGGCGAGGCGGACAAGATCCGGGCACGCGTGGAGGAGATCGTCGCCGATCGCACGGGGTCGGTCCCGGTCACCGAACCGCTGCCGGTGCCAGAGGTCGTCGACGACCTCGAGGACGAGCCCTCGCGCGACGGCGACAGCGATGACGACCCCGGCGCGGACGACCGCGACGATCCCGGCGACGCGGATCCCCGCGGTCGTGGCGACGACGAGCCGGACGACGGCGACGAGGACGGTGACGGCGCCGGCGGCGCGCCGGCGGAGGCCGAGCCCGACACCGCTGACGCGGAGCCCACCGCCGAGCGGTCAGGCGCCGATGAGAGCCGGGGCTCCGACACGACGGGGCGCCCCGGTCGCGACGAGAACGAGTCGACGCTGTTCGACGTCGCACCCGCTCGGGAACCCGAGCAGGTCTCGAGGCGTGCGCGCAGGGACATGCTGCGCGAGCGGGTCGCTCGGCACCGCGCCGACGTCCTGTTCGACGACGGCGAGATGGTCCCTGGGTGAGCACCGGAGCCTCCGCGGACCCCACGCGCGGCGACCCGTCGGCGGATCCGCGGCCCGGACGCCGTCGCCCCCGACGTGCCTCGCGAGCAGGGACCGAGACGACGACCGACGCTTCGCAGGCCTGGGAGGACGACGACCGTGCGTGGGGCGACGTCGCGCCGGCCGACGACGACCGTCTGCGTCGCGAGGTCCCTCCGCACTGGGGCTGACTCCCCGGGCGTCGGTGATCGCTGGTTCCCTCGTGCGTCCACCTCGGTCCCCTGCGCCGTGGAACCGCCTGCCGCTACCCTCGTCCCCGCAACGGGTTCCGATCGGCGGTGCCCGCACGAGTTGAAGGGGTCAGGGATGATCCAGGGGTTCAAGGACTTCATCATGCGCGGCAACGTGGTCGAGCTGGCGATCGCGGTCGTCATCGGGTCCGCGTTCGCTGCCGTGGTCAACGCGTTCGTCACGAACATCGTCACTCCGATCCTCAACGCCGTCGGCTCGCCCGACGCCGGCGGGCTCGGCATCGACCTGCGTGCGGGCGACACGTTGGCTGACGGCACCAACCCCACGCTGATCGACATCGGCGCGATCCTCAACGCGGTGATCGTGTTCCTCATCACCGCGCTCGTCGTCTACTTCGTGTTCGTCGTCCCCATGAACAAGTTCACCGAGATGCAGAAGAAGCGCAAGGGCATCGTCGAGGGCGTGCCCGAGCCGACGGACGTCGAGCTCCTCACCGAGATCCGCGACCTGCTCAAGAGCCAGAAGGCCTGATCCGGTCCCTCGTCACAAGGCCCGGGGAACCGACGCGTTCCCCGGGCCTCGTCGCGTCCGCCGACGGCGCGGCTCACCGGGCGCTCGAGAGCACGGCGCGGAACGGGCCGAAGCCGGCGGCACCGGCGACCGAGGCTGCCGAGTCCGGGGGGATCGCCACGACCACGACGGCGCTGCCCTGGCCCGACGGCGATCCGATCCAGCTCGTGTCGGCAGCCGTGGCAGTCGGCCGCGCGAGCACGAGCGCGCCCGCGGCCACCAGCTCGGCCTCGGACAGCCGCCCACCGGTGTCGGCAGCGGCGAGGTAGAGATCCACCCGGTCGCCGACACGGAGCAGCTGCGCCAGCACCGGGTCGGCGAGGGTGGCCGGCACGACCACCCAGCCCGGCGGCGCCGCCGAGGCGAGCCCCGGACCCAGCAGCATGCTGTCGACGACGGGCAGGCCGGCGGGCGCGCCGATGGTCAGCGTGGCCCCGACGGCGTCGTCGAGCGTGACGAGGTTCGACGGCGGGTCGGCCATCTCGACGACCCGGAGATCAACGGCGCGGAGCGCGGTACCGGCGTCGAGCTCGTGCGCGGCCACCAGGACAGGTGTGGTCGCCGGGGGTGCGGGCCGAAGCTCGTCGATGGCGATCCAGGCGGCCAGCGCCACGCAGACGGCGACGATCATCCAGCGGAGCCGCCAGAGCAGTGGCCGTAGTCGTCGTCGCACACGAGCGAGGTTAGGAGCGGCGTCGCCGTCGGCGTCGGGCTCACCGAGGCTGCTGTGGACGACGGTGCGTCAGGCTGTCCCTGTGGACAGCGGCCGACGTGGCCGACGAGAGCAGAGCCTTAGGAGGACGTGGAGCCCGAACCGCGCGACGAGGTCGAGGACGTCGTGCTGCCGGAGGACGTCGACGAGCCCGAGCCGGACGACCCCGAGCCACCCGAGCCCGAGCCACCCGACCCCGAGCCACCCGAGCCACCCGAGCCCGAGCCACCCGACCCCGAGCCACCCGACCCCGAGCCGGACGACGCGGAGTCGGACGTCGAGGACGTGCCGTCCTTCGACGAGGACGAGCTCGACTCCCCGGACTTCTTGCCGCGGGCGTCGGTCCGGTAGAAGCCCGACCCCTTGAACACGACCCCCACGTTGCCGAACTGCTTGCGCAGCCGGCCGCCGCACTCGGGGCAGGTGGTCAGCGGCTCGTCGGTGAACGCCTGGTACAGATCGAAACGGTGCCCGCAGTCGGTGCAGGCATACGCGTAGGTGGGCACGAGTGGCGATTCTACGTGCGCGCGGGCACGGCGGTTACGCTCGCAGTGTGTCGAGAAGGTCTGTGCTGCGCCGTGTCGGGATCGGAGTCGTCGCGGTGCTGGTGGTGGTCATGGTCGGGGCCGCCATCACGGCGCTGACCGTGTCGCGTCGACCGTTGCCCGATGCCTCCGGCGAGTACCGCATCAACGGTCTCGACGGTGAGGTTCAGGTGCTGCGCGATGATCTCGGCATCCCGCAGATCTATGCCTCGACGTCCCACGACCTGTTCCTCACCCAGGGCTACGTGCACGCGCAGGACCGGTTCTTCGAGATGGACTTCCGCCGGCACGTCACGGCGGGACGGCTGTCCGAGCTCGTCGGCGAGGCTGGTCTCGACGTCGACCGGACGATCCGGACCCTCGGCTGGCGCCACGTCGCCGAGCAGGAGCTGCCGCTGCTGTCGCCGGAGACGCGTGAGTACCTGCAGGCGTACGCCGACGGCGTCAACGCCTACATCGGGTCCCGCGAACCCGGCCAGCTCGCGATGGAGTACTCCGTGCTGGGGTTGCAGGTCGACGTCCCGGACATCGAGCCGTGGACCTCGGTCGACTCGCTGGCGTGGCTCAAGGCGATGGCCTGGGACCTGCTGGGCAACTACGACGAGGAGCTCGGGCGGGCCGCCGTCTACGGCCAGGCGCAGGGCTACGGCGGTGATGTCGCCCTCGACATGGTGAACGCGATCTACCCGGGGTACCCGACGGAGCGCAACCTGCCCGTGCTGACGACTCCCGAGCTGCTCGAGTCGAACGCCGAGCTCGAGGCGTCGGAGGGAGCGACCGGTGCCGACGGGACCGACGCGTCCGGTGCCTCCGGCCCCGGAGGTCTCGGGGACGGCGCGGGTGTCGAGCAGGCGCTCGCCGATGTCTCGGCCGCGCTCGACGCCGTCCCCGCGCTTCTCGGTGAGGGCGACGGGCTGGGCTCCAACAGCTGGGTCGTCTCGGGGGAGCACACCTCCTCGGGGCTGCCGCTGCTCGCGAACGACCCGCACCTGGGCATCTCGCAGCCGGGCATCTGGTACCAGAACGGCCTGCACTGCACCACGGTGGGCACCGAGTGCCCCTTCGACGTGGCCGGGTTCAGCTTCGCCGGGCTGCCGGGCGTGGTGATCGGCCACAACGCCGACCTCGGCTGGGGCTTCACCAACATGTACTCCGACGCGGTCGACCTCTTCCTCGAGCGCGTCTACCCCGACGGCACCTACCTGGTCGACGGCGAGCGGGTCCCCCTGACCGAGCGCGAGGAGGTCATCTCGGTCAACGGGGGCGCCGACGTGACGATCAGTGTGCGCTCCACGGGGCACGGGCCGATCGTCTCGGACGTGCTCGCGGCGTCGCGGGGAGCGACGGGTGGTCCGCCTCAGGAGAACCAACCACCGGCGGGTGTCAGCGGTTTCTCGGTGGCGATGCAGTGGACGGCGCTGACGCCGGGCCGCACCGCGGACGCGATCTTCATGCTCGACACCGCGTCGACACCCGAGGACGTCGCGGCGGCGGCGGCCAGCTTCGAGGTGCCCTCGCAGAACATCGTGTTCGCGACGACGTCGGGTGACATCGGCTACCAGGCGCCGGGCAAGGTGCCGCTGCGCGCCGACGTCACCGACGGCCCGGTGCCCAGCGACGGGTCGTGGCCACGACCGGGATGGGACTCGCGCTACGACTGGCAGGGGTTCGTCGACGCCGCCGACATGCCGAGCGTGCTCAACCCGGAGGAAGGCTTCGTGGTGGCGGCCAACCAGGCCGTCGAGGCGCCGGGCGAGGAGCCGTTCCTCAGCCGCGACTTCGACTACGGGTACCGCTCGCAGGCGATCCGTGACGCCCTGGAGGGCCTCATCGCGGACGGGGTCGAGATGACGGCGCAGCACATGACCGACATCCAGCTCATCGACGTCAACCCCTACGCCGAGATGCTTGTGCCCGTGCTTCGCCAGGTCGCGATCGAGGGCGACAGCCCGCAGGAGATCGCGTTCACGCAGGGGGCCGTGGATCTGCTCGACGACTGGGACTACCGGAACGACGCCGACTCGGCGGCCGCCGCCTACTTCGCGGCGGTCTGGACGAACCTGCTCAGGCTGACGTTCTGGGACCAGGTCCCCGCGGATCAGCGGCCCTCCGGTGGCTCACGCTGGCTGGAGGCTGTGCGCTCGCTCCTGGAGGAGGAGGACAGCCCGTGGTGGGACGACCGGGCCACCCTCACGCAGGTCGAGCAGCGCGACCAGATCCTCGCCGAGGCGCTGAGCGCGGCACGCACCCAGCTCACCGTGCTGCTCGGCAAGGATCCCTCCGACTGGCGCTGGGGCGCGCTGCACCAGGCCGCACCGCAGCACGAGGTCCTCGGCGGTGAGGCCTCGCCCGGGGTGATCCGCACGATCGTCAACCCGGACCCGATCGAGGTGGCGGGCGGCAGCTCGATCGTCAACGCGAACGGGTGGGACGCCTCCGCCTGGCAGGACCTCGACGGCGAGCCCACCTACCCGATCTTCACCGTGACGGCGGTGCCCTCGATGCGGATGGTGCTCGACGCCTCCGACTGGGACGCCTCGACCTGGGTCCAGCTGACCGGCAACTCCGGTCATCCGCTGTCGCCGCACTACTCCGACCAGTTCCGCTCCTGGGCCGACGGCGAGACGTATCCCTGGGCGTTCTCCGTCGAGGCCGTCGACGCCGCGACGGTCGACACCCTGACGCTCAGCCCACCCGGCTGAGCGGTCCCACGGCGAGGCGACGCCGTCGACGGCCGCACGAGACCGCTCGAGATCGCACGTCTCGGCCGAGATCGGACCGCCCCCGGGGCGCTCGCGGCCCACAACGTGCGCTGTGGACGGGGTGCGGGCCGGTAGGGCGGGGGCCCGCGGCGGTCACTCGCCGACGAACCACCATCCGGCGGGGGTGAGGACGCCGTCGACCGGTCGGTCGTGGTGGGCGCGGGGGAGTGGCCTGTCGCTCACCTCGTCGGCGAACACGATCGCGACGACGGGGGCATCGGGTCGCCGGTGCTCCAGCACGCGGTCGTACCAGCCGCCACCCTGGCCGAGCCGCACGCCGGTGCGGTCGACGGCGAGCGCGGGGACGAAGATGACGTCGGCTCGGTGGAGGGCCGTGACGCCGAGGCCGGGACCGCTGGGGTCCGGGGGGCGGCCGGGGGCGCGCACCTCGAGCGGCTCGCCCGGGCGGTGGTAGGCCCAGTCGCGGCTGAGACCGGGGCCGAGCATCGGCAGCAGTGCGTCGATCTCGCGCTCGTGCAGCAGGCTGATGAGACCGTCGGTCGAGGGTTCCGCCGGTCGCGAGGCGTAGACGCTGACGCAGCCGGCATCGGCCACGATCTCGCTCGCGTGGGCGGCGATCGCCGCACCGGCCTCGGCGCGCTCACGGGCGGAGCGCCCGGACCGGTGCTCGCGCACGGCGGTCCGCAGCAGGTGCTTGGCGTCCTCGACCTCCAGGGTCGCGTCGTCGACGACCAGGGACGACACCGACCACATGCCTCCACCCTCTCCCATCGTCGGCCCCGAATGCCACTCGGCACCCCGATGACCTCGCGTGCGTCTCGCCGTCGTGGCGTCGTCGGTCCGCACTACAGTGCAGCGGTGGACCTGACGGACGGCGTCGTGCGGCTGCGGCCGCTGCGCCGTCGTGACGCGGCGGCGTGGGAGCGGTTGCGTCGCGAGAACCACCACTGGTTGAACCAGTGGGAGGCCACCTCGCCCGAGCCGGCGCCGCGGCGTCCGACGTTCGGGCAGTACGTGCGCGAGCAGGCGCGGGCGGCGCGCGAGGGCAGCGGCTACAGCTTCGGGGTCGAGGTGGGTGGCGAGCTGGTCGGGCACCTGACGATCTCCTCGGTGATGCTGGGCTCGTTGCGGGGCGCGGCGATCGGGTACTGGATCGGGCAGCGGTGGGCAGGGCACGGCTACATCCCCCGGGCCGTCGCGATCGCGTGCGACTTCTGCTTCGGCGAGCTCGGGTTGCATCGCGTCGAGATCAACATCCGGCCGGAGAACGCGCCGTCGCTGCGTGTGGTGGAGAAGCTGGGGTTCCGCGACGAGGGTCTGCGCAAGCGGTACCTGCACATCAACGGCGTCTGGTGCGATCACCGCACCTTCGCGCTCACCGCCGAGGAGATCGGCGACGGCTTGCTCGCCCGGTTGGACCGCCGATCGTCGACCTGACGGCGGGACGTCGTCGGTCTCCGGGGCGCCTCATCCGCCACCGTTCTCAGACACGCCGCAGCGGTGACCGGGCGTTGGCGCGACGCGGCTCTACCGTCGTGACGTGAACGACATCGCCGGGTGGGTCCTGCTCGGCATCGTCGTTCTCGTCTTCGCCTACATCCTTCCTGCCGTGATCCGTTCGCGGCAGGTGGTGGTCGACTCCCGCGTGGAGGACCGCTACTCCGACGACCTGCGGGTGGTCGCGACGGCGGGCCGCCGGGCGGGAACGGTCGCCGGGAGCACCAGCAGCGTCGTCGTCCACAGACGGACCAGCCAGGAGAGCATCATGAGCACCTCAGCGGATCGCCAGCTCGCTGCCGCCGACGCACGCCGCCTCGCCGCCGCCCGCGCGGCTCGCGCCGCGGCATCGAGCCGCCGTGCCGCCGCCGCGCGTCGCAGGCTCGCCCTGACGGCGCTGCTGCTCGTCGCCACGGTCGCCGCCTGGGTCGGGTACACGATGCTGTCCTGGCCGATCGCGGGTGGCGTGGCGTCGACCGCCCTGCTCGTCGGTGTCGTCGTGCTCGGCCGCCGTGCCGCTGCCGCCGGTGACGCAGCGGACGCGCGCTGGGAGCGCGAGGTCACCTCGATCACCGCGAACGCCCGCACCCGGGTCACCACCGCTGCTCGCGCCGCCGGGAGGCCGCAGCTGCGCGTCGACGTGGACCCCGCCTCGCTGATCGCTGATGCGGATGCGCCCCCCGTGGTGGCCCCGGTCGGCCGTCCGGTCGCCGAGGCCGGCGCCCTCGGGTGGACCCCGGTCCCGGTGCCCCCGCCCGCCTACACGCTCAAGCAGAGTGCCCCTCGCCGCAGCGTCTCACCGCTGGTGATGGACGCTCCGACCGAGCAGATGGACGCCGTGGAGACGGTGACCGACGAGGTCGAGGACGCCCCGCAGGAGCAGCCCGTGGCCGCCGCAACCGAGCCCGCGATGGACCTTCAGGCGGTCCTCGCGCGCCGCCGCGCGGTGGGCTGAGGACGCCGTCCTCGGATTCAGTCGCACCCGCCTCCAGGTGCTACCCTGGACGCCGGTCCTGGGGCTATGGCGCAGTTGGTAGCGCGTCTCGTTCGCAATGAGAAGGTCGGGGGTTCGAATCCCCCTAGCTCCACCAACGTGCAAGAGCCACCGCGCGAGAACGCGGTGGCTCTTGACGTTGAGGGGCGTGTCACGGGGAGCGCCGGGGAGACACTGGTCGGGTGGACCATCCGGAGACCGCGGAAGCGCTGATGCGATCGCGCTTCGCCGCATACCGGGACGGCGACGCCGCGTGGATCCTGCAGTCCTGGCACCCGTCGACGCGGCCCGATGACATCGATCTCTCCGACAACCCGCGGTGGCGGGGCCTGCAGATCGTGGACACGGTCGACGGCGCCCGGCCGACGACCACGGCGTCGTGAAGTTCCGTGCGACCTACGTCGTCGACGGTCGACTCGGCATCCTCCACGAGCGGTCCCGCTTCGTGGAGGAGGCGGGTCGGTGGTTCTACGTCGACGGCGAGCTGCTGTGAGGACGACGCCGCCGAGCCGTCGCGTCGTCCCGGCCCTCCGCGCATCCTTACGCTGAGCCCATGCCGCACCACGACCTCGTCATCATCGGGACCGGCTCGGGCAACTCGCTGATCACCCCCGAGCTGGAGAACCTCGACATCGCGATCATCGAGGAGGGGAGGTTCGGGGGGACCTGTCTCAACGTCGGGTGCATCCCGACGAAGATGCTCGTGCTCCCCGCCGACCGCGTGGTCGAGGCGGACGATGCCGCACGGCTCGGGGTGACGTTCGCCGAGCCGGGTGTCGACTGGCCGGCGATCCGCGACCGTGTGTTCGGGCGCATCGACCCGATCGCCGACGGCGGTGAGCAGTACCGCCGGTCCCAGGACTTCGTCACCGTGTACGACCAGCACGCCCGCTTCGTCGCCGAGCGCACGCTCGTGCTCGCCGACGGCACCGAGGTCTCGGGCGAGCACGTCGTGGTCGCGGCCGGGTCCCGCGCGCTGGCGCTGCCCGACGTGCCGGGCCTGGAGCGCCCCGATCCCGCCCACGGTCTCCACACCTCCGACACGGTGATGCGCATGGACGCGCTGCCGCCGCGCATGCTCGTCGTCGGCGGCGGGTTCGTCGCGTGCGAGATGGCGCACGTCTTCGACGGGTTCGGTGTCGAGGTCACCCAGGTGCAACGGTCCGATCGACTGCTCACCACCGCCGAGCACACGATCGGCGAGGCGTACACCACGATCTCGCGGCGGCGGATCGACGTCAGGACCTCGACCCGGGTGGTGTCGGCCGAACGGGTCGACGGCGTCTGGCGGGTCCGCACCGACGGTCCGGACGGCGAGCGGCTCGTCGAGGCGGAGGTCGTGCTCCTCGCGGTCGGCCGGACGCCCAACGGGGCGCGACTGGAGGTCGAGGCCGGCGGCATCGAGCTGGACGAGGACGGCTTCGTCGTCGTCGACGACGAGCAGCGGACGACGGCGCCCGGCACCTGGGCGCTCGGCGACGTGTGCTCCCACTGGATGCTCAAGCACGTCGCGAACCACGAGGCGCGGGTCGTCGCGCACAACCTCGCGGTCGCGCTCGGCAGGATCGACGGCCCGCCGCAGCGCAGCGACCACCGGTTCGTGCCCCACGCCGTCTTCGGGCACCCGCAGGTCGCGGGGTTCGGACCCACGGCCGCCGAGCTGACCGACGCAGGCACCACGTTCGTCACGAAGCAGCAGGCCTACGGCGACGTGGCCTACGGATGGGCGCTCGAGGACACCGACGGGTTCCTCGTCGTGCACGCCACGCCGGACGGCGAGATCCTGGCCGCCCACTGCCTCGGCACCATGGCCTCGACGCTCATCCAGCCGCTGATCCAGGCCGCCAGCTTCGGGCAGCGCGCGATCGACGTCGCCCGCGGGCAGTACTGGATCCATCCCGCGCTGGCCGAGGTGGTCGAGAACGCCTTGCTCGGGCTGCCGTTGTCGGAGGCGGGTGCCACGCTCTCCCGGTGAGCTCGACCCGCCCGCCCGTCCCCGACGACGTGCTCGCCCGTCTCGACACGATCATGGCCCGGCTGCCGGGCACGTCCCGGGAGAAGGCGTGGGTCGGGCAGCGCTGGCGTGTCGGCAGCGCCACGATCGCGCACGTGTTCGGGGGAGAGGACCAGCGCTTCCGCCTCACGTTCCGCGGCGAGCCGGAGGAGGTGACGGCGTTCGAGCACCTGGGCGAGCCCTACTTCCGAGGAGGGTGGGGCGAGAACGTCATCGGCCTGCTGCTGGACGAGCGCACCGACTGGGAGGAGGTCGGCGAGCTCCTCACCGACTCCTACCGGCTGATGGCTCCGCCGTCGCTGCGTGAGCAGACGGGACAACAGCCGGGCACATGACCGGGTCGACGCGGCCGGAGCGCGGTAGCGTCGGGCCGTGCACGTCATCGCCTGGATCCTCGTCGCCCTCGCCTCGGCCCTGCACGTCGCGATCTTCGTGATGGAGTCGGTGAGGTGGACGTCGCCGTCCGTGTGGAAGCGGTTCGGGCTCGCCTCTCAGGAGGACGCCGAGACCACCCGTCCGATGGCGTACAACCAGGGCTTCTACAACCTGTTCCTCGCGATCGTGGGGTTCGTCGGCGTCGTCCTCGACGTCGTGGGGAACCCGGCCGGCTTCGTGCTGATGATCGTAGCGACGGCGTCGATGGCGGCCGCCGCCGCGGTGCTGATCACCTCGGGTGCGAAGTATCTGCGTCCCGCGCTGACGCAGGGGACGCTGCCGCTGCTCGGTCTGGTCGCCGTCCTCGTCGCCGGCTGAGCCTCAGGCGCTCGGCGCGACACCACCGGGCAGCGGTGTGTGGTCCTGCGGGACCAGCTCCTCCGGACGCGGCGGTCCGGGCGGTGTGCCACCCTCGCCCCACGGGTTCGCGCTGCTCAACGACTCGCGCCCGTGCGGCTCCAGCCAGTCGTCGAGATCCGGGCCGGCCGGGACGATGCCGCTCGGGTTGATGTCGGTGTGGACCTCGTAGTAGTGCTGCTTGATCTGCACGAAGTCGGTCGTGTCCCCGAAGCCGGGTGTGGTGAACAGGTCGCGCGCGTAGCCCCACAGGTTCGGCATCTCGATCAGCTTGTTCCGGTTGCACTTGAAGTGCCCGTGGTAGACCGGGTCGAACCGGGCCAGCGTGGTGAACAGGCGCACGTCCGCCTCGGTGATGAGGTCCCCCATGAGGTAGCGGCGCGTCGCGAGCCGCTCCTCGAGCCAGTCCAGCGCGGTGAAGAGGCGGTCGTACGCGGCCTCGTAGGTGTCCTGCGAGCCGGCGAACCCGCACCGGTAGACACCGTTGTTGACCTCGGTGTAGATCCGCTTCATCACCGGCTCCATCTCCTCGCGCAGCGCATCCGGCACGAGGTCCGGGGCGCCGTCGCGGTGGAACGCCGTCCACTCCGAGGAGAAGTCGAGGGTGATCTGGGGGAAGTCGTTCGTCACGACCGCGCCCGTCGGGATGTCGACGACGGCGGGGACGGTGATCCCCTTCGGGTAGCCGGGGACACGTCGGTAGTAGGCCTCGGCCAGCCAGTGGATCCCGAGCACCGGGTCGAGCCCGCCCTCGTCGAGGTCGAACGTCCACGACCGCATGTCATGCGTCGGGCCGCACATGCCCATCGAGATCGCGTCCTCGAGCCCGAGGAGGCGCCGCACGATGATCGTCCGGTTCGCCCACGGACACGCACGCGCGACCACGAGCCGGTACCGGCCCGCCTCGACGGGCCAGCCGTCGTCGCCGTCGACCGTGATCCGCGACTCGATGTAGGAGGTGTCCCGGGTGAACTCCTCACCGGGATGGACGTACCCGCTGCTACCCATTCCGCCAGGCTATGTGCCCGGAGGCCCGGACGACGACAGGACGGTCGGCGCGAGTGGGTGACGGCGGGCCGCCAGCGGTGCGAGGCTGTGGGCATGAGCGAGGTCGACGTCGTCGTGGTCGGGCTGGGACCGGGTGGTGAGCACGCCGCGGGGCGGCTGGCGCGGGAGGGCCTGGAGGTCGTCGGCGTCGAGATGCATCTCGTCGGTGGCGAGTGCCCCTACTACGGCTGCATCCCGACCAAGTCGATGGTCCGGGCGGCGTCGGCGCTCGCCGAGGCGCGGCGGGTCCCGGAGCTGGCGGGCGCCGTCGAGGTGGTCCCGGACTGGGGCGCGGTCGCCCGTCACATCGCCACCGACGTCACGACGGACTGGGACGACGCCGCGGCCGCCGGCCGGCTCGAGGGCGACGGCGTCCGCATCGTCCGTGGGCGAGGGCACCTCGACGGGCCGCGGCGCGTCGTCGTCGGCGACGAGGTGCTGGAGGCGAGGCGCGGCGTGATCCTCGACCCGGGCACCGCCCCCGCGCGCCTCCCCATCGACGGGCTCGACGAGGCCGGGTACTGGACCAACCGCGACGTCGTGCAGCTGACGGAGCTGCCCGAGTCCCTGGTCGTCATCGGTGGCGGGCCGATCGGGTGCGAGCTCGCCCAGGTGCTCGCGCGGTTCGGGACCCGGGTCACCGTGCTCGAGGTCGGACCGCGCCTGCTCGGTCCCGAGGAGCCCGAGAGCGGTGCGCTGCTCGCCGAGGTCTTCGGGCGCGAGGGCATCGAGGTGCGCACCGGAGTGCGGATCGAGCGGGTGGACCGGGACGCCGACGGCGTTCTCGTCACGCTGGCCGACGGCGAGGTGCGCGCGTCCGAGATCCTCGTCGCCGCCGGACGCACCCCGAACCTCGACGGTCTCGGCCTCGGCACCGTCGGCCTCGAGGTCGGCCGTGCCGTCGAGGTGGACGAGCGCATGCGCGCCGCCGAGGGCCTGTGGGTGATCGGCGACGTCACCGGGAAGGGTGCCTTCACGCACGTCTCGATGTACCAGTCCGACATCGCCGTCGCCGACGTCCTGACTCCGGGCGCGGGCCCGACCGCGGACTACCGCGCGGTCGGCCGGGTCACCTTCACCGATCCGGAGATCGGGTCGGTCGGGCTGAGCGAGCAGCGGGCCCGGGACGCGGGGCTCGACGTGCGCACCGCCGTCACCCCGCTCGCCGACTCCAGCCGCGGCTGGATCCACGGACCGGGCAACGACGGGTTCATCAAGCTCGTGGCCGACAACGACGTGCTGGTCGGCGCGACGTCGGCCGGGCCGTGGGGCGGCGAGGTGCTGAGCATGCTGACGCTCGCCGTCCATGCCCGCGTCCCGATCGCCGAGCTCGCCGGCATGCACTACGCGTACCCGACGTTCCACCGCGCTGTGCTGACCGCGGTGCAGGAGCTGGCGAGCGAGCGATCGTGAGCGAGATCCGGCTCGGTCCGGGCCAGACCCTGCAGGTGCTCGAGGACGGTCGGGAACGGCTCGTGCTGGAGTCGCGGTGGTCCGCGGGAGCGGCACCGCCGATGCACTGGCATCCCAGCCAGACCGAGGAGTTCGAGGTGCTGGAGGGTGTGCTCACCGTGGAGCTCGCGGGCGAGCCGCCACGACGACACGTCGCCGGGGACACGTTCGTCGTGCCACCGCAGACCGGGCACCGCATGTGGAGCGAGCACGACGGGCAGACGCGGGCGAGGTGGACGATCACGCCGCCGCAGCGGACCCTCGAGCAGCTCGAGCACGCCGCCCGCGGCCGATCCCTGCTGCGCGACCTGCAGCTGCTCGTAAGGTTCCGGAACGAGTTCCGGATCGGCGCCGGTCCCTCCGCGCGACGAGATCGGTGATCGACGGCGCGGCCGGCTCGGTGGTCTGGGCCAGACTGAGGGCGTGAACCTGCCACTGATCCCCGCCCCCGTCGAGCTCAAGCTCGTCGACGGCGAGCCCTGCGTGACCGACGGGTTCTCCTCGATGCTGACGATGTCCGTCGACGGCGAGCCGGACGACGGCTCGTACTCGCTGTCGGTGTCCGGCTCGTCGGTCGTCGCTCGCGCCGGCGAGAGCGGGGCGGCGGCGGCGCGGGCGACCCACGACCAGCTCCTCGAGCTCACCGGTGGGTCGGTCCCCGCGATGGAGATCACCGACGCCCCGCGCTACCGGTGGCGCGGGCTGATGCTGGACATCTCCCGCCACTTCTTCGGACCCGACACGATCCGGAAGGTCATCGATCTCGCGGCGCTCTACAAGCTCAACGTGCTGCACCTGCACCTGACCGACGACCAGGGGTGGCGGTTCGAGGTGCGGAACCGGCCCGAGCTGACGGAGACGTCCAAGGACACCCAGGTCGGGGGCGAGGGCGGCGGGTTCCTCACCGCTGCCGACCTGCAGGCGCTGGTGGAGCACGCAGCCGAGCGGGGCATCGCCGTCGTCGGCGAGATCGACCTGCCCGGGCATACGCACGCCGCGCTGCACGCGGTCCCGGGGCTCAACCCCGACGGGGTCAGCCCGGGCGCCTACACCGGCACCGAGGTGGGGCACTCGACCCTGCGGCTGGAGCTGCCCGAGACGGCGGGCTTCCTCGAGGACGTCGTGTCGGCACTCGTGGCGCAGACACCCGGGGAGTTCCTGCACGTGGGCGGCGACGAGGTCGAGCACCTGAGCGGCGAGGAGTACACGGCGTTCATCCAGCACGTCGAGGCCCTCGTTCTCCGGCACGGCAGGCGGCCGGTGTTCTGGCAGGAGGCGGCGCCGGCGCTGCTGGACACCCGGTCGGTGGTGCAGATGTGGATCAGCACCGGCGACGGCGCCGAGGTGGTGGCCGCCGCCCGTCGCGGGCACGACGTGATCCTCAGCCCCGGCAACCGCACCTATCTCGACATGAAGCACGAGCCGTCCGACCGGCTCGGGCTCACCTGGGCGGGCATCATCGACGTCCGCGACGCCTACGACTGGGACCCCGACACCGTGCTCGCCGGGCTCCCTCCGGACCGGATCCTCGGCGTCGAGGCACCGCTGTGGACCGAGACGATCGAGACCGAGGACGACCTCTTCTCGATGCTGCTGCCGCGGCTCGCGGCCTTCGCGGAGGTCGCGTGGTCGGACCCGCAGGTGCGGGACTGGGAGGCGTTCGCCGAGGACCTGCCGGCGCACACCGCGCTCTGGGACGCCCGCGGCCTGGCGTGGTCCCGCCGTCCGGTGCTCGGGCACTGACCAGCGCGATTGCGGTCCCCGGCCCGAACCTCGCTAGCCTGCTGGGCGTGACTGGAACCTTCACCTCGCCCGACATCCCGCTCTCCGACGGCACGACGATCCCGCAGCTCGGCTTCGGCGTCTGGCAGGTGCCCGACGACGAGGCGCAGCCGGCCGTCGAGGCGGCGCTCGCCGCCGGCTACCGGTCGATCGACACCGCTGCGGTCTACGGCAACGAGCGCGGCGTCGGCCGTGCCATCGAGGCCTCCGGCGTCGCCCGCGACGACATCTACCTGACCACCAAGCTGTGGAACGCCGACCAGGGCTACGACTCCGCCCTGCGCGCCTACGAGACCTCGATCGGCAAGCTCGGCGTCGACGCCGTCGACCTCTACCTCATCCACTGGGCCGCGCCGTCGTTCGACCTCTACGTCGACTCCTGGAAGGCGCTGGTGTCGCTGCAGGAGCAGGGCGCCGTGCGGTCCATCGGCGTCTCGAACTTCCACGCCGACCACCTGCAGCGCATCATCGACGCCACCGGCGTGGTGCCGGTGGTCAACCAGGTCGAGTGCCACCCGTACCTGCAGATCGAGCAGCTGCGCGCGTGGAACAGCGCGCACCAGATCGCGACCGAGGCGTGGTCGCCGCTCGGCTCCGGCAAGGGCCTCCTCGACGACCCGGTGCTCGCCGACATCGCCGAGAAGCGTGGCGCCACGCCCGCTCAGGTCGTGCTCGCCTGGCACATCGCCCAGGGCAACATCGTCATCCCCAAGTCCGTGACGCCGTCGCGCATCGAGGAGAACTGGGCCAGCCTCGGTGTGCACCTCGAGCCCGAGGACATCGACGCGATCGAGGGCCTCGAGCGCGGCGAGCGCACCGGCGGCGACCCCGACACCGCCGCCTTCGGCAAGCCCGCCCACCTCTGAGGCACGCCGCTCCGCGAGAGCGGTGAGTGAGCGTCCACCTGGCCCCGCTGGGTGGACGCTCGCTCACCGCTGCGCCGTCGGGGTCGGTGTCAGACCCAGGTGGGGAGCAGCATGTGCAGCTTCCAGAACCAGTAGGGCACCCACTGATTGGTCCAGATCGGCCAGAAGAAGGCCGACACGAGGACAGCGGCGATGACGACGGCGGCGGCCGCCCAGATTCCCGGTCGCCGATCGCGCATCGGCACGTCCTTCGGGCCGAGCAGCTCGCCGATGCCGTACGTGAGCGCCAGCACCACGTAGGGCACGAACGCGACGGCGTAGAAGGTGAAGATCGTGCGGTGGGCGTAGGCGAACCACGGGAGGTAGCCACCCGCGTAGCCCGCGAGGATCGCCCAGGCCCGCCAGTCGTGACGGCGGAACGCCGCCCACAGCACCAGGATGAGCGCCAGCGCGGCGCCCCACCAGATGATCGGGTTGCCGACCGAGAGGATCGCGCCGGCGCACCGGTCGGCGCCGCAGGTCTGCCAGGCGCCGTCGCCGCTCTCCACGGCCCGCCACGCGAACGACGTCGGCCGCCACTGGATCAGCCACCCGGCCGGGTGCGACTGGTAGGTGTGCTCGCTCGTGAGGTTGTTGTGGAAGTCCCACATCCGCAGGTGGTACTCCCACCAGGAGTTCAGCCAGTCGGGCATCCACGGTCGTTCGGGCTGCTCGGCCTCGGCGTTCGTCGTCGCCGCCCACTGCCGCATGTAGGAGCCGGGGTTGAGCCACCACGGGAGCCAGGTGGCCACGTAGACGGCAGCCGCCACCGGCACCATCAGCAGGAAGGCCGGGACGCCGTCGCGCAGCGCGCCACCCCCGACCCAGAAGCGCACCCCCACCGCCCGCCGGGCGGTGATCGTCCACGCGACCACGAGCAGCCCGAACGCGGCCACGAAGTAGATCCCCGACCACTTCACCCCGCACGCCAGCCCGAGGCAGACACCGGCGACGAGGAGCCAGGGCCGGAAACCGACCCGTGGCCCCCACGGATCTCGGTACGCACCCTCGGCATCGAGCTCGGCGGCCGCGGCGCGCGCCAGTCGACGGCGGTGCCAGTCCCGGTCGACGAGCACCGCGAGGAACGCGGCCAGCGCCCAGAACGACAGGAAGATGTCGAGGATCGAGATGCGCGACATCACGAGGTGGTTGCCGTCGATGGCCAGCAGCAGTCCCGCCGTCCCCGCCAGCACGGTCGACCCGAAGATCCGCCGCGCCGCACGGATCAGCAGCAGCACCGACAGCGTGCCCACCACCGCCGCGGCGATCCGCCACGACACCGGGTCGTTCGGGCCGAGCAGTCGCAGGCCTGCGGCGATCATCCACTTCCCGACCGCCGGGTGCACCACGTAGTCGGCGTTCGTCTCCAGGCTCGAGTAGTCACCCGCCGCGAACAGCTCGTTCGGCTGCTCGTCGTCCGCCGTGTCCTGCCAGTTCCCCTCGTAGCCCAGCGTCAGCAGCGAGTACGCCTGCTTGACGTAGTACGTCTCGTCGAACACGATCCGGCCCGGGCGGCCCAGGTACAGCAACCGCAGCACGGCCGCGATCGCGGTGACCGCGAGCGTCACCGCCCAGCCGATCAGCGCCGATCCCGACGGCGGCCGGATCAGCCGGTTGCGCAGCTCGGTCTCGAGCTGGTCCCGGGTGCGCCCGGCGACCTCGACGACGGGCGCCCGCAGCACGTGCAGACGCTCCGCGACGTGGTCCCGCAACCGGACGTGCTCGCGAGTCGCGTGCGCACGACGGCCGGTCGCCTCGGCGGGCTCGGGATCCTCGAGCACCAGCGCGGATCGGTCGTCGCCGCGCGGCGCGCTCACCGGTCCGGTCTCGTCGGCCCGGTCCTGGGCGTCACGCAGAGAGCGGCGTGTGACCGGGGCGGGCTCGTCCGGCTCGGACCCGTGCGCAGGACGCGGCGGGTCGGGGGACCAGGCGTCGTCGTCGGGTCGGGCCGACGGACCCCCTGGCTCTCCCCTC